>CALBJL010000076.1 GCA_937893485.1 uncultured bacterium | reverse complement strand
GAGACTCCAAATTGTGGAAGCCTTTGCTGACACAATTTTGTTTTGAGGAGGCTCAGCGGAATGATTCGGGCAATGAAAGCAAAACAGACACACTTGTGGGAGCTGCGACCTCTGATATGAATTTTGCAAGCACCTAATGAAATTTATAACTAGCTAAGGAGACCAAAATACACATGAAATTATCAAACATATTGCAGGACAAAGCACTGACTCTCTCTTTCGAGGTATTCCCGCCCAAAAGTGACGCGGATTTTGAGAGTGTCAAGGACGCCGCCTATCGTGTGGCAGCGTTACAGCCGAGCTACATGAGCGTGACCTACGGCGCAGGCGGCAGCACCGCAGGAAACACCCTCACGATCGCAGAGGGCATCCAGAAACAGTACCATGTTCCCACAGTCGCACATCTGACCTGCGTCGGTGCAACCAGGCAAACCATCCACGAATCATTGGCAGCAATGCGTGATTGCGGCGTAGAAAATGTGCTGGCGTTGCGCGGCGATCGCCCGACATGGATGGACGGCGAGCCGTTTACAGATTATCACTATGCGTCGGAGCTCGTAGCCACGATCCGCGATTTTGGCGGATTTTGCGTCGGCGGAGCATGTTATCCGGAAGGACACCCGGACGCGGCGAACAAGCACGAGGACATTCTGAACCTCAAAAAGAAGGTAGACGCAGGCTGCGATTTTCTGACAACGCAGATGTTTTTTGATAACAACATTTTTTATAATTTCCTGTTCCATGCGCGAGAGGCAGGCATCACCGTCCCGATCATACCGGGCATCATGCCGATCACGCGGGCAACACAGGTAAAAAACGCGGTGAAACTGTCCGGCTGTCATATGCCGGAGCGCTTCATCAACATTGTCGATCATTTTGGCAGCGATAAAGAAGCGATGCAGCAGGCAGGCATCATTTACGCGACCGACCAGATCATCGATCTCATTGCAAACGGAATCACGCATATTCACGTCTATTCGATGAACAACGCAGCGGTCGCACAGGGCATTCAGGACAACCTGTCGGCGATCCTCGGAAAAACGCCGGAAGGCGTCTTTGCGAATGGCGCGGGCTGAACTGTTAAAAATAATTCTTAAAAAAGTATAAAATCTATTTACAAACGGGAAGGATATGCTATGATTAGCATATCTTTTTTCGTATACAAAACTTCATCTGCCATTCGGCAGAATTTTCCAAACCGTAAGACAACCATCTGACGGAGGTATTTGATTGTCTGAAAAGAAAATAATAGGTTTGTTTGGCATTGGGCAGACAGACATCTGTCTCTATGTGGCTTCGATCCTGCAAAATACAGGCTGCCGTGTGTGTGTGGTAGACAATTCCTATGAGCAGGCGATGCACTACTGTATTCCGCATCCGGCAGAAAAGCTCCATACGGTCACTTACCGGAAGATCGATTATGAGCGGCTGGTTCCGCCGGACTGCTGGGCGGACAAGGAGTACGACTATCTGCTCGTGGATCTGGGTGTGTGGCCGATGGAGGATGCACTGAGGATCTGCAGCGAGATCTATCTCGTGATGGATTGCGCGGCTGCACAGGTTGCGCGTTACCGGGAGCTGATGAAGCGCGTGGAGCTGCCGATGAACGTGATTCTGCGCGATGTCTGTCCAGAAGCGGTCAGTGCAAAGCATATTCTGGCAATGCTGTGCGAGGAAAACTGTTTTCTGGTCGATTCGTATGTGCTGCCGCTCGCTGAGGAGGATGTCGCCGTGCGGTTTGGTATGCAGTATCAGGGCTATCGGAATTTTGTGCATCTGTCCCTGCCGTTTGAAAAGCTGCTCGTGCGGATGTGCAGACAGCTGGCGGAATGTGAGATCTCTGTGATCTGGCGCAGCTACCGGCGCGCCCGAAAGGGGGAGTGCGCATGAAAATCGCGTTTTGGGGAGGCAGCCACCGCTGCGGGACGACCAGCAGCATGACGGCAGTGGCGAGCTATCTGACGCTCCACTCACAAAAGAGCGGTATCTGTGTGCAGCCCAAGGAGGGCGGTTCGGATCTGGAGTTGTTTTTCCGCCCGTGGGAGGCACATGCGATGCTGCACGAGGAGAGTACCTACTATGCGCTGGAGGGGATGGACTATCTGATCTGGCAGGAACAGCATCACAGGCTGGATGAGGCGGTGATCCGTGAGACACTCGTGCCGTTATCTGGTGGGCGGCTGTGTTATCTGCCGAGCGGCGCGCGGGAAAAACCGGGACTTTATCCGGCACAGACCGGCGCATTGCAGCGGCGGATACTGGCGCAGCTTGAGGCATGTGCAGATATGGTATTCATGGATCTTGGCACGGTGAAGGATGGGCTGACAGGCAGTATGATGGAGCTGGCAGATGTCGTTGTCGTGAACCTCTGCGGACAGCAGAAGGAACTGGAATTGTTTTTTGCACAGCCGTTTGCCATGCGTAAAAACGTTGTGTATCTGCTGTCAAATTATATGGATGATCAGGTATACAACCGGGACAATCTGCAGCGGATCTACCGCGTAGACGGACACCGGATCTGTAATCTGTCATCCAATGTCGGCTTTGCACACGCATGTATGCACGGAAAGGTCAACCGGTTTATACAGCGGAACGGAGGCGCACAGAATGCGCGCAGAAATGCCCATTTTTTTGAACAGCTGAGGCATTTGTCCAATCTGATTATGGAGGTGGGTGGATGTGAATGAGACAACACAGACAGCCGGTGAGCGGAATGGGCGGACGCAGGTCTATACGCTGGATAAGATGGTACAGCGGATGGGTGAGCATGTGAACCGCATTTTGCGGGAAAACCTGTACGAGCTGCGCCTGAATGAGCGCCAGCTTCACCGGCTGGAACGGCAGAAAAAGGAATTGCGGGAGCATCTGCTGCGCTGCGGGGTAGGGGATGCACTGGCAAAGTCCTATGTGCTGGAATTTATGCAGGAGAGCCTGTTGCGGCTGTTTTGCCTGAATGAGAACAATATTGACCGCACCTTCTATTTTCGCGACAGTGCGCAGAATAATCCGGAGTATCTGTTCGACCGGCTGCTCTATCTGTATAAAAAGGAATACGGGCAGGCGGCGATGAGCCATCTCATCGAAGATAACCGGCTGCTGTCCGGTCACAGAAACGAGATCACGGATGTGCAGATCCGTGAGGTGTTTGACAGGCACGGCAGACCGTTATCATTCGTGGAAAAAACGGAGCTTTTAACATGGAAAGTATACAGCGCCTACAAGGGGCTGGGGATCATAGACGAACTGCGGGATATGTATATAGACGGCGTATCGGGCGGCGTGTCGGGGGCGGAGGGCGACCATCACAGCGTGTGGATCTTTTATCATGGGCGCAGTGTGCACCTGTCTTTTCTGGATTTTCAGACGGACAGGGAACTGGAGCGGATCTGCCGCAATATCTGCCGCTATGAGCAGCCTGGTGAGCTGTCGCGGGCGCGCGGCTATCTGGTGCATGAGATGGCGGATCATTCGCGCGTGGTCGTTGCACGGCCGGATTTCGCGGAAAGCTGGATGTTTTTTGTGCGCAAGCTGGACTGCGGCGGCAGACGAAGCCTCGTGGAGCTGTTTGACCAGCCGGGAGCGGAGCTTGTCATTTCGCTGCTGCAATGGCTGATGAAAGGGTGTGTCGTGGTCGGGATCACAGGGATGCAGGGCTGCGGCAAGACGACACTTCTGATGGCACTGGTGGAGAGCATCCCGCCGGAGTATACGCTTCGGGTGTTGGAGCTGGCATTTGAACTGCATCTGCGCAGATGGTATCCAAAACGCAATATCGTGACGTTCCGCGAGACTGCCATGATCGACGGCTGGGCAGGGCTGGAATTGCAGAAAAAGACGGATGGTGCGGTCAGTATTATCGGCGAGGTCGCATCGGCGCGTGTGGCGGCGTGGATGGTGGAGAGCGGACAGGTTGGGTCGCTTTTTACACTGTTCACGCATCATGCCAAGACGACGCGGGCGCTGATTTTATCGCTGCGCAACAGCCTGTTGGGGGAGGGCAGCTTTTCCAATGAGCATGTGGCGCTTGAGCAGGTCGTTCAGGTCGTGAATTTTGATGTGCATCTGCATCTCGACCGTGAGGGCAGGCGGTATGTGGAGCGCATTACGCAGATCTGTGACCGGCCGGATCTGCCGGAGGGCTATAAACTCGTCGATCTGATTGTATATGAGGATGGCGGATACCGGCAGCTTCACCGGCTGGATGCTGAGACCAGACTGCGCATGGAGCGGTGGATGAGTGAGGCGGAGAGAAAGGAGTTTCGGTTTGCTGGGATATAATTGGGTGCTGAATATCATACTGGGGCTCGTCTGGCTGGTCGTGGCGGCGAACAGGCGCGCCAGCCGTGTGCAGGAGACCATGTTGAAGGAGTTGGAGCACTTCTTGCTGGAGCTGGCAGAGCAGTATGCGCGGTGTGCGGATATGCGGGAGGCGTTGGAGCAGAGCTGCCATACGTGCAGCGGCAGTCTGCGGCGTGAGCTGCTCGAACTGACCGATGCGCTGGAACACGATCGCGCGGAAGGTCAGGTCTATGGCTCTGGAAAGCGCAAAAATGCGTATGTGATGCTGCTGTTTTCGCTGTGCCATACGATACGCACGTATGGGGATCTGCAGGTCGGCGGTGTTTCGCTGTTTGTTTACAATATCCGCTATATCAAGGAGGAAGTGCGCATCGAGCTGCTGCGCAGGCAGGAGGGGCATTATGCGTTTTTAGGGCTGACAGGGCTTGCGTTTCTGCCGTTTTTTGTATGTGTGCCGATTCAGTGGTGGAGTCATTCGGTCAGCGCCTCACTCGACCGGTTTTATGTGGGGAGCTATGGATTTGTGACGCTCACGGTCTGTTTTCTGCTGACGGTGATCTGTGTGGTGACCGTTCAGGAATTGCAATATCCAGTCATGCCGGATGCAAGGCGGCATACCATCGAGCAGCGGCTGTTGGAGCTTCCTGCCGTGCGTATTCCGGTCGACCGGCAGATCGCGGCGCATTACAGCCGCTATTTACAGAAAAATGAACAGTTAAAGGTCCTGCAGGGCTATGGGAATATCCGGGAATTTCTCGTAAAAAAGGTGCTCCGCGCGTGGATGTGTGCATCGGCAGCGGGTGTGCTGACTATTGGTTCGCGGCTGGTACGTGCGCATCAGCGTGTGGGAGCGGGCGGCAGCATACCGGCAGCGCTTGTGCTGATTGCCGCGGCAGCGCTGATCGGATATTTTCTGCCGGATGCGCGTGTCATCATCCTGCGGGCGCGCGTGGAGTACCAGAAGATGGAGGAGACGCTCCGCTTTGAGACACTGGTGCTCATCGTCATACATTACAGCCAGATTACGGTAGAAGAGCTGCTGCGGCAGATGGAGCGTTTTTCGGTGGTATTCTCGCGGGCGTTGCAGCGTGCGGTGGATGATTTTTCTTATCACAGGAGGGAGAGTCTGGAGCGGCTGGGGGATGATCTCGGCTATGAGCCGGCAAAAAAGCTGGCGGATGGCTTGCTGGCGTGTGACGATCTGCCGATCGCACAGGTATTCCATGACGTAGAGGATGAGCGCGCTTATAATATGGAAAGTTTTAAGCGCAAGGCGCTCGATCTGCAGCGGGAAAAGGCTGCCTTTGCGCGTATTATCGCATTTTTGCCGTTTGTTGCGGTTCTGGTGCTGCGGCTGGTCGTGCCGTTTGTGCTGGAGGGTCTGACGCAGTTGAATCAATATTAGCCCGTGCAGGGCGTGTTATGGGAGGAAGATCGATGGAAAACAGTTTAAAAGGACTGATGCTCGCGGCGGGCATCATCATTACATGTATTATTATCAGTCTGGGATTTTATATTGCGCGCGAGGCGTCTGATACTGCCAGCAGCGGAACAGGTCAGATCCACCAGCTGCAGGCGGAGTTTGCGGATACGTCAAAGACGATGTATGAGAATACCGAGGTGTCGGGCAGTGAGGTGATCAATGTGATCCGCAAATTCAGTGACGAAATGATCGGCATTAAGGTGCAGACCAAGAAAAATACGAGCTTTTATATTTACCAGTTTAATGAGGGTGACGGAAGTCTCGGGGCAGTCTCGACAAACGATGTGAAGCGGGCACAGACACCGTCCAATGCGGGCTATATCAATCCGACCGGACGCTTTCTGGGCGCAGTCGTGCGCGATGCAAACGGAACGATCACGGGGCTGTCATTTGTGCAGCAGTAGGAGGAAGTATGGAGCATGTGACAGAGGGCTTGTATCTGGCGGCAGCGGCGGCATTTTTTGTGCTGGCGGTGAGCGTGATGCTGCTGGATGGCAGAGCGGTGGATGGGCTGTTTGACGCGCTGCGGGAGGTACAGCCCGGCGCGGTAGTGACCGGGGAGGCATATATGGATGAATGATATATTTGGAAAGGTGCTGAGCCTGTTTCTGGCAGTCATCGTTCTGTTCGGCATGCCGCTCGTCTACATGAACGAGCGCGCCAAGACAGCGGAACAGCTCTATCTGCTCACGGAGGTGACTCATTTTGTGGACAGCACCTGCAACACCGGATATGTGAGCGGGCGGATGCTGCGCAGTCTGTACGGGTCGCTGGCGCAGAAATCGGCAAGCTACCGGATTCAGATCACACATGAACAGCCGGAGTACGTCTATGATGAGGCGGATGGCGGCTACGTGCGCTGTGAGACATTCCGCGATGAGAACGACATCTGGAATTGTGTGGAGCAGGGACATCGCTATCTGTTTCAGCGGGGAGATTTCCTGACGGTGACGGTAGAGCGGCAGGCAGGCTTTGTGCTGCTGGCGGGGCAGACTGACCGGACGGTGGGTATCCGCTACGGAGGGACGGTGAAATATGAGGCTTACTGACTACTGTATCCTGTTTGCGGCGCTGTTTGTCTGCCTGTTTCTGGGGCGTGACCTGCGTATTGCGGGGCTCACGGAGCAGTATACGACAAGACTTGTATACGAAAGAAAGATGGATCGGATCGCGGAGGATGCGCTGATGGATGTTGTTGAGACACAGCAGGATGACGGATCTTCTGTCATACGCATGGCAGATATGCAGGAAAAGTATGCAAAATTGCTGCGCATGCAATACGATCTGACGGATGAGGATTGTGCGCTGCGGGCATGGGAGGCTGTGACACTCTGGCAGTTTGGGCAGTATCCGTATGCGTGGAGCGCACAGGAGCTGGATGATCTGAGGGATGAATTGCAGCATGGGATGAATGAGACAAAACGCAGGCGTAGGGAACAGATGAGGCTTCGGCTGGAATTTCCGTATGTGGCATACGAGGACTGGTATCAGATGCCGCAGGGGGCGCAGTTGTTCACCGGATTTGACCCGAGGGAGTCTTTCGGCGGGCTGGACCGCGCGGTATTTAGCGCCAGCCGGATTGTAAAGCTGAAAAATTCCATTGTAGAAAGCAGAGAAATATGATAGAATGAGCGGAAGTGAGAAAAATACAAATTGATTTGTATTTGACGAACGGCGAAATTCTTGAGTGATGAAATCACGATAGAATGTTTGGAAAAGTTTTTCGGGAGGGATATATGAACCAATCAGACATAGGGCAGCTACTCATTTTAGTTGTGTTGTTGGCGCTGTCCGCGTTTTTTTCATCCGCAGAGACCGCATTTACGACATGTAATAAAATATACATGCGCACGCTCGCACAGGAAAATGATCCGCGCGCTGTGAAAGTGCTCAAGGTCACGGAAAATTCCGGCAAGATGCTCAGTGCGATCCTGATCGGAAATAATGTGGTCAATCTGTCTGCGTCTTCGCTGGCGACTTCACTGGCGATCCGGGTGTTTGGAAGTGTGGCAGCCGGTATCGCGACAGGTATCTTGACGCTGCTGATACTGATATTCGGAGAGATTTCACCCAAGACGATTGCGACGCTGCGGGCGGATAAGCTGGCGCTGCGTTTCTGTCATATTATATGGGCGCTGATGACGGTACTGACACCGGTGATCTTTGTTGTGAGCCGGCTGTCACAGCTGTTCCTGCGTCTGGTCGGTGTGCGTCCGGGTGAGGAAGTGCGTGCGATGACAGAGGAAGAACTGCGCACGATCGTGGATGTCGGTCAGGAGAGTGGTGTCATCGAGGATAAAGAGCGCGACATGATTCACAATCTGTTTGATTTCGGTGATGACCGCGCAAAGGAGGTCATGATCCCGCGTATCGATATGTGCTTTATCGATGTGAACAGCACCTATGAGGAAATGCTGGCGATCTACCGTGAGAGTTATTTTTCCAGACTGCCGGTGTATGAGGAGACGACCGATAACGTGATCGGTATTCTCAACATGAAGGATGTGCTGGCATATGAGGGTGACCGGGAGCATTTTTCGATCCGCGCGCTCATGCGGGAGCCGTTCTTTACCTATGAATATAAAAATACCTATGAGCTTTTTATGGAAATGAAAAGTAATGCGGTCAATCTGGCGATCGTATTGGATGAGTACGGCGTGACGGCGGGACTTATTACGATGGAGGATCTGTTGGAGGAGATCGTCGGGGAGATCCGTGACGAATACGATCTGGATGAAAAGGCAGAATATGAGGTGATTACTGAGGGAAAAGAGTACCGGGTGAGCGGATCCATGAATCTGGAGGATTTCTGTGACCTGGTCGGCGTGCACTATGAATCGGAGGATTCGGATACACTGGGCGGTTTTCTGCTGGAGTTGTTAGAGCACTTTCCTGAGGTTGGCGAGTGCTATGAGACAGCTGAGGGTGTGCGTTTTCAGATTTTGTCGATGGATAAAAAGCGTATTGAGACGGTGCTTGTGACACTTCCGGATGAGAAAAAGGATCAGGGGAAAAAGTAGAAAGAGGTAACAGAAAGATTTTATGTTAGAAATTATAATGGATACGTTGCTGGACAGCGTGAAGCTGCTCCCGTTTTTGTTTTTGACGTACCTGTGCATGGAACTGTTAGAGCATCGGGCGGGGGATCGCCTGCTTGAGAAAATCTCTGCGGTTGATAAGGCAGGACCGTTTGTGGGGGCGGTATTCGGAATTGTACCACAATGCGGGTTTTCCGCAGCAGCCTCCAGCCTGTTTGCCGGAAGAGTAATTACGGTAGGCACGCTGCTGGCGATTTACTTATCGACATCGGATGAGATGCTGCCGATCCTGTTGTCATCGGCAGTGCCTGTGGCGACGATACTAAAGCTGCTCGGCGTGAAGATGCTGATTGCGATGATCAGTGGCTTTTTGATCGAGATCTTTCTGCATAAGGTACTTCACCGTGCAGAGAGCGATATGGATATTCATACGGTCTGCGAGGAGGAGCACTGCCATTGTGAGGATGGTGTGTTTGTGTCGGCATGTAAGCATACCCTGCGGATTTTTGTTTATATTATCATCATATCACTGGTGTTGAATGCGCTCATCCATTTCGTTGGGGAGGATACGCTCGCAAGTGTATTTTCCAACCAGCCGCTGCTCGGACAGATGATCGCGGCGCTCGTAGGTCTGATCCCGAACTGTGCATCGTCCGTTGTCATTACGAGCCTGTATGTGGACGGAATGATCGGCGCGGGAATGATGATGGCAGGGCTGCTGGCAAACGCGGGTGTCGGTCTGCTTGTGCTGTTCCGGTTAAACAGAAACAGCAGACAGAACCTGATGATTGTCTGCCTGCTGTATGTATTAGCTGTGATCTGGGGACTCTTGATCAGTCTCCTCGGAATACAATTCTAAATGCACTGTGAAGATGTCTGGTCGCTTGCTCAGGCATCTTTTTCTGTTACAGATGTATCAGAAGCATCCTTTGTAGAATTTTTCCACTCGCTGAACTTCTTCTCCACGAGATCATAGGTATCAGAGCACAGGGAAGGAAGATCGCTGCCCCATGTCTTGGTTGCCTGCTTGTAGCCCTTCTTGAAAGCCTCGAGCAGCTCATCAGCTTTTTCGGGATCGTCGCTTGCCAGTGCCTTTGCAAAGGAGAGAATACGGTCAGAAGTCTGCTCTGCGCCCCAGTAACCGTCCTCTGCGACATCTTTCTGTGCCTGTGCGATCGTTTCGGGATCAGCCTTGAGATTGCCTTTTGCAAGGAAAGACCACATATCGTCTGCGGTAGCCAGTGTCTGTCCCTGCTTTGCCAGCATTTTCTCGACCAGACTCTGTAACTGTGCGGTACGTGCCTCGCTGTCTGCCTTCAGCTGTGCGATGACTGCAGCGTGTGAAGTCGATTTGCCTGTGCTGCTAGAGACATGCTTCTCGTAAATGACTGCGGTATCGTTGTCAGTTTTTTTGGTAGTTTCTGATTTTTCGGTATCTTTGGTGCTTGCAGCCGCTGTCGCAGCGTCTGCTTTGTCAGTCTGCTTGGTTGATTTTGTGTTTGCTGTGCCGGTCTGCTGTGTGTAAGCAGCCGCAGCAGTAGCTGTAATAGGATTTAAACTCATAATATCACCCTCCGTGGTATGCGGGCTGTGCCCGATATTTTGTGGAATACTAGAATCCGTTCTCGTATCTCTATATGTATATCGTCAGATGGTTTGGAAAATATAAGTCATAGTTGACTTTTTTTTCGGAAAACTGTAACATAGTGGTGACAGATTGTATACAAAATACAGTAGACAACATACAAGACAGGGGATTTGGACATGGCGAATGTCATACATTTAAAAGCATTGGCAAAAATCAATCTCGGATTGGATGTGATCGGTGTACGTGAGGATGGCTACCATCTGGTGCGTATGATCATGCAGACGATCGATCTGTATGACTGGGTAACGGTTCGGAAAGCGGCGCATAAGGACATTACGCTTGCGACGAATCTGAATTTTTTGCCGGCAGATCATCATAATATTGCTTATCAGGCGGCAGAATTGCTAAAGAAGGATTACCCGCAGGTCACGGGTGTGGATCTGCTCATCCACAAGTGTATTCCGGTCGCGGCGGGCATGGCGGGCGGCAGCACGGATGCGGCAGCCGTGCTATACGGGATCAATAAGCTGTGGAAGCTCGGCATACCGATGCAGCGGCTGATGGAATACGGCTTGCAGATCGGCGCGGATGTTCCGTTTTGTCTGATTCGCGGGACGGCACTCGCTGAGGGGATCGGAGAAGAGCTGACCTCGTTGCCACCGATGCCGAAGTGCTACATTCTCATCGCCAAACCACCGGTGAGTGTATCTACGAAATCGGTCTATCAGGCACTCGATGCACTTGCACAGCCGCCCCATCCGCCGATTGACGCGCAGATAGAGGATCTGAAAGCGCAGGATCTGGCATCACTGGCGGCACATATGGGAAATGTGCTGGAGGATGTGACCATTCCGATGCATTCTCAGATCGCGCAGATCAAGCAGCTGATGACGGATCATGGTGCGGTCGCTGCGATGATGAGCGGCAGCGGACCGACGGTATTTGGCATTTTTTCGGATAAGGAACAGGCATATATAGCGAGGGAACAGGTTCGCGGCAGCGGGCTTGCCAGACAGGTCTACGTGACGAGACCGTTTAATAAGGAGACAAACAAATGAATGATCAGTTAGAGTTAAATATGGATGCGTATCTGCCACTTCGGGATGTGGTATTTAATACTTTGCGCGAGGCGATTCTGCGCGGGGATCTGGTGCCGGGCGAGCGCCTGATGGAGCTGCAGCTGGCGGCAAAGCTCGGAGTGAGCCGCACGCCGATCCGTGAGGCGATCCGGATGCTGGAGCAGGAAGGGCTGGCGATCACGATTCCCAGAAAGGGCGCGATCGTGGCAGGCATGACAGAGAAGGATATGCAGGATGTGCTTGAGATCCGCGAGGCGCTGGAGGAGCTGTCGGTACAGGTGGCGTGCGATAAGATCACGGATGAGGAGGTCGCAAAGCTGCGTGAAAACATGGAGAACTTTGAGACATCGCTAAAGAGCGGGGATCTCAAACGCATGGCAGAGGCGGATGTGGAATTCCATGATGTGATCTATCAGGCGACAGACAACCCGAAGCTGATCAATATGTTAAATAATCTGAGGGAGCAGATGTACCGGTATCGTGTAGAATATCTGAAAAATCCGAGTAACCATGAGCAGCTGCTGCGCGAGCATGAGGCGATCTACCGTGGGATCATGGCGAAGGATAAGGATGCCGTGACGGAAATGATCCGCAAGCAGGTTGATGTTGTGAAGAATATTATCCGCGAACAGGAAAAGTAGGGCACATAATATAGCTGAGAAGCAGCATACTAAAAAGGATGGGACGTTGTCTCATCCTTTTTTTGCTTCATAAACAGCTTATTTATATGAGGTCGCAGCTCCCGCAGGCAACATGTGATTGGGGGCTGCGTTCACAGTAGTATCCTGTACAAGCTGCTCCGATTGCCCGGCGGTGCCTCGCTGTTTCTTCAGACTTGGCTCGATGTTGCCATGCATCCGTGGCGAACTGCCAGTGGCAGTTCGGTAGGTGTCCTTCGCACACATAGC
>CALBJL010000075.1 GCA_937893485.1 uncultured bacterium | reverse complement strand
ATAGCAGCAACGAATTTTATGAATAGTGTGATCGAACTGATCACGGTATTGGCGATTTTCCTCTTTGTGCTGGTACTGACCTGCTATGTAACACGCTGGATCGCCGGTTATCAGAAGACAAAGACGGCACAGGGAAATCTGGCCGTGATCGAGGTGATCCGGATTTCCAATAACCAGTATGTGCAGATCGTGCGTGCCGGAAAGGAACAGTATCTGGTTGTGGGTGTGAGCAAGGACCGGATGATGTTGCTTGCCACACTTACACGGGAAGAATTACAGGAATTGCCTCAGAATACAGAGGCTGGGATTTCCGTAAAAGCCGGAAAGGGCTTTTCGGAGATACTGGAGGAATTGAAGAAAAAGCATGAAAAGTAAGGCAAAAAAGATTTATTGTTTCGTTTCGTTTATAGTTGCGCTCTTTGTGTTATCGTCGACACTGGTATTGTCCCTGACGGGAGAGACTGTGCATGCGTCTACGACGGATCTGCCCAATAATGCAGGCTCGCTGACCTCCCAGCAGGATCAGGATATGTCTGACATCCGCAGTGACGATGTAAACGGACTTTCAGTGATATATAATAATTCAAATGGAACGATGTCTGCGACTGTACGGATCGTTTTGCTTCTCACGATTCTTTCGCTGGCACCTTCTATTCTGATTATGATGACATCCTTTACCAGAATTATCGTTGTACTGCATTTCCTGCGTACAGCGCTGGGCACACAGACAACGCCACCGAATCAGGTACTTATCGGCTTGGCGCTGTTTTTGACGTTTATGATTATGTCTCCAGTGTTCACGCAGATCAATGAGAATGCGATCAAGCCGCTTGATGCGGGTACGATCACGCAGGAGGAGGCACTCACGGCAGCGATGGATCCGTTGCGTGAGTTTATGTACCAGCATACCGAACGCAAGGATGTTGATTTGTTTTGTGACATTGCGAACGTGACTTATGAGACGAACGATGATATTCCGACAACTGTGCTGATCCCGAGTTTTATTGTGAGTGAGCTGCGCAGTGCGTTTATCATAGGATTCTTTATTTATATACCGTTTATCGTTATTGATATGGTCGTGTCATCAATCCTTATGTCAATGGGTATGATGATGCTGCCACCAACGACGATCTCGATGCCATTCAAAATTCTGCTGTTTATTCTGGCAGATGGATGGGATCTGGTGATCGGAAATCTTGTGAAAACATTTTATTAGTCACATGAGAGAGGATAGGTGATGGGATATGTTATCCGAAGGTGTAGTTTTAGACGTTGCAAGGCAGGCATTTACGACAATTATCGTTACCTCGGCACCGGCATTGCTTGTATCACTGGTCATTGGTCTGGTAATCAGTATTTTTCAGACGGTGACATCGATTCAGGAGCAGACGCTGACATTTGTGCCGAAGATTATAGCGGTATTTCTGACACTGATGTTAGCCGGTGGCTGGATGCTGGAAAAAATGACAGAGTTTATGACACAGTTGTGGAATAATTTTAGCTTGTATATCGGATGATCAATTATACATTTTCATTACTTACATTTGAATATTATCTGTTGGTACTGGTGCGCATCGCCAGCTTTATTGCGGTGGCACCTTTTTTTGGACTTGGCAGCGTACCGACGCGCGTAAAGGTAGGATTTTCCGCGACACTGGCGATACTGGTAGCGCAGGCAATGCCCGGAACGGTCACTTATGACGGGATGCTGGAATACGGCATCATCGTCGCTAAGGAGGCGTTGACAGGGCTTTTGGTCGGAATGTCCGCAAACTGCAGCACCTACATCATAGGCTTTGCCGGTCAGCTTATAGATATGGAGATTGGTCTGTCTATGGCGCAGGAGTATAATTTGCTCACACGCACAGAGGAGAGCGTGACCGGTAATCTGTATTACTATCTGATCATGCTTTTGCTGCTGATTTCGGATCTGTACCGTTATATTATAAAGGCGATCGCAGACACGTTTACATTGATTCCAGTCAATGCGCAGATCTTTCAGTGGAAATATCTTGTGAATGGTATGGTGCAGTTTGTTACGGATATGCTGATCATTGGTTTTCGGATCATGCTGCCGGTATTTGCATGCTGTATGATTATGAATTGTATTCTTGGTATTATGGCAAAGGTCGCGCCGCAGATGAATATGTTTTCGATTGGTATCCAGCTTAAGATTTTTGCCGGATATGCGGTGTTCATAGTGACAGTGCTTATGCTGCCGCGGGCGGCGGTGCTCATCAGTGATGAGATCAAAACGATGCTTCGCATGATGGTAAAGGGGATGTATGGAGCTGGCTGAGCAGACGATTTCTATTCAATATGACCTGCAGTTTTTTGCGAAGGATGGACCGGGTGGAGAAAAAACAGAGCCTGCGACATCCAAAAAGCTGAGTGATGCCCGCGGCGAAGGACAGGTGTGCAGAAGCCGGGAACTGGATCAGGCAATTATGCTGGTCGGGCTGTTCCTGACGCTGAAAATGACGGCTGCTTCGATGGGATTGACTTTTTTAGAAGTCTTTTCGGTTGTATATAATAAAATTCCGGAAACAGAGGCAGCAAAGGAACTGACGGTTACTGTGGTCATGTCCTATATCCAGCATGTTGCATTGCGGTCTTTGAAACTGGCAGGTCCATTTTTTGCAGCAGGCTTTCTGATTGCATTTTTGAGTAATCTTGTTCAGGTGAAATGGAAGGTCAGCACGAAACCACTTCAGCCCCGGCTTGATAAATTTAATCCTCTTAATGGATTCAAGCGGATGTTTTCAAAGGATTCGCTGTTTGAACTGTTAAAATCTCTCGTGAAGATTATCATGATCGCGGTCATTGCCTATACCTCAGTCCGGTCACACGCGGAAGAAATATTTTTGCTGTATCATGTCACATTAAATCAGGCAATCGCACAGATCGGTTCGATTGTTATTGACGTAGGACTCAAGATCGCGTATGTTTATTGCGTGGTCGGTGCAGTCGATTATGTGTATCAGAGGCACAAGTTTAATGAAGATATGAAGATGACCAAGCAGGAAGTCAAGGATGAGATGAAAAACTCCGAGGGCGATCCGCAGATCAAGGGCAAACAGCGTCAGCGGATGCAGGAGGCTTCCAGACGGCGTATGATGCAGAATGTGCCGCAGGCGGATGTCGTCATTACAAACCCGACACATTATGCAGTGGCGCTGAAATATGATGCGGGCACCGGTACGGCACCGGTACTGCTCGCAAAGGGTGCTGATCTGATCGCACAGAGGATCAAGGAGATTGCGAAGGAAAACAAGGTAGAGATTGTAGAGAACAAGCCGCTTGCTCGTATGATCTATACAAATGTGGAGATCGGACGTGAGATACCGCCGGAGTTGTATCAGGCGGTTGCCGAGATTTTAGCGGCAGTCTACCGCGCGCGAAATCAGGTGTAGCGGGTTGCTGGATTTATTACTTAGAAGAAACATACAAATGACACGGGAGGAAAGGAGGAAATACGCATGATGAAACGTGGCGCGGATGTAGGTGTTGCCTTATATCTGATGGCAGCGATTGTATTTTTTATTGTGCCGATTCCTTCAGCACTGCTCGATGTGCTGTTGATTTTTAATATTTCGATTGCACTGGTGATCCTGTTCAACTGTCTGTTTGTACAGGAAGTGCTTGATATGTCATTTTTTCCGACATTATTGTTGTTCACGACGATTTTCCGTATTTCGCTGAACGTGTCGTCAACACGACTGATCTTAAAGTCGGGAAATCCGGGTAATGTCGTCACAACATTCGGCAGTTTCGTGGGTGGCAACGATATGGTTATTGGTACAATCATATTCGTGATCCTGCTGATTGTCCAGTTTGTAGTTATCAATAAAGGTTCTGAGCGTGTATCTGAGGTAACGGCACGCTTTACACTGGATGCGATGCCCGGTAAGCAGATGGCGATTGATGCCGATCTGAATACCGGAGCGATCACAGATGAAGAAGCAAAAAAACGTCGTGAGAAGATACAGATGGAGAGCAGTTTCTTCGGTGCTATGGATGGTGCGACCAAGTATGTAAAGGGAGATGCGGCTGCAGGCCTGATCATTACGTTTGTCAACTTAATTGGTGGAACGGTGCTTGGAATGACCAGGAGCGGTCTCGGTTTTCAGGATGCCATTCAGGAGTACGGAATTCTGACAATCGGTGATGGATTAAGTTCACAGATTCCGTCACTTGCGATCTCCATGGCGACCGGTATTCTCGTCACAAAAGCATCCAAGGAGGCAGATTTCGGACAGGTGCTGATCGGTCAGTTGTTTGGCATCCCAAAGGTACTGATTATGGTAGGTTCGGTGATCTGTTTCCTCGGTGTGTTCACACCGTTAAATCTGTTTCTGTGTCTTGGTATGGGAGGCATTTTCCTGATCGCAGGTATCAATATGAATAAGACGATGGATGTTGAGCGCATTGAGGAGGAGACCGGCGTGGCAGAGTCTGAGGCGGAGGAAATCCGCAAACCGGAGAACGTGGTATCGCTCTTATCGGTAGATCCGATTGAACTGGAGTTTGGTTACGGTATTATTCCGTTAGCCGATGTCAACCAGGGCGGTGATTTGCTGGATCGTGTCGTTATGATCCGAAGGCAGATCGCGCTTGAGCTGGGTACGGTTGTGCCGATCATCCGTCTGCGGGATAATATCCAGTTGAACCCGAACCAGTATATTATCAAGATCAAGGGTATTCAGGTGACAGAGGGGGAGATCCTGTTTGATCACTATATGGCGATGAATCCTGGTTATGTGGAGGAAGAGATCACAGGTATTCCGACCTTTGAGCCGTCGTTCCATCTGCCGGCAATCTGGATTACGGAGAGCCAGCGTGAGCGCGCGGAGAGTCTGGGTTATACGGTTGTCGATCCGCCGTCTATCATTGCGACACATCTGACGGAGGTTATCCGCAGCCATATCGCAGAGCTGCTCACCAGACAGGACGTTCAGAACCTCATCGACAATGTCAAGGAGAACAATCCGGTGCTTATCGACGAGCTGGTACCCAAGCTGCTTAGTACGGGTGAGATCCAGAAGGTATTACAGAATCTGCTGGCAGAGGGTATCTCCATCAGGGACTTGCTTACGATTTTTGAAACGCTTGCAGATCATGCGACAACGACAAGGGATACGGATGTGCTCACGGAGTATGTGCGCCAGAGCTTAAAACGCGCGATTTCTAATAAGTATTTTACGCCAAATGAAAAGACGAGTGTTGTCACGCTTGATCCCAAGATCGAACAGGAGATCATGGGCGCTGTCAAACAGACCGAGCAGGGCGCTTATCTGACGCTCGACCCGGCACGGACACGTGCGATTATTGATGCGACAGAGGCGGAGGTGAAAAAGCTTGAGAACCTCGGAAAGAATGCAATTGTTGTGACTTCACCGATTGTCCGTATGTACTTTAAAAAATTGACAGAAGAATACTTGAAGGATCTGATCGTTGTATCATATAATGAGATAGAGTCCAATGTTGAATTAGAATCTGTTGGGATGGTGACCGCATAATGACGATAAATAAATTTCAGGGAAAAACAGAAGAGGAAGCGCTTGAGAAAGCCAGAAATGAGATGGGTCAGGGACTTGTCATCATGAATGTGCGCGTTGTCAAGCCGAAGGGTCTGTTTGGATTTTTAAAGACTTCTTATTATGAGGTGACAGCCGCGATGGAGGATAAAGAGCTGGCATCCGCTGCTGCCACGTCAAGCAGTGAGCGCAGACGAATTGATCTGGCTGCCGACGAACAGATTGAACTGCCGGGAATGACGGATGCTGATTCACGCCTGACCAGACCGTCCGTGTCGGTGTCAGAGCCGATTTCGGAGGCGGCACGTGCAGTCGGTGATATTTTAAGCGCCCATGCAGCGCAGCAGAACCAGCAGACCGGTTACATAGAAAAAAATGCGGAAAATAAAAATTTAGAAAGAAAGAACACGGAAAGCGATACGGATCTGATTGAGGAACGGCTGGAGAACCTGCAGCAGTTTCTTGAAAAAAAACTGACAGATGATGCGGACGAGCGGGAAAAAGGCATGGAGCATGATCCGGTACAGACAGAGGATGATGCGCAGCGTGTGCAGATTTTCCGGATGCTCTACCAGACGCTGCTTGATAATGAGGTTGATGAGATCTATATCAATCAGATACTCGACGATGTCATGAAAGCGGTGCGCCGCGGTTCGAGCATGGATTTTATTCTTTCGAATGTGTATCAGAAAATGATATTAAAATTTGGCAATCCAAAGGTGATCCAACCGGTGGAGAAAGGCTCACAGGTGATCTTTTTTATTGGTCCTACAGGTGTCGGAAAGACGACGACGATTGCCAAGATTGCATCGAAATTTAAGGTAGAGCAGGGCAGGCGTGTTGCATTCCTGACTGCGGATACGTACCGGATCTCTGCGACAGAGCAGCTGCGGACATACGCAAATATTCTCGAGGCACCGCTGGCGGTCGTGTATTCACCGGAGGAGCTTCCGGCGGCAGTGGAAAAAATGTCGGATTATGATCTGATCTTTGTAGATACCGCCGGATTTTCCCACAAAAACAATGCTCAGCGGGAGGATACCAAAAAGCTGTTACAGACGCTCGACGCTTCGGTTCCGCAGTCTGTATATCTGGTATTGTCGGCGACGACAAAGTACCGGGATCTGAAGGAAATCTGCGATATGTACCGCAGTATTTCTGATTTTTCGATGATTTTTACAAAACTGGATGAAACAGGTGCCTACGGCAATCTGTTGAATATTAAGCTGTATGCGGATGCAGACATTTCATACACGACCAACGGGCAGAATGTGCCGGATGATATCACGGTATTCCAGTCACAGGAAATCGTAAAGAAGCTGTTAGGAGGAGAATGATATGGACCAGGCTACAGGACTGCGGAATGTGTTGAAAATGCAGCATTCCACTCAGGCACCACAGGCGCGTGTGCTCACGATCACAAGCGGAAAAGGCGGTGTGGGAAAATCAAATACGGCAGTCAATCTGGCGGTACAGCTGAGCCGGCTTGGGAAGAAGGTCATTATTTTTGATGCGGATATGGGACTGGCGAACGTGGAAGTGATGTTCGGATCGATTCCGAAATACAATCTCAGCGATGTGTTGTATAAGGGACTGGCGATACGGGATGTCATCACGAACGGACCGATGGATATCGGATTTGTGTCGGGAGGCTCCGGAGTGGTCGGACTGAACAATCTGACAAGAGAGCAGATCTTGAGTGTGGTCGGTAAGCTGTCTGAACTCGATTCCATGGCAGACATCATACTGATCGACACAGGAGCCGGGATTTCTGACAATGTCATGGAGTTTGTGATCGCAAGCCCGGAGGTACTACTGATTACAACTCCGGATCCGAGTTCACTAACCGATGCCTATTCACTGATCAAGACGCTGGATCGCAGCCGTCAGTTTAACTATACGGACACGGTGATCAATGTGATCGCAAACAAAGTCCATTCGGAGGCAGACGGACAGGCGGTTTATGACAAGCTTAATTCCGTTGTGTCGCAGTTTTTGAACTGGAATGTGAACTATCTGGGACTGGTGCCGAAGGATCCGGTGATTGAGAAAGCTGTCCGACAGCAGCAGGTCGTATCGATTTACGATCCGGAATCTGTTTCTGCACAGGCATTTGAAAAGATTGCGGAGAGTCTGATCAGCGGCGAGAACAGATATTATGAAATGAAAGGTGGATTTTCGCGCATGATCTATAATTTTCTGAATCGAAAATAGCGTATGCGGGGTAACACATAAATGATACAGGATATATTACAAATCGGAAATAAAATAGACATCTGCTCATTGGAAAAAGATGACCGCAAAAAATACGACGGAAAAAAGATGCCGATTCTCGTGAGCCAGCTCGAAGGAGTCGATGACGACGGGGAGCTGGTGATCCAGATGCCGATGTACAAAGGAAAGATCATACTGCTTTCACTTGGATCGCGCTACGAGCTGATATTTTATACAAAGAAAGGCTTGTACCGGGCAGTCTGTCAGGTGACAGACCGCTATAAGGAAGATAATTTTTTCATGGTAAAAGCCGTGCTCAAATCCAACCTTGCCAAGTATCAGCGCCGGGAGTATTTCCGTTTGGAATGCATCATCGGTATGGATGCATATGAGCTGAGCCACGACGATGCAATGACGTTGGCAGGACAGCGGCTGGAGCAGCGCGTACAGGACCCGGAGATTGCGCAGACTGAGACAAAGGCGGTCATTGTGGATATCAGTGGCGGCGGCATCCGGTTTATTACCGAGCGCAAACATGCGAAAGGTGATTATCTGGCGGTACATATGACATTGAGCAATGAAAATATGGAAAAGGATATTTGGGTAGCAGTATCGATTGTGTCCTGCAGGAAAGCCGCACCGAATATGGAACGGTATGAGACGCGCGCAGAGTACATCCATCTGGGAAGTAAGCTGCGCGAGGCGATCATTAAGTATATTTTTGATGAGGACCGCAAGATCAGAAAAAGGGATATGGGTGTCTAGTTTATGAAGAAAAACATATTAGTTGCAGATGACTCTGCACTCATGAGACGCGTCATCTGTGATATAATCAATTCAGACGAAAAATTCCAGGTGGCCGATGTATGCAGGGATGGATTGGAAGCGTATGAGAAGCTGAAAAAACAGAGGTACGATGCGGTGCTGTTGGATGTTTATATGCCCCGTCTGGATGGACTTCAGTTGTTGGAACGTCTGCGTGACGAACATATTAAGGCGACCGTTGTTATGGTGAGCACGCTTACGACCAGAGATGCGGCAGTCACTTTGCAGGCAATGGAGCTGGGTGCGGTCGATTTTGTGACAAAGCCCCAGAATATCATCGAGGCAAAGGGCAGGGATTTCCGCAATGAGCTGCTCGGTATGCTTAAGGCGGTACTTTATACGGAGATGATCCGTTCGCAGGCTGCGCCTGCACAGACGGTGATACATCTGCGCAGTACGGCGGACAGCCATAAGATGTCACCGTGCAAGGGAAAAAAGCTGGTGGCACTTGCGTGCTCGACCGGAGGACCGAAGGCACTGCATTCCGTGATTCCTCTGCTCGATCCGGATATGGATGCACCAATGATTGTTGTGCAGCATATGCCGGTAGGATTTACCAAGTCGCTGGCTGAACGGTTAAATACGCTGAGCAAGGTACAGGTCAAGGAAGCGGCAGAGGGCGATGTGCTCGAAAAGGGCAGGGTTTATATCGCGCCGGGCGGCAGACATATGGAGATCGTATGCACCGCCGGTGTACATAAGGTACATCTGAGTAATGCACCGGCGATTGGAGGACTTCGCCCGTGTGCAAATGTCACATATGAATCACTGATCAACAGTCAGTATGATGACATCGTATGTGTAGTGCTTACCGGAATGGGTGCAGACGGAACGGATGGCATCCGGCAGCTTGATCAGAGAAAAACGGTTCACGTGATTGCGCAGAGTGCGCAGACCTGTGTTGTATATGGTATGCCGCGTGCAATTGCCGAGGCAGGGCTGGTAGATGAAGTCGTTCCACTGGAATTAGTTGCAAACACGATCATGAAGAATGTGGGGGTAAAATAACATGGATGTAAGCCAATATCTAGAGATTTTTATTGATGAAACCGAGGAACATATTCAGAGCCTGAGTGATAATATTATGGCGCTGGAGCAGGAGCCGGATAATAAGGATGTTGTTAATGAGATTTTCCGTGCGGCACACTCTTTAAAGGGAATGGCAGGAACCATGGGCTTCAAACGCATGCAGCATATGACGCATGACATGGAGAACGTGTTCCAGGAAGTCCGCAATGATACGATCAAAGTAAACAGTGACATGATTGATCTGTTGTTCCAATGTCTGGATGCAATCGAAGGATACCTTGAAAATATTAAAGAAACCTCCGATGAGGGAACAAACGATAACGAAGCAATCATCCGCAAGCTGAATGGTTTTTTAGAGCATGCGGAGGCAGAGGCGGCACATGCATCCGGTGAGCCGGAGACTGCGGCAGAGGCTGCTCCGGCAGAGAGTGAGAGTGCGGCAGAGTCCTCAGATGGCAAACATTTTTCAGAAGTAGAGCTGGATGAATCAGATAAAAAGAAGCTTCAGGCGGCGCTTGATAGCGGACATCATGTTTACGGCATGACCGTTTATATCCGCAAGGATTGTCTGCTGAAGGCTGCACGTGCCTTTCTTGTATTTAAAGCAGTTGAAGAGTTTGCAGAGATTATTGTATATTCACCGAGCTCACAGGATATCGAAGACGAGAAGTTTGAGAATGATTTCAGCATCTTCTTTACAACGGATGCTGAACTGGACAAGGTACTCGCTGCCGCCAAAGCAGTATCAGAGATCGAGAATGCAGTGGCGGATGAGATTACCGAAGAGTTTTTAAAGGAAGAGAAACCGGAACATGCAGCGGAGTCCGAGCCGAAGGCGGCTGCGGTCGAAGAACCGAAGGCAGAAGTACCCGCACCGGTGGCAAAGACAGCGTCTAAACCGAATGTACCCCAGAAGAAGCAGGCAGCAAAGCCTGTTACCAGCCGTACCGTGCGTGTAGATATTGAGAAACTGGATGCATTGATGAATCAGGTCAGCGAGTTGATCATTGCGAAAAATTCATTGGTATCACTCAGCGCCAGCAATGTTGTCGGTATGCAGAACCAGTCCTATCAGGAGCAGATTGAGTATCTGGAGCGTATCACGACAGGTCTGCATGAGTCTGTCATGAAGGTGCGAATGGTGCCGATTGAGAGCGTTGTGAATAAGTTCCCCCGTATGATCCGCGATCTGTCGAGAACCCTGAATAAAAAGATGGAATTGGTCATGAGCGGTGAGGAAACCGAGTTGGATCGTACCGTTGTCGATCAGATTGGCGATCCCCTGCAGCACCTGCTGCGTAATTCTGCTGACCACGGACTGGAGAGTGCTGAGGTTCGTAAGGAGCGCGGAAAGCCTGAGGTAGGAACGATCCGCCTGAAGGCATTCCAGGAAGGAAACAACGTTATCATTGAGGTAGGCGATGATGGTAATGGTATTGATACAGAGGCTGTAAAGAACAAGGCGATTGAGAGAGGACTCGTGACACCGGAGCAGGCAGAAAATCTTTCACACAAAGAGATTATTGATTTTCTGTTTATGCCGAGTTTCTCTATGGCAAAGAAGATCACAGATATTTCGGGTCGCGGTGTTGGTCTGGATGTCGTAAAATCAAATATTGAGGCACTTGGTGGCGATGTGGAGGTTAAGAGCGTATTTGGCGAGGGCTCTACATTTACAGTTCGTCTGCCTCTGACGCTGGCGATCATTCAGGCATTGATGGTGATTATCGGTGATGAAAAGTACGCGATTGCGCTTGGTTCGATCGTGAGTATTGAGGACATTCCGATCACAGACATCAAGTATGTGGAGGCAAAGGAAGTCATCAACATGCGTGGTAATGTGATTCCGATTATCCGCCTGAATCAGATACTGGATATTGAACCTCAGGAAGAAGAACAGGAGAGTCTGACCATCGTTATTATTTCCAGAGGTGATAAGCAGGTTGGTCTTGTTGTTGATGATCTGATGGGTCAGCAGGAGATCGTTATCAAATCACTCGGCAGCTTTATCGACAATTCAACCAAGATCATCAGCGGAGCAACGATTCTCGGTGATGGAGAAGTTGCGCTGATCCTTGATGTGAATACACTGATGTAAGGGGGACGTAAAAGATGGCAGCATATGTTCAAGTAAATGGTGATGTAACAGAAGAGAAAAAACAGTTCATTGCGGTCAAGCTCAGCAGCGAGATCTATGGAATTGATATCGGATATGTGGATACGATTGTTCGTATGCAGAAGATCACTCGTGTGCCGAAGGCGCAGAGTTATTTTAAGGGTGTCATCAACCTGCGTGGTGAGATCGTTCCGGTTATGAGTATCCGCCTGAAGATGGGATTTGAGGATGATGTGTTTACAAACAGCAGCCGTATCATTATTTTAAAGATTGAAGAGAAAGGCAAACTCGGAGTGATTGTGGACGAGGTTCGTGAGGTAGTAAATCTGGGTGCGAGCGAGATTGATAAGCCCAGCCATGATGCGAAAGAAAACAAGCATTCTTATATCAACGGAATCGGAAAGAACGGTGATGATCTGATCTCATTGTTTGATATCAATGCAATGACAGAGGAAAATTTTAAATAATAAAACGGCAATAGATTGTCTGCATATATACAGACAATCTATTGTTTCTTGATTCATAGAAAATTCCTTCCTATGAATTAAATATTGAAAGGCATTTTTATGGGTAAATTTTCATTTGATAACGTAAACAGTATGTATATCGATGTACTCCGCGAGCTTGGAAATATTGGTGCGGGAAATGCGACAACGGCGATTGCAAGCATGCTCAACCTGACGATTGATATGAAAGTGCCAAATGTCGAGTTGAAAGCGGTTGAGGATCTCGGATCGGCGATCTGTCCGGAGGAAGAGATCATTGTCGGCATCTTTTTGGAGGTGCAGAATGATATTTCCGGCAGTATGATGTTTTTGATGCGTCTGAAATCCGCACATTATCTGGTTGACCGTCTGATGGGCGGTATGGGCGGCGATAAAGGAGAAGGTGAGTTTTCTGAGATGGAGTTGTCTGCGATGAAGGAGATTGGAAATATCATTGCAGGCTCTTATCTGTCTGCGCTGTCTACGATGACCAATCTGGTGATTACACCTTCCGTTCCGTATATTGCCGTAGATATGGCAGCATCGATCCTCAGTGTTCCGGCGATTCAGTTTGGACAGTTTGGTGACAATGCATTACTGATCGAGACAGAGTTTGGGGATGAAGTGATGATGGAAGGTTATTTCATTTTGTTACCGGATGAGGACTCTTACGATAAGCTCCTTTCATCACTCGGAATTACATTCTAAAGGGGAAACGGAATATACATATGGGAGTCGTAATCAAGGTGGGGATGGCTGATTTAAAGACAGCGAAGGCCCCGGATTCATTAACTACGCTTGGTCTTGGTTCCTGCATAGGCATTGCCCTGTGGGATTCGACGACAAAGATCGGTGGTCTGGCACATATTATGCTGCCGGACAGTACAAGAATCAGAAATAATTCTAATATAGCAAAGTTTGCAGATACAGGTATCGTGGAACTGGTTCGCCAGATGGAAGCGCTCGGAGTACCGAGAAGACGGCTTGTGGCAAAAATCGCCGGAGGAGCAAAGATGTTCGAGGTATCGGGAACGACATCGGTTGGAAATATCGGAGAAAAGAACGCGATTGCATCGAAAAAAGTGCTTCAGGAGCTTGGAATTCCAATTCTAGCGGAGGATACCGGTCTCAATTACGGAAGAACCGTCGAACTGAATTGTTCGAATGGTGACTATATCATAAAGGCAGTCGGAAAGTCAGTTAAGACAATCTGACAAAGGATACAGACACAGATGTCTGATACAGAGGAGGGCTTCTATGAATACAAAGCCGGTTCCTGCGATTGTGATGTTGATTACAGGATTTATAACGTGTATTGTCAGTATCTGCCAGCATTACAGCTTTGGAAAATTTGTAAAGACGGAATTGCTGGTGCTGGTCATATTCTATCTGTTTGGGTGCATCATTAAGCTTCTGCTTGACAAAGGGTTTGAGGTTATGCAGGACCCGCTCAGCGAGTATGAGGACATGGATATGGACGAGGATCTGATTGACGAGATGGCGATGTCTGATGATGAATATCAGGATGATCATACGGATAAATAAACGTGACCACGAACAATTAGCAGCAAAATAGGACGGTTGCAGATGAAGACATTATCAAAAGAACAGCTCTGGGAGCATTACCGCAAAACAAAAACACCGGAGCTGCGGGAACAGATCATAATTGAATATGCGCCGCTCGTGAAACTGGTAGCAGGCAGATTGAATATGTATCTCGGATATAATGTAGAATATGAAGATCTGGTCAGCTATGGGGTGTTTGGTCTGATTGATGCGATTGATAAGTTTGATACAACAAAGGATGTCAAGTTTGAGACCTATGCGTCCCTGCGTATCCGTGGATCAATCTTAGATCAGATCAGAAAGATGGACTGGATTCCGCGCACGGTACGCCAGAAGCAGAAAAAGATTGATGAGGCGATCCGTGTGATTGAGACCAGAACGGGAAAGACCGCCAGCGATGAGGAGGTCGCATCCGAGCTCGGGCTGAGTGAGGATGAGCTGCTCGGATGGCAGTCACAGCTAAAGATCACAAATGTGGTGTCACTCAATGAGTATGTCGAGCAGGGCACTGAGCCTGTGATGGAGACACGTGGCAATTCCCATTTCATTCAGCCGGAAGAACTGGTGGAACAGAATGAACTGAAGGAAATGCTCAAAAAAGCGATGGAACAGTTGACTGAGAAAGAGTCGAAGGTCATTTTGTTATATTATTATGAGGAAATGACGTTAAAGGAGATCAGCAGGGTATTAGAGGTCTCCGAGTCGCGGGTGTCGCAGCTGCACACAAAGGCATTGTCGAAGCTGCAAAAGACAATGGGGAGTTATATGGGTATCTTAGCAAAGGTTTAGAGGTGAGGAAATATGTCTGTACGTCCGGTAGATTTCAATGGAATGATGCAGAATCAGCAGAATGTTTCGAATGTGAAACAGCATGAGGATCAGAGACCCGTGCTGCATCAGCAGCAGGCGTTTGTGACTGTGACAAAGCATGAGGAGGCGGCTGCCAGACAGGTTTCGGCGAAGGATGAACCGGCTGGCGAGGAATATCGTTTTGATGCCAGAGACGGCGGCAAAAACGAATATTACGGCAGCCGTGAGAACAGGAAAGACAAAAAAAAGGAAAAGAGAGATGATGGTCATGTCCGCATCAAGGGAATGTCCGGAGGCTTTGACATGACAGTCTGATCGATAAGGAGAGAGACAATGACAGGAGTGGAAGCTGTATTGCTATTGATCGGTGTCGTATTTCTGGTTGGCAGTTTTTTTGTCACGGAAAAGCTCTCACCGGCGGATGTAAACAAGGTTGCTGAGCTTAGCGAGGATGAGCTGCGCATGATCGTGGATCGGGAACTGGAAGCTGCGAAGTCGAAAGTGTCCGATATGGTTGATGATGCGATGGATCTGACGGTCGATCAGGTGCAGCGCACGATGGAACGGGATACCAATGAAAAGATCATGGCGATCAGCGAGTATTCGGATTCTGTGATGGAAAAGCTCGAAAAAATGAATCATGAGGTAACGTTCCTCTACAGTATGCTGGGAGACAAGCATACGCAGCTCAACGAGACGATGGACGAGTTACAGGCGTTGATCGGTGATTATCAGTCACTGAGAGAACAGCCGGTGACGGAGATAGTCGTGCCTGTGGCGGAAGAGCAGCCGGTCGCTGCCCAAGCGCAGACAGCAGCGGTACAGGGTGAAGAACCGGAAGTCGATACAGAGCCTGTGCAGGAGGAACCGGCAGAGCAGCCGGAGCCGGAGCCGGAACCTGTCAGTGTCAGGGAGCAGATCTTAGAGCGGTATCACGCCGGAGAGGATCTGACCGATATTGCGAGAAATTTCGGACTCGGTTTTGGGGAAGTTAAACTGATCATTGAGCTATACAGAGGGGAAGAAGAACAGTGAAATTAAAGTATTACCTGCGTGGAATGGGTATCGGCATCATTGTAACGACAGTGATACTTATGATCGTATTTGCGCTTCATAAAAATGAGACGCTGACGGACGACCAGATCCGTGAACGGGCGGCAGCACTTGGCATGGTGATGCCGGATGCACTTGATGACAGTGAAAAGCTGTCCGATCCGGTGGAGAATGCCGGGAATGGTACAGCTTTGGATGAGGAGGCGGCAGCTTCGGATCAGAAGGATGCGGCAGATGTGCAGACACCGGAAGCAAAACCGCAGAATAACGGAAAAGACACATCGCAAAATGTGGGAAAATCCGACCAAACAGATCAGACGGATCAGGCAGACAAATCCGATAAGAACAATGTGGAGACGATCGAACAGGTGGAATTGTCGATCGTGGGCGGCGAGTATTCGGATGATGTATGCAAAAAGCTGAAACGTGCCGGGGTCATTGACGATGCCGATGATTTTAACAAATATTTGTCGGAGGGCGGATATGACAGCCTGATCCAGCCTGGAACCTATATCATACCGAAGGATGCGGACTACAATACGATCGTCAAGATGATTACCGAGCGGAATGATGATAAAAAAACGGATCAGACAAAGGATACGAAAAGTAAAAAATGATTATTTTTTGAAATAAGCGCTTGCATTATGCAGGCGCTTATGTTATATTTGAAAAGCTTATGATTAACAAACACACGAATGGATCATTGTTTCGGTGCCGCAAGGTGGAATAATGGAGAGAGATTCGTGGAAGAACAAACCAATGGAGGTAAAAAAATGAGCGTAATTACAATGAAACAGTTACTGGAGGCAGGTGTTCATTTCGGACATCAGACAAGAAGATGGAACCCTAAAATGGCTCCGTACATCTACACAGAGAGAAATGGTATCTACATCATCGACTTACAGAAATCTGTAGGTAAAGTAGATGAAGCTTACGATGCTGTATCTGATATCACAGCACAGGGTGGAACAATCCTTTTCGTAGGAACAAAGAAACAGGCTCAGGATGCAATCAAAACAGAAGCTGAGCGTTGTGGAATGTTCTATGTAAATGAGAGATGGTTAGGCGGAATGCTTACAAACTTCAG
>CALBJL010000074.1 GCA_937893485.1 uncultured bacterium | reverse complement strand
CAGTCATTACACTTTGCTGGCAGCGCTTGCGACGATGAATCTGACAGAAAGCGATATCGAGCTGATCAATATGGAAGGTGCGTCGGGAGCGTCAGCTTTTGCATCGGGCACGGGGGATATTTTTGTGGGATTTGATCCGCAATGGTCGGTATTTTATGAGAATCCTGATGAATATACCTGTATAGCAACCTGTGCGGATACAGGGAAAAAATTGATTGATGTGGTGATTGCGACAGACGATTTTTGTGAGAATCATGCAGAGGAATTGACCGATCTGCTGCGCGGGGTATTGCAGGTGGAGAAAAAGTATGAAGGTGATCAGGATGGTTACGATCAGGTCATGTATCAGTGGCAGAATGAATATGGTGAGTGCAGTGAGAATGTAGCGGCTTACAGTGCGCAGATCAAGCCGATTCTATCCATCGACGAGCAACTGCAACGTTTTGAGGACAAGAATGTGGAGCAGACATTATTGGAGATCGCGGATTTCATGGTTGAAAATAAGATTATAGAGCAAAGCGATGCGGATACTTTGATTGAAAATAAACTCATAGACGATTCATTTTTAAAGCAGGCGATAAAAGAATTAGAATAGAAGGATTAGAATCATGTATCAGGAAAAAGAACGTCCGCGGTGGCAGAATATGTTACTGAGCTGTAGCGGTATCATCGTGTTTTTGGCAATCTGGCAATTTGTCGTATCATCTGGGATTGTATCAACTGACAAACTGGTAGCACCCTACACACTATGTATGACATTTATCGATAAGCTCAGCAATGTAGTTCCGGATGGAAATACGATTTTAGTACATATAGCAACCAGTTTGAAGCTGGTATTGGCAGGATTTTTGTTATCCTGCCTGATCGGTGTACCGCTGGGGCTGCTCATGGGATTTTTCAAAACCTTTCAGGCGCTGTTCTCACCGATTTTTGAGATCGTAAGGCCGATACCGCCACTCGCATGGATTCCGATTGTCATTGTAGTATTCGGTATCGGTATGAAATCAGAGCTGTTTATCATTTTTGTGGCAGCATTTGTCCCGTGCGTCATCAATTCTTATACCGGTATCCAGTCGACCGACCCCGCGTTGCTGAATGTGGCAAAAACAGCGGGAGCGAGCCGGATGCAGATGTTTTTTAAGGTGGGTGTACCGTCTGCACTGCCAATGGTGTTCGTCGGCATCAAGGTGTCCTTCGGCAGCGCATGGGCGACGCTGGTGGCAGCGGAGATGATTGCTTCATCGGTAGGACTTGGCTATATGATCCAGCAGGGACGGCAGGCATCCAGACCGGATATTGTATTGCTGGGCATGCTGGTTATCGGAATTATCGGTGGTGTTCTGACTGGACTGCTGGGGCTGCTGGAAAAGAAGGTGATACCGTGGAAAAAGCATTAAAGACATCAGGTAGAAAAATGAATAAAACATACAGATACAGTTTATTATCAGTGTTATCGGTTATCTGCGTGCTGGGGCTGTGGTGGGCGGCTTCGATATGGAATGCGAGTCTGGCAGGACCGGTAGATACGATTGAACGGTTTGGCAGGTTAATCGGACATCCAATCATGGGTGTACCACTTTGGATGCATGTGTGGGCAAGCGTGCGGCGTATATTTGTCTCATTTGTGGCGGCATGTGTGGTGGGAGTCTCGCTTGGCATTGCCTTTGGTATTTTCCCGACATTTAAACGGATCATGTGGCCTGTGTTTTCCGTGATCCGTCCCATCCCGCCGCTGGCATGGATTCCGATTGTCGTTTTGTGGGTCGGCATTATGGGAGATACTTCCAAAGATATTATTATTTTTATCGGAATCGTTATGGCGATCGTGATCAATACACAGGAAGGTATCCGCCAGACCGATGACTTGCTGTTAAAGGCAGGAAAACTGCTGGGTGCAAACAAGTGGCAGATGCTCACAGAGATCACGCTGCCGAGCAGCATCCCGGCAATTTTTGCGGGTATGAAGACCGGCTTGTCGACCGGATGGATGTCTTTGGTGGCGGCGGAAATGATTGCGGCAAAAGAAGGAATCGGATTTCTCATCAACCAGAGTATGAAAAATTCGTCGGATACAGCACTTGATTTTATAGGAATTATTTTAGTCGCACTGTGCAGCGCGGTATTTACGCTGCTTTTGAATGCGATAGAAAGGAAGGTTTGTTTATGGTCAAAGATGCGTGCAAAATAGCGGTGCGTCATATTTCCAAATCATTCGGGGATCAAAAAATTCTGGATGATGTGTCATTTGACGTCTATGAAAATGAATTTCTGGTTATTTTAGGACCTGGGCAGTGCGGGAAAACCGTGCTTTTAAATATTATGGCAGGGATGGAACCGGCAGATACTGGCGATGTTACATTTAAAGACGATGATTCCGATATGGGATTTGTATTTCAGAAATATGCGCTGTACAACTGGAAGACTGTGGAAAAAAATGTAGAATTGCCGTTAAAGTTTCGCGGTGTGAGCAAAAAGGAGCGCAGCCGTACTGCGAAGAAATACATTGATCTGGTCGGGCTGGATGGCTTTGCACACAGTTATCCGGTGCAGTTGTCCGGTGGAATGAAGCAGCGGGTCGGTATCGCGCGTGCATATGCGATGGGACACTCCATGATTTTAATGGATGAGCCGTTCGGGGCATTGGATGCGCAGACAAGATACCAGATGGAGGATGAATTGCTGCGCATGCGCAATACCGAAAAGGCGACGGTGGTGTTTGTGACAAATAATATAGAAGAAGCAATTTATCTGGGAGATCGGATTTTACTATTTTCCGATAAGCCGTCGCGGGTAGTAGAAGAATTTGTTCCGAAACTGAAACGTCCGAGAAACAATGCGTCAGATGATTTCATGGCATTCCGGACGATGATTACCGGGCAGATGGATTTGGCGTTATAGGAGTAACATATGGCAGAACAACCGAAGATAGCAGTAAAAGATTTAACGAAGGTATTTGATGATCTGACCGTATTGGATCACGTGTCCTTTGAGATCAATAAAGGTGATTTTGTATGTATTGTCGGACCGACCGGCTGCGGAAAAACAACATTTTTAAATTTGCTTGTCAAACTGATCGAACCGACCAGCGGGGAGATACTGATCGACAATGTGCCGGCAGACCCGAAAAAGCATAATATCAGTTTTGTGTTTCAGGAGCCGTCTACGTTTCCGTGGCTTACGGTAGAGGATAACATCAAGTTTAACATGAAGCTGAAAAAAATGGATAAACGGACGATGAATGAGCGGACGGATGAGATTCTGCGCATGATCGGTCTGGAGGAACAAAGGCATCTGTATCCGAGAGATCTATCGGTGTCTGCGGAACAACGGGTGGTGATTGGCAGGAGTTTTGCGGTTTATCCCGATCTGCTGCTGATGGATGAACCGTATGCGCAGATGGATATCAAGGTCAGATACTATCTGGAGGATGAAGTGCTGAAACTATGGAAGAAGACAGGCAGCACCGTCCTGTTTATCACCCATAATATCGAGGAAGCAGTATATCTCTCACAGAAATGTATGATTATGTCGCAGAAACCGACGACAGTCAAAGAGATCATAGAAAATCCGCTTCCGTATCCGAGAAATGTATCTGACCCGGAGTTTATACAATTAAGAAAATCAATCACAAAGATGATCAAATGGTGGTGAGCATCGGCAATACATTTCGGATGATTTTACCTGTTGTTGTGCGTGGAATATTCGACACTTCACGTATGGCAGCAGGTATTTTATATGCCTCCATGTGACTCATCAGAAAGTCAAGAAAATCTTTTTTATTATACCCGTCTTTCGTTACGACATACAGAACCGGAAGCTGACCGATGTCGGAGACTTCCACACAGGTACAGGCACAGTCTTCAATATAAGGATAGTCAGCAGCGATCGTCTCAATATCATCGGGAACGATGGTGTAGCCGTTTACATTCATAATATCTCCGACACGGCTTACATAGTAATAGTAACCGTTTTCGTCAAAATAGCCGATATCATTGATTTTCAAAACACCGTCCGTCAGGACTTGCTTGGTCAGCGTCTTGCGCTTGTAGTATTCGCGCATATTCATCGGACCCTGGACCGTGAAATAGCCGTATTTTCCGGGCTGTGTGACCGGCTGGCCGTTTTCGTCAACTAGGCGTATATCCGCTAATTCGGTCGGTTTTCCGATGCAGGAGTCCGAAGGGTTTTCAGCAGTGTTATTTACGAGCAGACAGCCGGATTCGGTTGTACCGTATACATTGTACAGGACAGAATGCGGATAGCTCTGATAAAAACGCATGACCGTAGCGGCAGTCAGCCTGCCGGCATAGGTTTCAACGATTCTGATCTGTTCGGAGATGGCGGTTGTCTGTTCTTTCTCTCCCTTAAATAAAGTGCTGATGTCCGAGTTTACCGTACATAAAAAGTTGATATGGTAGGTGTGTATCGCATCCGAAATCGTTTCGATCGAAAGCGGGCGGTCTGATATGACGCTGGTTGCACCGACGTATAATGCTGCCAACACCCGGCGGAATCCGCCTGCCAGATGAAATGGAACGGCAGTATATACGATGCAGGACTCTGTCATCGGAACGCGGCTCAGATAGGTGACGGCAGTGGATAACATACTTTTGTTTGTATGTACGATCGTAACAGGTTTTCCGGTTGTACCGGTCGTGGATATGATCGCGGCGGGTGTCTCCGCCAGTGGCTCATCCTCCGGTAATTCGTGTCCGCCTGATGCAGAGAAAAAGGCTGCCGGGATCTCACCGGTATGTTGGGATAAGACCATCGCGGGTTTCTGGGATTTTAAGATTTCCTGTAAATGATACAGCGAGATATCTTTTTCCAGTGGGAGAACGATACAGGCATGGAGCTGAACTGCCAGAAAAACCGTATAAAATAAAATCGAATCATCCGCCTCGACTGCGATTTTACTTCCTTTTTTGACCTTTTTTTGCTTTAAATAATCGGAAAAAGTGAGGATCTTTTCCGCAAACTGTCGGTAAGTGATATGTGTCCCGCCGAAGATCAGCGCATCCTTCTCGGGATAGCGCCTGCTGTTTTCCAAAACAACCGTTACAAGACTATTCATGTTGAACCTGCTTTCTTATAGATATTGTAGGTTCATTTTAGCACAAGCACACGGGATTTCCAATGGTTACTGTTCACTCGTACCTCATTCCGATAACGGATTTTGCTCACCATGGGTAGAAGTGGTTTGAAAACTGTGGTAGAATGGGTCGTGGAAGATACGAGTTTTGTACGTCAAAGGGAGGATGATCCGGTGAAACCGCGTCAAAAGCCGTTGGGAGATAAGAATATGGTGGGTGCATCTGTCACAAAATTGCGCAAATTAAAGCATATCTCCCAGAAGGAGCTCGCCATCAATATGCAGTTGATGGGTATTGACATCAATCTGTCATCACTTTCCAAGCTCGAGGGACAGGTACGGATCGCAACGGATAAGGAGATCTATGCGATTGCAAGGATCTTTCATATATCGGTTGATGAGTTGTTCAGAGAGTTATGAGTGTTGGCTTCTATGGGGATTTACTATTGACAGAATCGACCAGAGATTGTAAAATTTATAAAACCAACCGAACAGGTAGGATAAAAAGGCGGATACTCAGGTGGGTGTCTGCCTTTGTGTTGTCATGCATCCGTAAGAAACTGCCGGTGGCAGGTCTTGTGGGATGTCAGAAAAAAGGAAAAGGGGAACAGCATGTTAAATCAGTTTTCGAGAACACAGCTGCTGCTCGGGGCGCAGGCGATGCAGCAGCTCGCGCAGTCCAGAGTCGCAATATTTGGCATCGGAGGTGTCGGCGGATATGTGTGTGAAGCACTTGTGCGCAGCGGTGTGGGGGCATTTGACCTGATCGATGATGACAAGGTCTGTCTGACTAATCTCAATCGGCAGATCATCGCGACACGTCCGACGGTCGGTAAATACAAGGTTGATGTCATGAAGGAGCGGATGCTCAGCATCAATCCGGATGTGGATGTGCGCACGCATCAATGTTTTTTTCTTCCGGAAAATGCAGATCAATTTCCGTTTGATGAATATGATTATATTGTAGATGCAGTCGATACGGTTACGGCAAAGATCGAGATCATCATGCGCGCCCGGCAGATGGGCGTTCCGGTGATCAGTGCGATGGGGGCTGGAAACAAGCTCGACGCGAGCCGTTTTATGGTTGCCGATATCTACAAAACCCACATGGACCCGCTCGCGAAGGTCATGCGCCGGGAATTGAAAAAGCGGGGAGTCAAAAAGCTGAAGGTCGTCTACTCAGACGAACAGCCGACCCGTCCGGTTGAAGATATGGCGATCAGTTGCAGAACAAATTGTATCTGTCCGCCGGGAGCAGCACATAAATGCACCGAACGGCGCGATATTCCGGGCAGCACCGCATTTGTACCTGCGGTAGCGGGGCTGATACTCGCGGGTGAGGTCGTGAAAGATCTGAGTGCACCGCGCGGAGAGGAGGCGTAACAGTATGGATTTACAGAACAAATACGAGCATTTGCTGGAGTATCTGTGCTCGCTCGGCAGCGTGGCAGTCGCCTTTTCGAGTGGAGTGGATTCGACATTTTTGCTGTATGCCGCAAAGGAGGCGCTCGGAGACCGCGTGATCGCGATCACGGCAGAGTCCTGTTCGTTTCCGCAGCGTGAATTAAAGGAAGCGACCGCCTATTGTGAGGACAACGGCATCAGGCATTTTATCGTGGAGTCGGAGGAATTGAACATCGAGGGATTCGCGCAGAACCCGCCGAACAGATGCTATCTGTGCAAACATGAGCTATTTGAAAAAATACTTGCGATTGCAAAAAAAGAGGGTATTGCCGCAGTCGCGGAGGGATCAAATCTCGATGACAACGGCGATTACCGCCCCGGACTGCAGGCGGTCGCAGAACTGGGAGTCAAAAGTCCGCTGCGTGAGGCACAGCTCAGTAAGCAGGAGATTCGCGCACTTTCACGGCAGTTCGGGCTGCCGACATGGGAAAAACAGTCGTTTGCGTGCCTGAGCAGCCGTTTTCCGTATGGGGAGACTATTTCAGAGGAAAAACTGCACATGGTCGATCAGGCAGAGCAGCTATTGCTCGATCTGGGCTTTTCACAGGTGCGCGTGCGCATTCACGGAACGATTGCCCGTATTGAACTGCTTCCGCAGGAATTTCCAAAGCTCATGGATGAGGCGACCAGAGAGCAGGTCAATCAGGCATTCCGTTCCTACGGCTTTTCCTATGTGGCGCTGGATCTTCAAGGCTATCGCACCGGCAGCATGAATGAAACCTTGCATTTAGGCACAGAGAATCATTCGTGACGACTTGCGCTTTGTCACGTGAAGTGATATGATATGCAAGAGGTAATGGACGATGAATGATATGAGACAGACAATATCACAAAAAAAGCGGGCGCTTATCTATCTGCTCGCAGTATGGATGCTGGTTGTCGGAGTATGCTCCGGCGAATCACGGGTATTGTCTGCCCATTTTCAGGCAGCAGCCACAGAAACGGACGCTGTCTATCGTGCGATCCCGGATTATTTATTTTCTGACGAAGCATGCACCGAAAAGCTGATCGGTGTACGGTCGCGTCTGCCCGAGATCCGTTCGATTCGTCAAAACAGGCGTACACTTCGTGCGCTTTTGACCGAGTTGGCTGTAGGAGAGACATTTTTTGCAGCAGAACCCGGTATCTTTATGCGTCGGGGAGAGTACCGGCTGCCGGAACTGGCACGGGGACTCGTGGCGACGATTCAATATATCCATGATCTGGATGGGAAAAAATCCGCATAATAAAAAACTATTCAGCACAGGTCGGAGCGGAACCGCGTAGACCGTAAGAACATGATTCGTATGTGCAAAAATCCCATTGCGAAGCAATTTTGTATGGATTTTTGCATCGAAACTGTGAAGTACTGAACAGTTTTCGAAAGCAGAATATTTCGTTGCCTGTGTGATGCATTTGCAGCATAGGTTTGTTTGCGTATGCCAAAAATCGCATAGGCTTATTTTTAGATGCCAAAAGGGGGAAAACCATATGGAAATGGTAGTTGTAGCGATAATGGCAGTATTGATGGTAGGTGCGGCGGTCTGGTGCTGGCGCATCGAAAATCTGTCAGGTGCGGATGAGAAAAAAGAAAAATAAAATAATAAATTCAGAATGTGGAGGAAATAAAGTATGAACCCGTTTATGTGGTTATTAGTTATCATAGGAAGTGTAGCAGGAGTAGGAACAACACTCTATATCATTGTCTCTTTGTTTGCTGTTCTGGCGTTCAAGATTTACCGGACAGTAAAATATCATATTCCTTTGTATGACTAATTAAAAAATAGAAAATTAAAGAAACAATAACTACATGAAAAGCTCCCTCTGCGTGCCATTGTGCAGAGGGAGCTTTGTTATGGTGCCAGGAAAATCCCTATGGGAAAGATTGGAAATAAGAAGTTGAAATGCATGTGGAATATCTGTATAATGAGTATATCTTGGCAGAGATTATGCCGGTTTGCACATGATATAATGAGCGCAAACGAGTCAACATGCTTGCATGATTGACGAGTGACGAATGTTGATCATGTGCTGGTTTTGCGCATGATATAATGAGCGCAAGTGAGAAAAATGCAAATTTATTTGTATTTGGCGAACGGCGATATTATTGAGTGATGAAATCACGATATAATGAGTGCAAACGAGTCAACATGCTTGCATGATTGACGAGTGACGAATGCTGATCATGTGCTGGTTTTGCACATGATATAATAAGGAGAAAAGCAATGACGATACAAGAGTGTTATGCGAGCTTCGGCGGTGACTTCGACGATGTGCGGCGGAGAATCCCGAAGGATGAACTGGTTCAGAGATTTGCGTTAAAATTTCTGGATGATAAGAGTTATGAGAATCTTCAGGCGGGGCTTGAAAATGACGATATGGATCAGGCTTTCCGCGCGGCACATTCGCTAAAGGGAGTCAGCCAGAACCTGAGTTTTCACAAGCTCGGAGTCTCTGCAAGTGCCCTGACAGAAGAACTCAGACACTGGGAGAGCGCGCCCGTGGATAAAGCGCGCTGCGGTGAATTGTTTCAACAGGTAGCCGCTGATTACGAGGCTGTCACGGCTGCGATTAAGCAGTTATAGCGCAAACGCCGACGGTGACAGATTGAATTAGAGGAGAAAACTATGCGAACAAAGATACTTATCGTGGATGATGTGGAGCTCAATCGTGAGATACTGGCAGAGATGCTAAAGGATGAGTATGAGATCGTGATGGCGGAAAACGGCAAGCAGGCGCTGGCGATTCTGGCGCAGCAGAGAAACGAGATTGCGCTCATGCTGTTGGATCTGTTTATGCCGGAGATGGATGGTTTTGAGGTATTGGAGGTCGTGAGCAGACAGCCGTGGGGCAAGCATCTGGCGATTATGATCATCAGCAGTGATAACACCAGCCAGACAGAGAGCCGTTGCTTTGAGCTGGGTGTATCGGATTTCATTCACCGCCCGTTTGATGCGAGACTGGTCAAGCGTCGTGTGAAAAACGTGATCTCATTATATCAGTATCAGAACCAGCTGGAGCAGAAGGTCGAGGAACAGACAAGAACGCTGACCAAGCAGTATCAGTTGCTGCAGACGCAGGCAAAACAACTGCGGCAGAGCCGGGCAAACGTCATCGATATTCTCGGTACAGTCGTTGAGTACCGGAATCTGGAGAGCGGAGAGCATGTCAAGCGTGTCAAGGGTTATACCCGCATTCTGGCAGAGGAATTGATGAGGAGGTATCCCGAGTATGGGCTGACGCAGGAAAAGATCGATGTGATTGTGGCTGCAAGCGCGCTGCATGATATCGGGAAGATCGCTGTGCCTGATTCGATTCTTCTGAAACCGGGAAGACTGACAAAAGAAGAATTTGAATGTATGAAGACGCATACGACCAAAGGCGGCGATATTCTTATGAATATTAAAAACGTCTGGGATGAAGAATACGGAAAGGCGAGCTATGAGATCTGCCGCCACCATCATGAGCGCTACGATGGCAAGGGCTATCCGGATGGGCTCAAGGGGGAGGAGATCCCGGTGTCTGCGCAGATCGTATCGGTCGCAGATGTATATGACGCGCTCGTCAATGTGCGTGTGTATAAGAGTGCTTTTTCAAAGGAAAAAGCATTCCAGATGATCATATCCGGCGAGTGCGGCGTGTTTTCACCGAAGCTGCTTGAGTGTTTCAAGCATGTCCGCAAAGAGTTTGAAAAACTGGCGGATGAGTCGGCAGATGCATCTGATGTAGCGGATACAGCCAGCTAATACGGCTTGTGCCTGCAAGGTATGAGTCATAGTAATCATATGTAAGGGACAGCAAATGGGAGCGATTGTAACATTAAAAAAAGGTGAAGGAAGGACGATCAAAGCCGGGGGCTTATGGATCTTCGATAACGAGATCGATACGATCATGGGCTCGTTTGAAAACGGCGGGATTGTGATCGTGCATGATTTTGACGGCTATCCGCTCGGACGGGGGTTTATCAACACAAATTCCAAGATCCGCATCCGGCTGATGACGCGCCATGTGGATCAGGAGATCGACGAGGAATTTTTGCGGATGCGTGTGCAGCGGGCATGGGAATACCGCAAGACGACGGTAGACATTTCTTCCTGCCGTGTGATCTTCGGCGAGGCAGACTTTTTGCCGGGATTTGTCGTAGATAAATATGAGGATGTACTGGTTGTTCAGTGTCTTGCGCTCGGCATGGAGCAGTTTAAGCTGACGATTGTACGGCTGCTGCGGGAGGCGCTTGAGGCGGACGGCATTCATGTGCGCGGTGTCTATGAGCGCAGCGATGCCAACGAACGCAAAAAAGAGGGCTTGCCCAAGGTCAAGGATTTTATTGGTGAGCCGTTCGATACAAATATAGAGATCGTTGAAAATGGTGTGCATTATCTCGTAGATGTGGTAAACGGTCAGAAAACCGGATTTTTCCTCGACCAGAAGTATAACCGTCTGGCGATGCAGCGGATCTGCAAAGGGAAAAAAGTGCTGGACTGCTTTACGCACATGGGTACATTTGCGCTCAACGCGGGAATTGCGGGCGCGTCCGATGTGCTCGGACTGGACATCTCGGAATATGCGCTCAGTCAGGCGAATGCCAATGCGAGGCTGAATCAGCTTGATGCCACCGTGCATTTTCGCTGTGCCAATGTGCTCGATGAATTGCCGCGTCTGGCAGAGACAGGAGAGACTTATGATGTGGTCATTCTCGATCCTCCGGCGTTTACCAAGTCCAGAGAGGCGACCAGAAATGCGATCAAAGGCTACCGCGAGATCAACCGCAAGGGACTCAAGCTCGTGCGGGACGGCGGATATCTGGCGACCTGCTCGTGCTCGCATTTTATGACGCAGGAACTGTTTACCAAGACGATCCGCGAGGCAGCCAATTCTGTGCACAAGCGTCTGCGTCAGGTGGAATTCCGCACACAGGCACCGGATCATCCGATTCTGTGGGCAGCGGATGAGAGCTATTATTTAAAGTTCTTCATTTTTCAGGTTGTGGATGAGAAATAATCCAAAGAATGCTTATTTTATAGGGGTTCCGAAACAATTCTCTGATATGAAATAAAAGACTGACACACCTTTTGACACACTTTTATAGAAAAATATCTCGAAATAAGCAAATCCTCTTAGAGTAATCTAAGGGGATTTTGTCGATTTATCGTTGTCTGATTTGATAAGTTATGATATACTTCGCACATGGGAAACCAGAGAGCCGGGCGGCTTACCCTCTTTTTCGGAGGGTTGCTAAGCTCCGGTGGGGCTTGTTTAGCAACGACCGGAGCGAAGCGCAGATCAAACCCTCCAGACGAAAGGTTGCTGAGTGCCGGTGGCACTCGTCTAGCAACGACCGAAGCGGAGCGAAGAGGCGTTGCCAATGGTTACATATTCTGACATGATTCAGTTTTGTATATTCATTGTTGCCCTTGTTGGTCTTTGCTATAAGATTTTCAAGGATAAACGAAAATAGCCGCCATTACTGCGAATAATGACGGCTGTTGATAAAACAGTTATTTAATTCATTCGGGTAAGCCGCTTCTCTGGCTTTCCCTCTTTCTATGCATAATATAACATATCTTATGAGTTGATGCAAGGGAAAGTGTAAAACGGCTCATAATTAAAAATTGCAAAGTTTAATTCCGCCATCTATTTACACTGCTTTGGAATTTACTGTTTGAAGTGAGCGTGATGAAAATAAGGACTGAAAGTGGTGGAAATGCTCGACACGCGCGACATTTCCGGGCTTTGTGGAATTGCTGAACTCAACACAAACCGTTATCGGTGTTGTTCAGTTGCTCCTTTTTTGCTGGTATCATAAAGCCATCAAAGGAAGGAGGCAACAAGCCATGAACACAGACAAAATTTACGCAGAACAACTCGCCAACGAATATGCACCCAAGGACACCTCAAAGGTGGTCGCCCTTCGCAAGCTGGACCATAAAGCAAAGCTCCCCGCCACCGTTTTCACCTACACTTTCGGCATCATCGCCGCACTGGTAGCCGGTGTGGGCATGTGCCTTTCCATGAAGGTCATCGGCAGCGGGACGACCACCATGTTTATTCTCGGCGTGATCATCGGTATCATCGGGCTGGTGGGTATGGGTGTCAATTACCCCATCTACAAAAAGCTGCTGGCGCAAGGCAAGCAGAAGTATGCATTTGAGATCATGGAACTGGCGAAAGAAATCAGCGAGAAGTAAAGCATTGGCATTTTAATTACCGTTATCATGCTGCTGAACAGCAGAAAATTATGAAAGAAGGTGGAAACGATTGAATAAATCAGAAAGCAAATATTTCGCTACCGCTGCCAGAATGGACGAAGCATTTTTGCAGCTTCTTGAGAAAAAGGACTTTGCTTATATCACAGTCAAGGAGATTTGTGAGGCGGCAGGGGTCAACCGTTCCACTTTCTATCTTCACTATGAAACAATGGCAGATCTGCTCTCGGAGAGCGTCAGCCACATGAACGAACAGTTCCTTGCTTATATGAAAAAGGATTCGGAAACTTTTGTAGCAAAACAGCGGGATTGTCCGTTGGATGAATTGTACCTCATTACGCCGGAGTATCTGACACCTTACCTCGGTTACATTGAGAAACACAAGCGGCTGTTCCGCACAGTAACGGAAAATGCAGCGGTGCTGGGGATGGACAAAAGCTATGACAGGATGTTCCATCATGTGTTTACACCAATCCTCGACCGCTATGGCATATCGCAGCAGGACAGGCGTTACATCATGGCGTTTTACATCCACGGATTGATGGCAATTATCTCGGAATGGCTCAGGAATGACTGCGCCGATTCCATTACGTATGTTGTAGATATGATTCAGGGGTGTGTAAAACGCCGCAGGGAGGAATCATGAAAGCAGGTATTTATTTAGGAAAAGAACAAATTGAAATTCAGGAGCTGCCGTTACCGGAGGTCGGAGATGACGATGTGCTGGTGAAAAATCTTTATTCCAGCGTCTGCGGTACGGACGTGGCAGTTTTTACCTACGGTCCAAACACGGGTCACAAGGTCACAGTCGGCGGAGAGTTTGGACATGAGACCGTATCCCGTGTGGTAAAGGTCGGAAAGAATGTTACCGATTTTACGATTGGGGAGCGGGTCTATCCATACCCACGCTATGCCAAAGGAGATACGAAACGAGCCGGAACTATCGGCGGCTTTTCGGAATACATTCTCATTCCCAACGCCAAGCGAAACCATTCGCTCTACGCTGTGGACGAGCGTATCTCCGACAAGCGGGCAAGTCTGATTGAGCCGTTTACCGTGGGCTGTCGCGCTGCCCGTCGGGGTATGATTCCCTGCGGCAAAGAACAGTATGTTGCAGGGCAGAATGCCGTGGTGTTTGGCTGCGGGACCATAGGCATTGCCGCCGCAGTCTCATGCAAGCATTTCGGCATGGATAAAGTGATGATCTGTGACTACTCCGCTCTCCGGCTGAAGCTGGCAGAGAAGCTGGGCTTTGCGATTTGTAATCCAATGGAGGAGGATTTTGAAACAAAAGCGATGGACTATTTCGGCACGGCGCCATCTTTAAATGGCGCAGTCGCCAACATTGATTGCTGGCTGGACGCCGCCGGTGCGGAGAGTATTCTGGATGATTATCTTCGCATTGGGAAAATAGAGAGCCGTTTTGTCTCTGTGGCGGTCAACAACAAGCCACGCACCATCGACCTGCTCCATATGACCTATGCCCAGCAGAGCATCATCGGCTCCGGCGGCTATATGCCGGAGGATGTGCGGGATGTGCAGAAAATGATGGCAAGCGGCAAGTGGAATCTGGAACGCATCATCACCCATGAATTTTCACTGGATGAATTGGAACAAGCCATCCGTATGGCGGGGGATGTTGACCATGCCGGAAATGTGGTCATAAAAATGCAATAAAACACATTGATTCATATAAAAATGTTATAATAAAACAAATTAACAAATTGAAATTTGTAAGGATAGAAAAATGAAGGAAGAATATTATCAAATTGGCGAAGTTAGCAGAATTACAGGAATCTCAAAGGATACCTTGCATTTTTATACAAAAATTGGGTTGGTAACTCCAGATTATATCAATCCTGAAAATCATTATCATTATTATTCCAGATGGAATATGTACCAGTTGGATATTATTACTACCTGCCGAAATTTGAAAATACCATTAGAAAAAGTAAAAGAAATTATATCATCCAGAGATAATGAAAAAGTTGTGAAGCTCCTTATGGAATATCAGAGTGAAGCATTACGTCTCAGTCAGTATTACAGGCAGGTAGCAGATGATATCAGCTGGTATTACGAAGAAAATGAGCATATTAAATTACAGGCATCTGATGATAAAGTACATATAGTATATTTTGAACCAGAAACAGTCATTGTGGGGAATCAAAAGCGGGAAGATTCATCTTACCATGCAAATCTCCAAGATGTTATAAATCAGGAATTTCAGACAACAAATTTTGTCCGACGCAAATATGGATATTTTCTGGATGCAGAAAGATTCTATTCTAACAAACTCAGAAAATACAGAGAATATGTAAAACTGCCAGATGGTGATTACAGTTCTATAAGTTCTGAACATTTGTATACACTTCCTGGTGGAAATTATGCAGTATGTACGATACCAATCAAAAACGAGACAGCTGACTTTTCCATAATGATTAACTGGTTGAAAGAAAATCATTATAGAGCAGATGCTGTTTTCGCAGAGGAAGTGGGATTTCAGTTGTTTAAATATATTTATCACTACTACTGTGAGATAAAAATACTTTTGATTTCTGAATAAACCTATTGACCGTGGAGTTACTACATGGTTTAAAATACCTTCTGAAGAAATTTCAGGAGGTTTTTAGTTATGGATATGGAAAATATATCAGTTTCCAAATTGCTTCTTAAAATATCACCACCAGTTATGCTGGCACTTCTCATTCAATCTATATATAATATTGCAGACAGTTTTTTTGTTGCAAGATATTCAACAGAAGGACTTACGGCACTGTCCATTATCTATCCTGTTCAACTTCTTATTACTGCATTGGCAACAGGGACGGGTGCAGGAGTCAATATTTTGATTTCAAGACTGGATGGAAGGGGAGAAACAGAGACACAACACGATATTATAAAAAGCGGTTTGTTTTTAAATATGTTTCACTTTTTAATTTTTGCTTTTGTTGGAAATATATTGGCAAATGCTTATTTCTCCCTTTCAACAGGAAATGCTGTGGTGAAAGCACAGGGGATCATATACAGCAGAATCATTTTTTATGGTTCTTTAGGATTGTTTATAGAATCTATCTGTACTAAAATCCTTCAGGCAAGGGGAAATATGATGATTCCAATGATTGCGCAGGTTACAGGTTCTGTTGTCAATATTGTATTAGATATAATATTGATTTTTGGAACAGGACATATTCCAGCATTTGGTATCAGGGGAGCTGCCATTGCTACAGTGATCGGACAATGGGTGGCAATGGCGATTACATTACTTGCCGTAATGAAAAAATATTCTTTAAGGGGAACATTTAAGCCGGAACTCTGTAAACAGATTTATGTAAATGGAACTGGTTCGATTGTAACGCAATCCTTATATACGATTTATATCGTAGGTTTGAATATGGTTTTGAAGATTTTTACGGAGGATGCTGTAACTGTATTAGGGATATATTACAAAATACAGTCCTTCTTTTTTATTCCGTTACTTGGGTTTCAACAGGTATTATTACCACTATTCAGTTATCATTATGGAGCAGGTGACTGTCATAGAAACAGGGATATTTTTCCTGTTTCCTGAAAAACTTGTACAGATATTTTCAACAGAATCTTCAATTATGGCGATTGGAAAATATGCGTTTCCTGTAATTTCTATCAGTTTTGTTTTTGCGGGACTTACGATTGTTATAACTTCCTACTTACAGGGAATTGCGCATATAAAATCAAGTCTTTTTATCATTGTGCTTCGTCAAATTGTTCTTCTTGTTCCATTGGCGTGGGTATTTCATTTTATAGGTTTAAATGCAGTGTGGTGGACATTTCCCGTCACAGAGATTATTGCAAGTATGACGGGCATATTGATAATAGTGATTTCGCATAAACAAGATAGCGCATTATAGATATAATAAGCAGACAACTTCAAGTTTCTAGGGATAATACTGTATATGATACACTAAAATTACCGAAAAAAAGCGTCAGAATTCCCTAAAATCAG
>CALBJL010000073.1 GCA_937893485.1 uncultured bacterium | reverse complement strand
TCAACTCCATGCAGTAAGCGTGCTGTAGGGACAGACACAGTTCAAAGGAAAGGGCTTCCCGGCGGTTTCGCCGGGAAGCCTTTTGCATGTATTTTTACTTGCGAAAAGCACAAAATATGCTAAGATAAATAGTAGATTATACATGAGGAGGACGCGCATATGCTGCAGCCCTTTTATCCGCAGGAATATGTGGATTCGACTTACGACATAGATTTTGAGCGCTGGAGGAGCAGGGGCTACCGGGGTATTATCTTTGATGTGGACAATACATTGGTGCCGCATGGCGCGCCCGCCGATGCACGTGCCAAGGCACTGTTTGAGCGGCTGCACGCGCTTGGTTTCCAAAGCATCCTGCTGTCCAATAACAAGGAGCCGCGTGTGCGTTCGTTTTGTCAGGCGGTGGTCGGCGCGGACTACATTTACAAAGCCGGAAAACCAAAGCGGGACGGTTATGAGCAGGCGATGAAGCGTATGGGGACGGATGTACATACGACATTGTTTGTGGGAGATCAGATTTTTACGGATGTGTGGGGCGCAAACCGCGCGGGGATTTACACGATTTTAGTGAAGCCGATTCATCCGAAAGAGGAGATTCAGATTGTATTAAAACGATATTTAGAACATATCGTCTTATATTTTTATCAAAAGGAGAAGGGGAAAGATGAAAATCGCAATAGGAAATGATCACGCAGCAGGGGAATTGAAAACACAGATCATGGAGCTGATCACAGGGATAGGGCACGAGCTGATCGATGTCGGGGCACCGATCGGGGAATCCGTGGATTATCCGATCCCCGGAGAAAAGGTTGGCAGACTGGTCGCAGCGGGGGAGGCAGATCTTGGCGTACTGATCTGCGGCACCGGCGTCGGTATCTCGCTGGCAGCGAATAAGGTAAAGGGTATCCGTGCGGCAGCTGTATCCGACACGGCGACGGCGCGTCTGATCCGTGAGCACAACAACGCGAATGTGATCGCGATCGGCGCACGTATCGTGGGCTCGGAGCTGGCAAAGGATATTATCAAGACCTTCCTCACGACAGACTTTTCGGGAGAGGAGCGCCATCAGCGCCGGATCGACCTGATTTCACAGATTGAGGAGAATTTTGGCAGATAATCGCGCATTTCGGGCGGGATCAAGTAAAAAAAACTTGAAAAAGAACCTTTTATATAGTATCATTGCTAGTATACGGTGTGCAATCGTATATTTGCCGCCGAGACAGACATTGAAGGAGGATCATTTGAATGATTTCAGCAGGAGATTTCCGCAATGGTGTGACCATTGAGTTAGAGGGAAACATTTATCAGATTATTGAATTTCAGCACGTAAAGCCCGGTAAGGGAGCAGCGTTCGTCCGCACAAAGTTAAAGAATATTAAGAGTGGTGGTGTTGTTGAGAAGACCTTCCGCCCGACAGAGAAGTGCCCGACTGCACGTATCGACCGCAAGGACATGCAGTATCTGTATGCAGACGGTGATTTATTCTACTTCATGGATGTAGAGACTTATGACCAGATCGCTCTGGATTCCGCTTCTATCGGCGATGCATTGAAGTTCGTAAAAGAGAACGAGATGGTAAAGATGTGCTCGCACAACGGCAATGTATTCGCTGTAGAGCCGCCGTTGTTCGTAGAGCTTGAGATCACAGAGACAGAGCCCGGATTCAAGGGTGATACCGCAACAGGTGCTTCTAAGCCCGCAACGGTAGAGACCGGAGCAGTTGTATCCGTACCGTTATTCGTTAATCAGGGTGATGTGATCAAGATCGACACACGTACCGGCGAGTATCTGTCCCGCGTTTAATGACAGAGATTATACCAGAAAATTAAGAAAGCTGAATGTGGATCATACGATTCGCATTCAGCTTTTTTAGATTCTTTTTTAATTTATCTTCAATTCATCCCATTGCCAACGGCCATGTGTTCAGCCAGATTTTCCCGTATTACGATCGAGTGCGCCACGTATTGCAGCTCGTTTTCCGGACGGATGCCGGATGTCAGGTATTCAAACAGGATATCCAGTGCGTGATAGCCCTGGCGGTAGGGCTGCTGGCTGATTGTGGCGAGGATCGTGCCATTCTTTAACAGTTCAAGCGTCGTAGGTACTTCGTCAAACGTGATGATGCGGGGATGAAGTCCGAGCTCCGCAACTGCTTTGCAGCCGCCATAGATGCCGCCTGCCGTGAAAAAGAGTGCATCGGTCTGCGGATGTGCGGCGAGCAGCTCTTTTGTCACCGTGTAGCTCTCGATTTCATCGTCGTGATTCTCGGCGATTCCCACAATATTGATCTGCGCATAAGAATGGGCGAGTGTCGCCTGTAATCCGCGGATGCGTTCCGTATGGCAGAGTACGCTGTCCGATCCCGTGATGATGCCGAGGGCATGTGTCTCCGGTGCGGATAACGCGAACAGACCTGCGGCGATACAGCCCCCCTGATAATAGTCACTGCCGACATATGTCAGCCGTTTTGAGCCCTCAATATCAGTGTTGATCGTTACGACCGGAATGCTGTTTTCGGAAAGCTCATTGATCCGCCCGCGCAGCGCCAGATCATTGTAGGGGGCGAGTACGAGCCCGTTGATCCCCTCGGCGACCAGCTCATCAATCGCAGCAAGCTGTGCCGTGACATCGAAATCCACGCGGCGCGTGATCGTTGTGATGCCGTAGCCCTTTAGCTCATCGGCTTTGGCTTTGACTCCGCACATGACATCATCAAAAAACGGGTTGCTCCGCCCAAAGAGAATGACTCCGATCTTGTATTTTTTCTTCTGCGCAGCGAGCGCTGTCCCGGCGCGGTTGGGCTGGTAGTCCAGCGCATGTACGATATTCATAACCTTTTCGGCAGTCTTTGGATTGACCGAGCCGCGATGGTTGAGTACGCGGTCTACGGTTCCTCTGGACACGCCCGCCAGGTCAGCGATCTCCTTGAGTGTTGTCATAAGGCTCCTCCGTTCCCATAATATAGTCTAGCATAGCATGATCAGACGAAAAAAGTCAATAAGCGTGCACGAGTAACATTTGAAAGAATCAACAAAAATAGACCTAAAATATTGTGCGGTTTTGACAAAAATAGACTTCTTAATGAAAAAATTATGTGAATGTCTTGCAAAAACCATAGGTATTCATGTACAATAGCTATAACATTATCGTGCACGTGCACGCGACGCAGCGTGCACGCTGCTGGCGCACCGGCTGGGGGATGCAGGCTGAATTGCCGCACACAGCCGACAGACATAGGGAGGTCAGTATATGCTTTATATCGGAGTGGATCTGGGTACTTCAGCGGTCAAGCTGCTGCTGATGGATGGCGAAGGACAGATCCAGAAAATTGTATCAAAGGAATATCCTATCTATTTTCCGCATCCGGGCTGGTCGGAGCAAAAGCCCGAGGACTGGTTCGAGCAGACGATGATCGGTCTGAAGGAGCTGTTAGCGGACTGCGACAAGAGTCAGGTGGCAGGTATCAGCTTTGGCGGACAGATGCACGGACTGGTGGTACTCGATGAAAACGACGCGGTGATCCGCCCTGCATTATTATGGAATGACGGACGCACGACAGAGGAGTGCGATTACCTGAATAATGTGATCGGTAAGGAAAAGCTGTCAGAGTATACGGCGAATATTTCATTTACCGGCTTCACCGCACCGAAGATCCTCTGGATGAAAAACAAGGAGCCGGAGAATTTTGCACGGATCAAAAAGATCATGCTGCCGAAGGACTATATCGCTTACAAGCTGACCGGTGTACACTGCACAGACGTATCGGATGCGTCCGGTATGCTCGTCTTTGATGTGAAGAACCGCTGCTGGTCAAAGGAGATGTTAGACATCTGCGGTATCAGCGAAGATCAGATGGCGAAGGTGTATGAGTCCTATGAGAGCGTCGGATGCGTGCTGCCGGAGATCGCGGCAGAGCTCGGCATTCCGGAAACGACGAAGGTCGCAGCCGGAGCCGGGGACAATGCGGCGGCAGCTGTCGGTACGGGTACGGTCGGCGACGGACAGTGCAATATCTCACTCGGAACGAGCGGAACCGTATTTATTTCTTCTGAAAAATTCGGTGTCGATAAAAACAATGCATTACATGCGTTTGCACATGCAGACGGTCATTATCACCTGATGGGCTGTATGCTGAGTGCGGCGAGCTGCAATAAATGGTGGATGGATGAGATCATCGGAACGACTGATTATGCGGCTGAGCAGAAGCAGATTGAAAAGCTTGGCGAGAATCATGTATATTTCCTGCCGTATCTGATGGGCGAGCGTTCTCCGCACAATGATCCGAATGCGCGTGCGACCTTTATTGGTATGACGATGGATACGACGCGGGCGGATATGACACAGGCAGTATTGGAGGGCGTGGCATTTGCGCTGCGTGATTCCCTTGAGGTGGCGAGATCACTCGGTATTCCGATCAAGCGCACGAAGATCTGCGGCGGTGGTGCCAAGAGCCCGCTGTGGAAGAAGATTATTGCAAATGTGCTCAACATCAAGGTCGATGTGCCCGCGAATGAGGAAGGTCCGTCGATGGGCGGTGCGATGCTGGCAGCAGTCGCATGCGGCGAATATGCAAATGTCGAGGAAGCTGCAGCGAAGATCGTCAAGGTCGTGGACACGGTAGAGCCCAATCCCGAGCTGGCCGCAAAATATGAAGATCGTTATCAGAAGTTCAGACGGATCTATCCGGCGTGCAAGCCGCTGTTTGGATTGATCCGGTAAAATAGTAAAAGGAGAACAACTATGAACATTCAGAATGTGACAGATGATTCTTTCCGCAAGTACGGAAGAGTCGTAAAAAATATTGATTTTTCAGGACTTGTTCAGGCATTAAATGAAAAAACGCCGACACCGGATGATGTAGTCTATGAGCCGTCTGTAGCAGCATTAGAGGAGCTGCCGGTATTTGCCGAGCTGCAGTCCAAGACCTACGGAGAGCTGCCGATCCAGATCGGATACTGCAACGGACAGAACTATCTGATCAACGCAGTCGAATATCACCGTTCCTCCGAGATCAACGTAGCCGGAACGGATGCGATTTTGTTAGTCGGAC
>CALBJL010000072.1 GCA_937893485.1 uncultured bacterium | reverse complement strand
GAATATAAGACAAGTAAAGGTCTGGGCATGCATGCCCGCAAGACAATCGCATATACCGTGCTGATCCTGATCACATTTTTCTGTCTGATCTGGTTCTATATTTTGTTTGTAAATGCAACACGTTCACATGGAGAACTATCGAGAGGATTTACACCGATTCCCAGCCATTATCTGATCCAAAACTGGAAAGGTCTGTGTGCAGGTACACTGCCGGTTGTAAATGGTATGATAAACAGTATTATCGTATCTACCTGCAGCGCGGTGCTGAGTGTGTATTTTTCGACAATTACCGCTTATGCGATCCACACCTATGATTTCAAGGGAAAGAAATTCATGTCTACATTCATTCTGGCAGTCATGATGATCCCGACACAGGTTACTGCACTCGGTTTCCTGCAGTTGATCAATAAGCTGCATATGGATGATACATTTACACCGCTGATCGTACCGGCGATCGCTGCTCCGGTTACATACTTCTACATGAAACAGTATATGGAGAGTACATTGCCGCTCGCGATCATTGAGGCGGCGCGTATCGACGGTTCCGGCGAGTTCCGTGCATTTAACAGCATCGTGCTCCCGATGATGAAACCGGCAATTGCAGTACAGGCGATCTTCACATTCGTATCGAACTGGAACAACTACTTCACGCCGGCGCTGGTACTGCATACGGATACAAAGAAAACATTACCTATTTTGATCGCGCAGTTGCGAAGCGCGGATTTCCTGAAGTTCGATATGGGTCAGGTATATGTCATGATCGCATTTTCGATCTTTCCGGTAATCATTGTATATCTGCTGCTGTCGAAGTTCATTGTAGGCGGCGTGGCACTCGGTGGTGTCAAAGGCTGATGCTATACGGAACACAGCATTGAAAACATTGAAAAGAGAGGAGATAGCTATGCAACACAGGGGTGTAACAAGATGGATCGCTGGTCTGCTGACAGCGGCAATGGTGCTGGGTGGGCTGCCGGTATCACCGGTAACGGAGGCACAGGCAAAGGACAAGACAGAGACATTGTCTTATAAGGGTTATACCAAAGTATGGGAAGACAATTTTGACGGTGATTCATTAAATATGAAGGACTGGAACATTGAAACACACGAGCCGGGCTGGGTCAATGCCGAGTTACAGGAATATACAGAGTCCGGTAACTATACGGTAAAGGATGGAAAGCTGACGATCATTCCGAAGAAGACACAAAATGCGGATGGCACATACAGCTATTCATCTGCACGAATCAATACGCAGAACAAGCATGATTTTAAGTATGGAATCATGGAAGCAAAGCTGAAGTTCCCGGAGGGTCAGGGTTATCTGCCGGCGTTCTGGATGATGCCGACCGATGAGAACTTCTATGGACAGTGGCCTAAATGTGGTGAGATTGATATTGCAGAGGTGATGGGACAGGATACGAAAAAACTCTACGGAACGATTCACTATGGCGAGCCGCATGCGCAGAGCCAGGGCACAGAGGTGCTGAAGAAAGGTGATTTTTCAGACGAGTGGCATACATGTGCAGTCGAGTGGGAGCCTGGCAGCATCAAATGGTATATAGATGGAAAGCTGTACCATGAGGAGCATTCCTGGTATTCAAAGACTACCGGTCAGGGTGAAGTGACTTATCCGGCACCGTTTGACCAGAAATTTTATTTGATCCTAAATCTGGCAGTTGGTGGTTCATGGGTCGGCTATCCGGATGAGACAACCAGCTTTGACAGCAATTTCCAGGTGGATTATGTAAGGGTGTATCAGAAGAAAAACTACAATGAGAATGCAGAGAAGCCGGTAAAAAAAGTCGTATTAAAGAAAGCAGATAAAAACGGTAACTATGTATCAAACGCTTCTTTTGCGAAAAATGAAAAGCTGGACGGCAGCGCCAACTGGCAGTTTCTCGAGGCGCAGAGCGGCGAGGGCGCAGCAGTGATCAAGGACAACAATATCGTGATCTCTACGAAAAATGCCGGAAAAGAAGACTACAGTATCCAGCTTGTACAGCCGGGGCTTCCGATGGAGAAGGGTGCTGTCTATGAGGTGAGCTTCAATGCATATGCAGCCGAAAAGCGCACGATGAAGGTCGATGTCTCCGGACCGGATATGAACTATATGCGATATTTCCGGGATACGACCGTCACTCTGACAACAGAGCAGAAAAACTACAAATATACATTTGTGATGAATGAGGATACGGATGCAAATTCACGTCTGGAATTTAATTTGGGTGCACAGGGCAGCACAGCTGATGTGCATATCACAAACGTAAAGGTGAAAAAGATCAAAAATGCTTCGAAAGCAGAGAATGATAAGAAAACAGTTTTAGCAGATGGTAATTTGGTATATAACGGAAAATTCCAGGAAGGAACCAACCGTCTCGGATTCTGGAAGATTACAAAGAAAAATGCGTCTGTCAGTGTTACAAATAGGAATTACAACAAGAGACAACTGGCAGTAAAGATCAAGAAGGCAACCAAGACTTTTGACATTAAGGTATATCAGAAGGAGCTGGCTTTTGAGAAAAATAAGGAATACAGCGTCAGCTTTGATGCAGCGGCAACGACAGCGCGCACGATCAAGGTAAAGGTAGCAGGAAAAATGTTCACTGCAAAACTGAAGCCTTCCACAACACAGTACAGCTTTATAGTAAAAACCGGAAAAAAACTGTCTGATAAGGATGTCGTATTTTATCTTGGCGGCAAAAAAGGAACTGTGACACTGGATAACGTAGTAGTCTCAGAGAACGCTCTGATCAAAAATGGTAGCTTCAACGCCGGAACGACCGGCTGGACCGAGTGGCATGAGTCAAACGAAGCAGACGTAAGTTATGTCATTGACAGCTTATCAGAAGATCATGCGGCAGATTTTACGATCAAAAAGACCGGTTCTGAGGACTGGAAGATCCAGTTGATGCAGAAGAATATCCCGCTCGTAAAAGATCAGTACTACAAGCTGGCTTTTAAGGCAAAATCTTCCAAAAACCGTCAGATCCGTGCGATTATGCAGGGACTGGAGGATAAGAACTGGGAAGTATATTCCGGTGAAAATATCTTAGATCTGACAAGCAAGTACCAGACTTATACAAAAGTATTTCAGATGACTGCGGATTCTGACCCGGTTGCACAACTGAGCATTAATCTGGGCGCTGTCGGAGGAAAAGTAATCAACGAACAGCACAGAGTCTGCATAGATGATGTCACACTTGATGCCATCAGTGAAAAAGAAGCGCAGAAGTACATGGAACAGGAACCGAAGACACAGGATACCATGATCAAGGACGGAACGTTTGTCAAGGGCATGGAGATGTGGTCTGAGTGGCATGATGCAAATGAAGCAGATGCAAAGTACGAGGTGGCAAATAACGAGATCCATTTTACAGTCAATAAGACGGGTTCTGAGGACTGGAAAATCCAGTTAAAGCAGGAGAACATCAAACTGGAGAAGGATCATTACTACAAACTGACCTTCAGCGGAAAATCAGATCTGGAGCGTAAGGTGCGTGCAACCTTACAGGGTGGTGAGTCCAGAGGCTACACGCATTATGCAGGTGAGTATTTTGTAACATTGGGCAAGGATTATCAGACCTATGAGCACGTATTTAAAATGAACGAATCGACGGATGATAAGACATCTTTCCAGATCTGTATGGGAGCAGTCGGCGGCTCCATTAACAAGACACATAACATGTATTTTAAAGACTTCTCGCTGACAGAGATCAGCGAGGAAGAAGGCAGAAAACAGGCGAAGAATGTCGGTACTGGTGGCGGAGGTGGCAGCGTCGGAAGCGGTAGTGCCGGAAATGGCGGCTCGTCTGTGACAACGCCACAGGGAAATAAAACGCTAGTTACAGCTTCTGACACCAATCAGGCAGATAGTTGGAACGCAAGTGGCGCAACAGTCACGGGTGGCACAGGAGATGATGCCGGAAAAGTGGAGGCAGCTTTCTCAGGCACAACCGGAACGATCGTATGCAATCAGGCTTTTTCAGCGGCAGGCTTGAAAAAGGTAGATACAAGTATTCAGTTAAAGGCTGATACAAACATGACTGTAAAGGTTGGTCTGAAGCCAAAAGCAGCCCTTCGGCAGACCGGGAAAAGAAATGCACAGCTTATGAGCCTGTCACGCACCGGATTGATGGATACAGAGGGCAATGTATCAGATGTGTCAGCATTTGTCGGAATACCAAAGGAAGTTCAGTTGATAGCAGGAGAAGTGGTGAATATACAACAAAGGGTAGATATATCTGGCGAGACTGGTGAACTGGTATTTGCAATGGAGATTTCCGGTGCTTCTGAAAATGCAAATCTGACATTTTCAGATCTGTCCATCAAAGATGCGAATATGCTCGCAGCAGCAGATGCCATGAATAATTCCAATGCTTGGGAGCTGGTGCAGACAGAAGGCGGCAGCGCAAGCCTGACCGCTAACACAAAGGGCGATACCTATGAGGTGGATATCAGATCGGTCGGGACAACCCAGGATTACAGCATATGTGTGAAGCAGAATCATCTGAAATTGAAGAAGGACACCGCATATAAAATCACATTTCAGGCAAAATCTACGGTCGAAAGACATTTTGATACAAATGTAATGGACCCGGATAATGGCTATGCATGGTTTGGAGGAGCAGCAGACAAGGATCTGACAACCGAGTTTAAAACGTTTACGGTTGATATACCGAAAAATCGTGACAGTAATTACGATTGTAGTACAGCCATGTTACAGTTTAGTCTGGGATATTTCAAGGATTACGCAGATGCATGTGCACCGTCAGTGGTGACCATCAGGGATCTGTATATGGAAGAGACAGAAGGATCGGATATATCTGTAACTGACCCGGAACCTATTGTAATACCAGGAACAAATTTGTTAAAAAATCCAGATTTTGAAGCTGACAATGGTGTTGCAGCAGAATGGGAGTTTGGAGTCGCAGAAAATCAGGGAATCGTAGCTGGAATTTCATATGATAATGGAAGCGCAATCGTAAAAATTGATGATTTAGGAACAGCTGCTGATATGTATGTAGATTGGCAGATTGCATTGAGGCAGGCTATGGATTTCAAGAAGGGGCATCGCTATCAGATGCAATATACGATATCTTCGACAATAGACAGACAGATAAAGGTAGATTTGATTAGTGATGATGCGCCGATTGAGAAAGGGCGTTATGATTATCAGATGCAGACAATTCATGCTACACCGCAGACATTTGATGCAACTGTTACTTGTACAGCAGATACGGATGTGTCTGGATTTTTCCGGATCTGTATGGGTAAGATCAAAGAAACAGATGCAGAGAGTACAACGGAACCTTCTACAATCACAATTTCTGGTTTAAAAGTAGTTGATCTGGATGTAGAGAAAGAATCGGAGAATTCCGGCACATCAGGGGAAACAACAACGGATCCGGACCTAAATGAAAGTAATGAAAACTTATTTGCAAATTGGAAGTTTGAACATACTGAGCAAGAACCGTTATATAAGACATGGAATTGTTTTGGCTGTGGAGATCCATCGGCAGAAGTTGGAACAACATATGGGTTTAGCTGGGAGAATAATTACACATATCATGCAACGATTAAAAACACAGGTGGAGCTAATTGGCATGTGATGTTACAGCAGACCGGTTTAACATTGCCGGCAGGTACTTATAAAATTTCATTTGAGATAATGTCAACAAAAGCCAGACATGTACAGTTCCAAATCGGTTTGGACGATAAAAAACAGTATTCCGCTGAATTTGCAATACCTGAATCAAACAGTGCTGAAGAAGGACAGTGGGCGACATGTGAAAAATCAGATATTACATTTGAAGACGGGTTAGAGAATGGATCATTTGAACTTTTATTAGGTAAATATGAAGCTGATGGTGATTTGGGAGAACACAACATTCGTGTGAAAAATATCAAATTGGTAAAAGTATCATAAGCTGCAGGTACTAAAAAAGAGTACAGACAAGGCAGATTGCCGAGTCTGTGCTCTTTTTCAACTATGAGGACAAATGATAGTAATAGATGCAGTAAATTCTATAAATAAAAATAAGGGCAGGAGCCTTCGGTTACAAAAGTGCCATACAAAACATCGTGGATGTGGAAATGTGTTTCTATTATTGAGAACAAGCACAACTTTTGCTATACTATGGGTGCGATTAATTAGAAGTGGAGGAACTGTCAATGAATATCAATATACGTGCATATCAACTCTCGGACTGTGCCGCGGCCTGCGAGATCTGGAATCAGGTGGTGGAGGATGGTGTTGCATTTCCGCAGGAGGAGTGTCTGGACGCGCAGACGGGCGATGCCTTTTTTAAGGAACAGACCTATACCGCAGTGGCAGAGAATGTCGATAACGGCATGATTGTCGGCTTATATATCCTGCATCCGAATAATATTGGCAGATGCGGGCATATTGCCAATGCAAGCTATGCGGTGAGACGCGAGATCCGCGGTGTGCATATCGGAGAAAAGCTGGTCACGGACTGCCTGCGCATGGCGGGCGAGAAAGGCTTTCGCATTTTACAGTTCAATGCGGTAGTCGCTTCAAATGTACATGCCCTGCATCTGTATGAACGGCTCGGCTTCCAGCAGCTCGGTGTGATTCCGGGAGGCTTCCGTATGCCGGATGGCACCTATGAGGATATTATTCCGCACTATCATGAGGTATAGGAATCAGATGTTTATTTTATTATGTAAAACCGGCGGAGGCTATGAAAATCTTGCGTTTAGCACTGGAACGTGATAAAATCATAAAAGATATGGTGTCATGGACACAACAGGGAGAACACATATATGGGAGACTTTCGGATTATTGAAGTAAAGCGCAGCATTTTTGAGGATAATGATGCGGATGCGAATCGGTTGCGCGAGGAGCTGCGGGCAGAAAAGACGTTTTTGCTGAATCTGATGTCCTCGCCCGGAGCCGGTAAGACGACGACGTTAAAACGCACAATCGCGGCATTGAAGGATGAGATGCAGATCGGCATTATGGAGGCGGACATTGACTCCGATGTGGATGCGCAGGCAATCACGGAGGCGGGTGCGCGTGCGATCCAGATCCATACCGGCGGTATGTGCCATCTGGATGCGGACATGACGAGGCAGGGCATCCGTGAGTTCGGCACACAGGACATGGATCTGGTTGTTCTGGAAAATGTCGGCAATCTGGTCTGCCCGGCAGAGTTTGACACCGGAAGTACGAAAAATGCGATGATTTTATCCGTGCCG
>CALBJL010000071.1 GCA_937893485.1 uncultured bacterium | reverse complement strand
AAATGTGAGCCGATCCCGGACACGCATTTGAGTCTGTGCGAGGTAAATGCCGGAGCACACGGCATATTCCAGATCTGCTGCGGCGCAGATAATGTGTGCGCCGGAAAGAAATTTCCGCTTGCACTTGTCGGCGCGACTGTTTATGCAACTGCAAAAGATCACGTGACGATCGAGGGTGTGATGACGATTAAAAAAGGAAAACTGCGCGGCTATGAGTCGTTCGGTATGCTCTGCTCCGGTACGGAACTCGGACTGAACGAGGACCTGTATCCCGGAGCCGGATACAACGGACTGCTTGTACTGCCCGGTGATGCAGAGGTGGGTGCAGATGTCAAGCCGATCTTAGGCATGGATGACTGGATTTTTGACATTGCGATCACTGCGAATCGACCGGACTGCCAGAGCATCTATGGTATTGCGCGTGAGGTCGCTGCGGTACTTGGCAAGCCTTGTAAGGAGCTGGCTTTAGACTACACCGAGACAGAGGTAAAAAAAGAGGGCTTTACCGTCAAGGTAGAGGCGCAGGATCTGTGTCCGCGCTATATCGCACACTATGTTTATGATGTAACGATTGCACCGTCACCGGCATGGATGCGCCGCAGACTGGCGCTGGTCGGCATTGGTTCGATCTCAAACGTCGTAGATATCACAAACTATATTTTAAAAGAGCTCGGACAGCCGATGCATGCTTTTGACGGGGCATTTTTGAAAGGGAATGCGATCAATGTCAGACGCGCTTATGACGGCGAGAAGATCACGACACTCGATGAGAAGGAGTTTGCCCTGAATGACTCCAATCTGGTGATCTGTGACGGTGAGCGTCCGGTTGCCCTCGCTGGTATTATGGGAGGATTGAATTCAGAGATCTTAGACAGCACAAACGAGGTGATGTTTGAGGCTGCCAAATTTATGCGTGACAACATCCGAAAGAGCTCACGTGCACTTGGACAGGCATCCGATTCCAGTGCCATGTATGCAAAGGGTGTCTATGAGTATACAACCGTGATGGCGATGAAGCGTGCGCTGCATCTGATCGAGGAGCTGGATTGCGGAAAGGTATCTGCGACACATGTAGAGGTAAATACCGGCAATTCCATCGAGCCGAAGGAAATGAAAGTCAGCGTAAAGAAGGTAAATGGCGTGATCGGTATTGATGTGCCTGAGGCTGATATGCTGCGCATCCTGACAGATCTGAATTTTGCACCGCAGATCAACGGGGATGAGCTGACCTTACAGATTCCGGCATACCGTGAGGATATGGATTCCTATCCGGATGTCGCAGAGGAAGTGATCCGTATGTACGGCTACGACCATGTGACACCGACCTTTATGCCGACTGCACAGGTAACGCTCGGAGGACTGAATTTAAAGCAGAAATCAGAGCTTAAGATCAAGCAGGCACTCTGTGCGGCAGGTGCGTTTGAGGGTATTCATTATTCCTTCTTCTCACCGTCTGATCTGGATCTTCTGCGTCTGCCGGAGGACGCACCGCAGCGTCATGCGATCAAGCTGATCAACCCGATCAATATTGACCTGTCACTGATGCGTACCACGCTGGTACCGCAGATGCTGCATGCGATCGCCCGAAACCAGAAAAAGGGTATTTTAGAGGGCCGTATTTTTGAGCTTGGCAATATTTTCGTGGCAAAGGAGTTACCGCTGACCGCATATCCGGACGAGCGCGAGACACTGTGTGTCGGTGTATTCGGAGAAAACGAGTCCTTCTATACCGCAAAGGGGCTGGCAGAGGTGGTCGCAAAGACACTCGGCGTGAACTTTACTTACGAGATCGCCATGAAGCCGTATCTGCATCCGTACCAGACCGCTGAGATCTTCTGCGAGGGCATCAGCGTCGGATATATTGGCAAAGTATCTTATGAGATTCAGGATGAGCTGGATATGCGTGTGCAGGCATTTGTGCTGGAGCTGGATGTGCGTGAGCTCAGCCAGTGGTACGGCAAGCAGCAGGTATTCAAGCCGCTGCCGAAGTTTGCGGAGGAAAAGCGTGATTTTGCATTTGTCGTAGATAAAAATATCACCTGTGCCCAGATCGAGAACGGCATCAAAGACGCATGCAGATATGTGACAGATGTAGAGCTGTTTGATGTCTATGAGGGCATCCAGCTCGGACCGGATAAAAAGAGTATGGCGTTCTCTGTCGTATTTACACCGGAAGAGGAGGAGTTTACGGGTGAGATGATCGAGGGCTTTGTCAAGAAGATCCTGAAAAACCTTGAGCAGACATTGCAGATTACGCTGCGTGCATAGTGGGGAATCAGATCATGCAAGAAACGACGATGGATGTGAAGGATTTTTATTATGATCTGCCGCAGGAGCTGATCGCGCAGGACCCGTTAGAGGACCGGTCCAGCTCGAGACTGCTCGTACTCGGCAAGGGGGACGGCTCGATCCGGCATGAGGTATTCCGCAATATTACGCAGTATTTAAACCCGGGCGATTGTCTGGTGATCAATAACACAAAGGTGATTCCCGCCCGCCTGTTTGGCGAGCGGGAGCATACCGGAGCCACGATCGAGATCCTGTTGTTAAAACGCAGGGAGAATGATATCTGGGAGACACTCGTCAAGCCCGGTAAAAAGGCAAAGGTCGGAACCAGAATTATCTTCGGCGGCGGTATTTTAGTCGGCGAGGTCGTGGATGTGGTCGAGGACGGCAACCGTCTGATCCGGTTTACCTATGAGGGTATTTTCGAGGAAATTCTCGATCAGCTTGGACAGATGCCGTTACCGCCTTATATTACGCATACGTTAAAGGATAAGAACCGTTACCAGACTGTCTATGCAAAATATGACGGTTCTGCGGCAGCTCCGACGGCGGGACTGCATTTTACCCCCGAACTGCTCGAAGAGATCCGGGCAAAGGGTGTGCGGATCGCAGAGGTGACACTGCATGTCGGACTCGGGACGTTCCGTCCGGTGAAGGTCGAGCATGTGCAGGATCACCATATGCATTCGGAATATTATCAGGTGACAGAGGAAGCGGCACAGCTCATCAATGAGACAAAACGCTCCGGCGGCAGGGTGATCGCCGTTGGCACAACGAGCTGCCGGACGCTTGAATCGGCGGCAGAAGCGGACGGAACACTGGCTGAAAAGAGCGGCTGGACAGATATCTTTATCTATCCGGGCTATCAGTTCAAGGTGATCGATGCACTGATCACAAATTTCCATCTGCCGGAGTCGACGTTAGTCATGCTCGTGAGTGCACTGGCAGGCAGGGAACACATTATGAACGCCTATGAGGAGGCGGTCAGAGAGCGGTATCGTTTCTTTAGCTTTGGGGACGCGATGTTTATCAATTAACAAATGCATCCGCGATCAGAAAGTAATGTAAAAAAATAGACATGCGCTTTGCATGTCTATTTTTGTTGTCAGCGTTCATTTAACGGACAGATATTTTTTCTAAAGATTCATAAAAATCGGGATAGGAGATCACGACGCTGTCTGCATTGCGGATCGTCGTAGGCTCCTCGCACATGAGTCCGGCGACTGCGAACGACATCGCGATGCGGTGGTCGAGATGTGAATCAATCACTGCGCCGTGGAGTGTTTTTCCACCGTGGATGATCATGCCATCGTCGGTGGCGACCGCATCCGCACCCATCGCACGCAGTCCATCAACGACCGTATCAATGCGGTTGGATTCTTTTACCTTGAGCTCCTGTGCATCCCTGATGACCGTGTCACCGTCCGCAAAGCATGCGAGCACTGCGATAACCGGAATCTCATCGATCAGGGTCGGGATCAGGTCACCTGCCACGGTCACACCGTGTAGGGAGCTGCTGCGCACGATCAGGTCACATACCGGTTCACCGGAGATTGTCCGTATATGTTCGCGGACAACGTCTGCGCCCATCGCCTCGACCACACGTAAGATACCGTCACGTGTCGGATTGATGCCTACGTTTTTCAATACGAGTTCTGAGTCTGGAACAGCCAGTGCCGCCGCGATCCAGTAGGCGGCGGATGAGATGTCTCCGGGAACGGCGATTTTCTGACCTGTCAGCTTCGGCTCGGGATGAACAGCAGCCGTCAAGCCGTTTGTCTCTACCTGAGCGCCAAAGCCGGAAAGCATGAGCTCGGTATGGTTGCGGGAAAGCGCAGGCTCTGTGACGGAGGTTATGCCGTCCGCATACAGTCCGGCGAGCAGGACACAGGATTTTACCTGTGCAGAGGCAACCGGTGACTGATAGGCGATGCCGTGTAACTGCCCGCCGTGAATGGATAACGGCGCACAGCCATTGTTATGTAAACTGCTGATGTCTGCGCCCATCTGTGTGAGCGGATCGATAATACGCTTCATCGGGCGTTTCTGGATCGATGCGTCACCGTTTAAGGTCGAAGTAAATGACTGACCGGCGAGAATGCCGCTGATGAGCCGTGTCGTTGTGCCGCTGTTGCCGACATCGAGCATCTGCTCTGGCTGTCTGAGCCCGTGCAGGCCGACTCCGCGGATCAGTACGCGGTCTGTGTGGTTCTCGATCGGTACGCCCATTGCCTGAAAACAGGAGATCGTAGACAGACAATCCGCGCCCTGTAAAAAGTTCGTGATTTCGGTTGTGCCGTCTGAGAGTGCACCGAACATGATCGCACGGTGGGAGATTGATTTATCTCCGGGGATGTTCAGTTCACCGCGCAGTCCGGCGGATTTTGTGAGTTGCATATCCATAATCAGTGTATTCCTTTCGTTTCACAATTCATGTTTTACAGCCTGCATATGACGTTTTCATGCAATCAGATGTAGTATCAGTTCGTGCCCTAGCGTTCATATACCGTGTAATGGTATTTGCGCAGCAGATCAACCGATTTTTTCAGGGAGTCACCATCGTACAGCTCCAGCCGCAGTACACCGTCCTCAAATTCACGGTTGTGGATGATGCCGATATTTTTGATACTGATGTTGTTGCTGGCGAGGATCGTCGCGATTGTCGCGATTCCGCCTGCCTCATCAATCAGGTCACAGTACAGCTCAAATACCTTTTTCAGAGGGCCGGAGCTGCTGATCGTGAGCGAATCACGGTAGTCCTTGGCAGACTGGAAAAATCCGTTGATCGAAGATCCGTCTGCATTGGCAATCTCGGCGCGGATATTTGCAAGCTGATCACCGAAGCGGTCCATGATCTCTAAAATCTGTGCGCGGTTGGACAGGCAGATGCTTTCCCACATCACGGCGGAGGAAGACGCGATACGTGTGATATCGCGGAAACCGCCTGCGGCGATCGTTTTCATCGTTTCCTGCTCATCGTCCTGCTGTGCCACAAGATTGACGAGGCTCGCTGCTACGATGTGCGGCAGATGGCTGATGGTCGCTGTGGCGTGGTCGTGTGCCTGTGCGTCAAGTACCAGCGGGATTGCACCGAGCGCGCGCACGAGTTCCGTCAGCTCCGTAACCTTGTCGGCGGGGCTTTTTTCCGTCGGTGTAATAATATAGTAGGCATTTTCCAACAGGTATGCGGTTGCATTTGCATATCCGGTCTTTTCGGAGCCGGTCATCGGATGACCGCCGATAAAGCAGTGTGTAAGCCCTTCCTTTGCGGCTGCTGCGTGAATATCCGATTTGACGCTGCCGACATCGGTCAGGATCGCCCCTTCCTTTAAATACGGCTTGATTTCTTTCAGATATTGAAGATTCTGCTGCACCGGTGTACACAAAAAGATCAGATCGCAGCTTCCGATCTCGGCGAGGGATAACTGCGTGCTGTTTTCAATCGTATGGTCGTCATAAGCCTCAGTCACGGTAGAGAGATGTCTGGAGGTGGCATAGAGCCGTTTCTCCGGGTAGATGCGTTTTAACGTTTTCGCGATTGATCCACCGATCAGACCGAGACCTATAAAGCCTATTTTATCAAATGACATCGTGTGTTTCTTCCTTTCTTTTCATACCTGTTTAGTATAGCACAAAACATTCTCACGTTAAAGTGAAAAAGTAAAACGACTATTATTTGTGAAAAATGAATAAAATAGTTGTAATTTTTCTTCTGTTTTAGTAAAATATACATATATTGATGACCCGGAGCGATAATGGCAGATAAAATCAATGCCGGCATCGTCTGGCAGATAGATAAGGAGGGTATTTGTATGAACGTTTACACAACTGACAAGATTCGTAACGTAGTACTATTAGGACATGGAGGGGCGGGCAAGACCAGCCTGGTAGAAGCGATGGCTTATCTGGCTGGACAGACAACCCGTATGGGAAAGATCAGTGAAGGAAATACCATTAGTGATTTTGATAAAGAGGAGACCAAGCGGTCATTTTCAATCAGTACATCCGTAGTCCCGATCGAGTGGGAAGGCAGCAAGATCAATATTCTGGATACACCCGGTTATTTTGATTTCGTGGGTGAGGTTGAGGAAGCAGCGGCTGTGGCTGACGCAGCGATTATCGTCGTTTCCGGTAAAGCAGGCATCGAGGTAGGTACGAAAAAGGCATGGGAGATCTGCGAAAGATATAAGCTCCCGCGTATGGTTTTCGTGACCGATATGGATATAGATAACGCAAGCTACCGTCAGGTAGTAGAGGATCTGCAGGCATTGTATGGCAAGAAGATCGCGCCGTTCCATCTGCCGATCCGCGAGAATGAGCAGTTTGTAGGATATGTCAATGTCATTCAGCAGCGTGCAAAGCGCTGGAAGGACGATGGCACCGTAGAAAAATGTGACATTCCCGATTATTCACAGGCAAATCTGGAGCTGTGCCGTGAGGCACTCATGGAGTCAGTCGCTGAGACGAGCGAGGATTTCATGGATCGTTACTTTAACGGTGAGGAGTTCTCGGACGACGAGATCCGTCAGGCACTTCGTGTCAATGTGGCAGAGGGCAGCATCGTTCCCGTCCTGATGGGATCCAATGTGCTGGCACGCGGTATGTATACACTTATGGTTGATATCGTAAAATACCTGCCGAGCCCGGACAAGCGCACCTGCGCAGGCATCAATGCCAAGACAAACGAGGTTTATCAGGCAGACTACGATTTCTCAAAGCCGAAGTCAGCCTATGTATTTAAGACGATCGTTGATCCGTTTATCGGAAAATACTCATTGATCAAGGTGAATTCCGGTGTCATAAAGACAGACGATGTAATGTATAACTATCATAAGGATGTTGAGGGAAAGATCGGAAAGCTGTATGTGATGTGTGGTTCAAAGGCAGAGGAAGTCAAGGAGTTGCATGCCGGAGATATCGGAGCACTTGCAAAGCTGACGACCGCGACGACGACCGATTCCCTGTCTACAAAGGCAAATCCGATCGTATATATCCGTACCGCAACATCGACTCCTTATACATGCATGCGCTATAAGGCAAAGAATAAGGGCGATGAGGATAAGATCTCCCAGGCATTGCAGAAGATGATGCAGGAGGATATGACACTCAAGGCAGTCAACGACAGCGAGAACGGTCAGACACTGCTCTACGGTATTGGCGAACAGCAGTTAGACGTTGTAGCGAGCAAGCTGCTTACCAAATATAAGGTAGAGATCGAGCTGTCCCGCCCGAAGGTTGCATTCCGTGAGACGATCCGCAAGAAAGCGGACGTTGAATACAAGTATAAGAAGCAGTCCGGCGGACATGGACAGTACGGACATGTCAAGATGACCTTCGAGCCTTCCGGTGATCTGGAGCAGCCTTATGTATTTGAACAGACAGTTGTCGGTGGAGCAGTTCCCAAGAACTTCTTCCCCGCAGTCGAAAAAGGTATTCAGGAAGCAGTCCAGAAGGGACCGATGGCTGCATATCCGGTTGTAGGCGTCAAGGCTGTACTCTACGATGGATCTTATCATCCGGTAGATTCTTCCGAGATGGCATTCAAAATGGCTGCGACACAGGCATTCAAAAAAGGATTCATGGAGGCGAGTCCGGTACTCTTAGAGCCGATCGCTTCAATGAAGGTCATCGTACCCGACAGCTATACTGGAGACATCATGGGCGATCTCAACAAGCGCCGTGGCCGTGTACTCGGCATGAATCCGATCGAGGGTGGCAAGCAGGAGATTCTTGCGGATGTACCGTATACCGAGCTGTATGGCTACAATACCGAACTTCGTTCCATGACCGGTGGAGCAGGCGAGTTCTCTTATGAGTTTGCACGCTATGAGCAGGCTCCGTCAGATGTACAGGAGAAGGAGATCGCTGCACGCGCAAGCAAGGTAGACAATTCTGAGGAATAGTGATAAAATAAATAACCGAAAAAATAAAAGGAAGTTCGTTGCTGCGGACTTCCTTTTGTTGAAGTATATCCGTGAGAAGCTGCCGTTTTGGACACGGTCTGTGTTTCCTGTGGTACGGAGCGCACCGGTAAGGATTACTTTGAGATCCGCAAGGAGATGGTGCCGAACTGGATCATACGGAAACAGAAATACGAACATACGAACAGGTGCAGCATGGCACGACGACAGAGACCTATGAGAGCTATGAGCAGATAGGCTCACATGAATGTCAGTGAACCGGTCTATGTTACGAAATACTATTATTATATCTGGCGCTGGCAGCATGACCGAACGTTGACGGCAGAAGAACACGGGGATAAAAAGGTCTATTATGCCGAGGAAGATCTTGGCGATGATGAGCGCTACTCGAACAAACAGTGCAGTTATTATCTGACCTTCCATGACAGTGAAAAGGATGAAGACGAGACCTATGAGGTCACAAAGGAGCAGTATAAGCAGGTAGAGACCGGCGCAGGCTATACGATTGTTGTCGATGTCGACGAGATCACGGAGATCATGCCTGCGGAGTAAGCGTATCCATAAAAGCAATCGAATGAAAGAGGACAGTATGAATCAAAAATCAAATCGAACACGAAAATGGATATTCAGACGGTGTGCGGCAGCTTTGCTGACCTGTATGCTGTTATGCACCGGAATGCCGGTGGGCGGGTTTGCCGCCGCGCCGGTGTATGCGGCGGCTGCGCAGCGCATCACAGGATCGGCACAGGTCGTGTGTAAAAAGACAGCGCAGGTACAGGCACCTTACTGGTATCGGAACTGCCGTTACAGCAGCTCAAATCCGAAAGTAGCGACTGTTAATTCCAGGGGAAAGCTACGGGCGCTGCGGCTGGGTGTGACGACCATCACAATAAAGAGCGGATCATATAAAACCGCTTATACGGTCACGGTCGTTCCGGCAAGGCAGAGCGATGTACATCTGAATCAGGAGATCTTAATGAGTGGTCAGAGTGTGCAGTTAAAGCTGGTTTCTGATCGGTATGATACGAGTCAGGTGCGTCTTGGCTTTGTCAGTGCCTTTAAAGAAATCGACAAAAACGGATTTTGTACAGGAATTGATACGAGCTACGGTGTGACCGGTGTGGTGTATTATTCCTACGGATCGTTCCAGAAACAGGTCACACTCGGTGTCTACACGCAGGACCGCTTCTTTGGCAACATGCTTAGGAGTTATTACGGACAGGGCGGTGTCGAGGCAGGCGTTGCATACGATCTGTTTCCGGAAAAGGCATTTTTAAACCAGACGCTCACGGTGAAAGAATTTCGTGAGAAAGGCATCACTTTCTATCTGGATGGAACACAGATGTCAGACCGCGTCATCTATACGCCGGGCGAACATGTGATACGGATCACTGCCGGAAACCAGAATTATGAGCGGACCGTATATGTCGGCTATTCCATCAAAAACGCACTCATTAAACGGGATGCGACCGGATATGCACCGGATCAAAAAAAGGTGATGGACGCTGTGTTTGCAGCGCTGGATCAGATCATTACAGATGGCATGACTGAGGAGCAAAAGGTCAGGGCAATTCATGACTATCTGATTTATCATGCCAACTATGTAAATGATGGAGATTACCGGAGTGCCGAGAACTGGGCGCTCGGGGCAGGGGGAGTCCTGTTGCACGGCGAAGGTGTCTGCCAGAGCTATTCGTTCGCATTTTATATG
>CALBJL010000070.1 GCA_937893485.1 uncultured bacterium | reverse complement strand
GGAACTGCAAGTTCCAAGGGGGGCTCAGCGGAATGGGTCGTGCAATGAAAGCAAAACAGATATGCTTGCGGGAGCTGCGGCAAAAATAATTGTAATGTAAATACAAAAATAACATAGAGGGAGGACACATCATGATACACATCAAACGAATATTTGCGCTGGCTTTGCTCGCCTGTCTGCTCACAGGCTGCAGCATCGAAAGCGCACCGGAAGGGAACGGTACAGAGCTGGAATACACGATCGTTGCGCAGGAGGATCTGCCGCCGGAGCTGCTCGAACAGATTGAAACAGGAAAAACGCAGGAAATGAAATTCAGCTACGCAGACGCGGATGCATTCTATATCGTGCGCGGCTACGGCGAGCAGCCCGCCGGCAGCAGCATCCAGATATTGAAGCTGGTCAGCACGGCTGACGGCATCATTTTTAACACACAGCTCATCGGAAGCAGCGAAAAACAGACCACAAGTGCATATCCATATATAGTGGTAAAGCTCCTGTGCGATGAACAAAATATTGTGTTTGAGTGATTTTTGCTCATTGACACCATACTATATCTTGTGGTAAAATAACTGCGGAAGAATTCACTACAATAGCATAAGGGAGGAAAAAGGATGAAACAATCTGAAATCAGCAAGGTTCGTGCATCCGTGCACCAGCGTTGCGGCAATAAGGTTGTGATTCAGTTGGATCGTGGACGCAACAAGGTCGATATTCAGGAGGGCGTGATTCAGAACGCATATCCGAGTGTATTTACGATTCTTGTAGACAGCACCGATGGACTCAATCCACCGCAGCTTCTGTCCTTTTCCTACACTGATATCATTACCAGAGATATCCGTATGAAACTGTGCTAAAGCCGGGAAGGGGCTTGTGCACATACTTATGCAAAAGAAATGCATAAAGATCTTCATGTTGACATACTTATCAAATAAGTAGAGAAAGTCAACATGGAGGTCTTTTTGTTTATGGAAGCAGAAAATTTAGAATGTGAACGCCGCCAGATCCATGTGATCTGCGAAAAGGGCAGGGCAACCACACAGATCACACTGGATGATGACCACAATCTGGCAGAGTATAAGCCGGATATTTTAAAAATCGTAGAAGAAAAAGGTCAGGTACGCATGGAGGAGATCAAGGTCGAGCCGGATGTCGTGCGCCTGCGGGGAGCACTGCATTTTGAGGTGCTGTACCGGTGTGCGGCGGAAGATGGCGGCTTTGCAAGGCTGAGCGGTGACCTGCCCTTTCAGGAGCATGTGCGCATGGAGGGCGCGCAGGAATACGACAGCGTGTATGCCGATCCGCAGATCGAGGATCTATCGATGACACTGATCAATTCGAGAAAATTAAGCATCCGCTCGCTGCTGACCATCCGTCTGGAGCTGCGTGAGCCGTGCGTGCATGACATGGCAGAGTCACTCATCCAGCCGCGGGCAGTTGGGGCGGACAATTTGCAGACATTCACCCGTCAGGTCGATGCGATGGAACTGCTTGTCCAGAAAAAGGATACAAGCCGTTTCCGGACGGCAATCACCCTGCCGTCCAACAAACCGGGTGTGCAGGAGATTTTATGGTACAGTCTGCAGCCGCGTGGCATTGAGAGCCGTGCAGAGGAAGGAATGCTCGTATTCAGCGGCGAAATATTTGTACATATGGTGTACCGGAGTGCGCAGGAGCCTGACCAGCTGCAATGTCTGGAGCTGGCAGTGCCGATGCAGACACAGCTTGAGGTGCTGGAGGCAGATCCGCAGGTCACGGCATGGGTGCGTGTGCGGCTGAACGGCGGGGAGCTGGAGACAGACGATTCGTTTGACGGCGAGGAACGCCAGTTACAGCTGGAAGCACTGTTGGAGATCGATTATACGCTGTGGCAGGAGCGCTCTCTGACGCTGCTTGAGGATGCCTATGCGACTGACCGGCAGCTGAATTGTGTCCGCAAGCCGGTCATTTTGCAGCGGCTTATGATCAAAAACGATTCACGGTTCCGCCTGAATGAGCGTATGGAGCTGGAAACGAAGGGGGCTGTGCTGCAGATTTGTTCGTGCACCGGAGATGTGCAGGTGGAGGAGGTCACACCGGCAGCGGGCAGACTGGAAGTATCGGGATTGCTCAGACTGCGTTTGCTCTATATCGCAGCGGATGATGAGATGCCGCTCGTGACAGTGGAGAAAATGCTGCCGTTTCAGGAGTCGGTCGAAGTGCCGGGACTCGATCCGGACACAATGGATATCAGCTATGAGCTGGAGGCAGGCATTGACCAGTTGTCAAGCGCGCTTTTAGATCAGAGTCAGGTAGAATGCAAAGCACAGATCCGTCTCTGTGTGATCGTATTTGAAAATCAGACAATACAGAATATGGAAACGATCGAGACAGTACCGCTCGATGCCGAACAGATGAGAAATCTTCCCGGTATGGTGGGATATATTGTCAAAAACGGCGAGACATTGTGGGATATTGCAAAACGCTATCGCGTTACAATTCCGCAGTTACAGGCATGGAACGGGCTGGAAACCGAACAGATTCAGCCCGGTGATAAGCTGATGATCGTCAACACCATCGGTTGAAATTCATGCGTCAACGTGTTATACTCCATGTGGAACAGTAGGTTTCACATGGAGGATGATATGACACAGAGGATAAGAGGAAAACGCCTGATCGCTGCGGCATTGGTATGTACCCTCGCCGCAGGCATGGTACAGGGGACGAATGCATCTACGATTCGTGATGCGCAGGATAAGATCAATGAGGCAAATGAACAGCTGAATCAGACGACAGGAACCATATCAAACATAGAAAAGGAACAGAATTCACTGCAAAAGGAGATCGATGCGCTTGATTCCGAGCTGGTAGCATTGCTGCTGGATATTGATGTGCTCAAGGACGAGATTGCACAGAAGGAACAGGACATTGAACAGGCAACGGCGGATCTGGAGGAGGCGCAGGAGACCGAAAAGCGCCAGTACGAGAGCATGAAGAAGCGTATCCGCTTTATGTATGAGCGCGGGGATAATGCGCTTGTGGAGTCCTTGCTTGGAGCGGGAAGCATGGCGGATGTGTTAAACCGTGTCGAATATTTTAACCAGATCTATGACTATGACCGCACGATGCTCAATGAGTATCAGGATACCGTCAAGCAGGTGGCATCTCTCAAGGAGACACTTGAGCAGGAGCAGCAGGATATGGTTGCGCTGAAAGAGAATCAGGAACAGCAGTCAGAGGAATTGGAGAAGATGCTGGCGAATAAGCGTGCGACGATGAGCGACTTTGATACAAAGCTCGCAAAGGCGCAGGAGCTGGCGCGCCAGTATAAGCAGACGATTGAGGAACAGAATGATATTATCGTGGCAGAACAGGCGCGCATTGCAGCGGAAGAGGAACAGCGCAGGCGTGAGGAAGAACTGCGCCGCCAGCAGGAGGAGCAGCGCAGACAGGAACAGCAGCAACAGCAGCCTACGACCGGAGATACATCGGGCGGCGGAGACAGCTCCGGCGGCAGCTCGGATGACGGCGGTTCTGATCCCGCATACCGGACGAATGTCAGCGGACAGGAGGTTGTAGATTATGCAATGCAGTTTATCGGCAACCCGTATGTATGGGGCGGGACAAGTCTGACGAACGGTGCAGACTGCTCCGGATTTGTCATGAGTGTATTCGGACATTTCGGCATCAGCCTGCCGCATAGCTCTTATCTGCTGCGCAGCTGTGGTCAGGGTGTAAGCTACAGTAATGCCAAGCCGGGCGATCTGATCTGCTACAGCGGTCATGTGGCGATCTATGCCGGCGGCGGACGGATCGTGGGAGCGCAGAGCTCGGCGGTCGGTATCGCGACACAGACTGCAACGTACCGGACGATTCTGGCAGTCCGCCGGGTATTGTAGTATCGTTGCACGATAGGGGTCTGGGTTCAGGATAAATAGGTGATTGCGAAATTATTTTGTTATGTTTTGGATCATGCGAGTAATTTGATACATGGTCACAGCTTCCGCAAGCATGTCTGTTTTGCTTTCATTGCACGACCCATTCCGATGAGCCTCCGCAAAACAAAATTGTGTCAGCAAAGGCTTCCACAATTTGGAGTCTCCTCTCCATCGTGCAAAGGCAGCAAAATCAGACATGACTTTGCTCGCGCTGCTACTTCCTTGCATGGAGTGATAGTGCTCGCATTCCTAAATCTACAGATTGAGATGCTTCGCGGCAAAGCGTAAAACATAGGGCTGGCGGCTTGCGACCACAGTAGTTCCCGTCAGCTGCGACGTTTGTCCGGCGAAGTGCGAGCTTGCAGACAGAGCCAGAGGTACTTGGCAAAACAAAGCGAGA
>CALBJL010000069.1 GCA_937893485.1 uncultured bacterium | reverse complement strand
GTCTTTGATCCGGCAGAAAAAAGTCATTGTGTTGTTAAACAAATGTGACCTGTCTCCGGTTGTCACAAAAGCGCAGTTGGAGGAACGGCTGGGTGTTACGGTCATTGTCTGCTCTGCGAAGTTCGGTGATGGAATGGATGAGCTGACGGAGCAGATCAAAGCGATGTTTTTACATGGAAAAGTCACTTACAATGATGAAGTATATATTACCAATCTAAGACAAAAGGAATGTCTGGTTGAGGCGTTGAACAGCCTGAAGCTCGTAAAGCAGAGTATTGAAGATCTTGTACCTGAAGATTTCTATACAGTGGATCTTCTGCGTGCTTATGAAAAGCTGGGTCTGATTATCGGAGAGTCGATCACGGATGATCTGGCAGATAAGATTTTCCGTGAATTTTGTATGGGTAAATAGGGATCAATGAGGAGATAAAAAAATGCCGTTTATTGAAGAAAATTATGATGTGTGTGTCATCGGGGCAGGTCATGCGGGATGTGAGGCAGCACTAGCCTGTGCGAGACTTGGATTGGAGACGATTGTATTTACGGTGAGTGTTGACAGTATTGCAATGATGCCGTGTAACCCGAATATCGGAGGCAGCTCAAAAGGACATCTCGTGCGGGAGATCGATGCGCTCGGTGGTGAGATGGGTGTCAATATTGATAAGACATTTATCCAGTCTAAAATGCTGAATAAGTCAAAAGGCCCTGCGGTTCATTCGCTTCGTGCACAGGCAGATAAATCCGATTATTCCAGAGAGATGCGTAGAACACTTGAAAATCAGGAGCATCTGACGATCCGGCAGGCAGAGGTGTCTGAGATTATCGTAGATCACGGTGTGTTGACGGGTGTTAAAACCGTATCGGGTGCAACCTATCATTGCAAGGCGGCAGTTTTGTGTACGGGTGTTTATCTGAAAGCGCGTTGTCTGTATGGTGATGTGGTAACACATACCGGACCGAACGGTTTGCAGGCGGCTAACCATCTGACAGATTCATTGATTGCAAATGACATTGAGGTACGTCGGTTTAAAACAGGTACACCTGCACGTATCGACCGAAAGTCGATAGATTTTTCTAAAATGACAGAGCAATTTGGTGATGAGCGGATTGTCCCGTTTTCATTTACGACAGATCCCGAATCAATTCAGAAGGATCAGGTATCGTGCTGGCTGACTTATACGAATGAACAGACACATGATATTATCCGTGCCAATCTCGATCGCTCGCCGTTGTATTCTGGTGTGATTGATGGTATCGGCCCCCGATATTGTCCTTCGATTGAAGATAAGGTAGTGAAGTTTGCAGATAAGAGCAGACATCAGTTATTTGTAGAGCCGGAAGGAATCCATACGAATGAGATGTACATTTCCGGTATGTCATCTTCTTTACCTGAGGATGTTCAGTATGCGATGTATCGCACGGTACCCGGACTGGAGCATTGTAAGATTACACGTAATGCATATGCGATCGAGTATGACTGTTTTGATCCGAACCAGTTATATCCAACGTTGGAATTCAAGAAAATTAAAGGATTGTTCAGCGGCGGCCAATCAAACGGAAGCTCCGGTTATGAGGAGGCAGCCGCACAGGGAATTGTCGCCGGCATCAATGCAGCGATGGAAATTCTCGGTCGTGAGCCTTTGATCCTTGACCGCAGCGAGGCATATATTGGTGTGCTGATCGATGATCTCGTTACAAAAGAAAATGTAGAGCCTTATCGTATGATGACTTCGCGAGCAGAATATCGTCTGCTGCTGCGACAGGATAATGCGGATCTGCGGCTGACACCGAAGGGACATGAGATCGGTCTGATTTCCGATGAGCGTTATCAATGGGTAGAATTGAAAAAGAAACTGATCGCACAGGAAGTAGAGCGTGTCTCACATGTGATTGTCGGTGCAAATAAAAAAACGCAGAAATTTATGGCGGAGCATGAGAGTGTAGCACTCAATACCGGAATGACTTTGACAGAACTGATCCGCAGACCGGAGCTTGATTATGAGTTGCTCGCACCGCTTGATCCGGAGCGTCCGAACCTGCATCCGGAAGTCCGTGAACAGGTCAATATCAATATTAAATATGATGGATATATTACGAGACAGATCAAACAGGTAGAAGAGTTCAAGCGATTGGAAAATAAAAAGCTTTCTCCCGATCTCGATTATGAGCAGATCAGCGGACTTCGGATTGAAGCGAGACAAAAGTTAAATAAATTAAAACCGTTATCGATCGGACAGGCTTCACGTATTCAGGGTGTATCGCCTGCGGATATTTCTGTTTTACTGGTATATCTTGGAGTAAAATAAACAGGAGCATATATGAATTACGATTTTACACGCTTTCAAAAAATATTAGAGAAATGGGAGATCCCGTTTTCAAAAGAACAGCAGGAGCAGTTGATTACTTATTATGAAATGCTTGTTGAAAAAAATAAGGTGATGAATCTGACAGCGATCACAGAGTTTGAGGATGTATTGGACAAGCACTTTTTAGATAGCATTTCATTGGCACAGTATGTAGATCTGGCAAAGCCTCTTTCTATGATTGACCTCGGTACGGGAGCGGGTTTTCCGGGAATGCCCTTAAAGATCATGTTTCCGGATCTAAAGATTACATTGGCTGATTCCTTGAATAAACGTATCTTATTTTTGGATGAAGTGATCGCTGAACTCGGATTGACAGATATTCAGACGGTACATGCCAGAGCAGAGGATCTTGCACATGATCCAAAATATAGAGAGCAGTATGATTACTGTGTATCGCGGGCAGTTGCGAATCTGTCGAGTCTGTCTGAGTATTGTCTGCCATTTGTACGGATCGGTGGATCGTTTATTTCTTATAAATCCGGTGAGATCGAGGAAGAACTGGCTGCCGCAAAAAAAGCGATCTTTTTATTAGGCGGGCAGTTTGAACAGGTGATTCCTTTTCAACTGGAGGGGACAGATCTTAACCGCAGCTTTGTAGTGATAAAAAAAGAAAAAAAGACGGCAAAGACATATCCGAGAAAGTCGGGGATGCCTACAAAAAAGCCGTTGGGATAATGCTTATAAAATAAAAAAGCGATTCGGAACTTTATTGATTTTGGTTCTGAATCGCTTTTTGTTATTCGTATCATGTTCTGCGAATTTTAAATAAGTTCTAATACCTTCTCCGGTTTTTCGAGCTGCGGCAGATAGCCGGCTTTTTCAATATGGTCGATTGTAAGCTGATCGTGATATTTCATATAATCAACAATTTCTTCGCTCGCAGCATCCGTGACGATGAAATGAATCGGCTGGTCGATCAGCTTCAATGCATGGATAATATTGATGTTCGTATATTTTCCTAACATACTTGCATACAGATATTTTCCGTTGCTGCCCTGCAAATGAGCAGTTTCATAATAGATGTCGGGCAGTGTATATGAGATCTTTGTTGCATCGTAATAATATTTTTCTCTAAACTGTCTCTGGATCGTTACTTTGTTTGCAATCAGATTATAGATAAATGTACCTACAATCGGAATCTCAAATACACGTTTGATCAGTTTTCTGCATTCGGTCGGAGACTGGACATTATAAGTAATGTCGGTGGGATTGATCGCGGTGATCTTTCCGATCATTGACTGATTCATGCGTGCTGCCATAACTGCAAAAGTAAATGATTCTCCGGTAACGAGCAGATCGGTTTTCTGCTGGATCACGTGTTCAATAAAATCATTGACTAATTCTACATACAGATAATTGACATAAGAGATCGCGGGCTTGTCTGATTTTCCGCATCCCAACAGGTCAATCGCATAAACAGTATGTGTTTTGCTGAGTTTATCGATCACTTTTCTCCATTCGTAGGAGGATGCGATCGGGTTCAGGTCATGGATCAGCAGCAGTGGAGTACCGCTTCCTTTTTTCTCATAATAAATAGTACCGTTGCGCCATACATAGTAGTTTTCGTTTTTATCTAATGTCAGTCTGCGGCGATTGACGGTGTAGTCGATGAATTTATTAAAAGCGTACATAGCAGTACCAGTGAGGGCTGCAAAGGCGATGAGTTTTTTAATTTTTTTATTCATAGTGTATCTCCTGTTTTCTATTATATTATTTATATTATCATATTATTATTGAGGTCGCAGCTTCCGCAAGTATATCTGTAATTTTTTTAATTTAGCTGTGGTCACAACCGTATCCTAATATCTACTCTGGATTACCCAGCGGTGCCTCGCTGTTTCTTCAGCCTTGGCTCGATGTGTCTTTCACACACATAGCCTGCGGCTTTCAGCTGTGCCATGAAAACGGTTATCAAATCGCTCGCACTTCGCTGGACAAAATCGTAGATATTAGAAACGATTGTACCCACAGCCATTTACATTACGAGCACTTCATAAACGTAGCAGCGCGAGCAAAGTCGTATCTGATTTTGCTGCCTTTGCACGATGGAGAGGAGACTCCAAATTGTGGAAGCCTTTGCTGACACAATTTTGTTTTGTGGAGGCTCATCGGAATGGGTCGTGCAATGAAAGCAAAACAGATATGCTTGCGGGAGCTGCGACCTTATTTATACTATTATTATAGTCACTATCAATTTGTTTTACAATGAAATTTTATAGTTGGTAACGAAACTTTTTCGTTTCACGTGAAACATTTTGTGCTGCTAAATTATCAAAAACAAGATTTAGTATTTGATCTCATAATTTTCACATGATCGTGTGTTGTTTCACGTGAAACATTGTTACTGTTCACTCGTACCTCGTTCCAGTAACAATTCGCAGGCTCATTATAAGTTTTGCTTTGCAAAAGAGCCTGCTCACATCTGAATCATGTTTTTACGTACCCGAGCAGCAAAGTGCTCAGGTACTGTTTGAGCAGTAACACAAAACATTCTTTTAACATTATTAGAAAAAACCTAGCAAAGTCGTTAGTAGCGTGTTATAATTGAACGGTGCGAAAAAATAAAAGTTCAGAGAAAAGGCAGTTTTATATAATTGATAGCCAAACTGAACAAATGATAGTTAATGGAGATATGAAATGGGAAGAATAATTGCGATTGCTAATCAGAAGGGTGGAGTTGGTAAAACAACAACTTCTATAAATTTGTCTGCTTGTCTGGCGGAGGCTGGTAAGAAGGTTTTGGTTATTGATCTTGATCCGCAGGGAAATACTACGAGTGGTCTGGGTATCAATAAATCAGAACTGGAGAATACAGTCTATGAGTTGATCTTGGATGAGTGTACAGCAAAGGAGGCAATGGTTCGTACAGATATTGAAAATCTGTATCTTCTTCCTTCAAATGTAAATCTGGCTGGTGCTGAGATTGAGTTGCTGGATATTAAAAATAAGGAATATACATTGCGCGAGGCGATAGATTATGTACAGGAGGAATTTGAGTATATTATTATTGATTGTCCTCCTTCACTCAATATGCTGACAGTCAACGCAATGACAACAGCGAATACCGTATTAGTTCCGATCCAGTGTGAGTATTATGCGTTAGAGGGATTGAGCCAGCTTATGTATACGATCAATCTGGTTCAGGAGCGTTTGAATCCGAAGTTGAAAATGGAAGGTGTCGTATTTACAATGTACGATTCCAGGACGAATCTGTCTATGCAGGTTGTAGAAAATGTGAAAGAAAATATAGATACGACTGTATATAAGACAGTGATTCCGAGAAATATCCGACTTGCCGAAGCTCCAAGTCATGGTTTGCCGATCAATTTGTATGATCCGAAATCTTCGGGTGCGGAGAGTTATCGGCAGTTGGCACAGGAAGTGATTGATAATGATATTGTGACGGAAATGAATGTGGAGTCGTGAGCGTATCCAAAATTTAGTAATAAATTCATTAAACATATGGTATTAGGTCGCAGCTCCCACAAGTTACAAGTCTCATTTCCATCGTGCAAAGGCAGCAAAATCAGATATATCTTGTTCGCGCTGCTATGTTTACAAAATGCCTATAATATCATAGATAATTGTGAGCGTGGTGCTGTAATTAAATTATTCGTAATGTAAATAGCTGCGGGTGCAACAGTTCTCGGCATCTGCGATTTTTGTCCGGCGAAGTGCGAGCGATTTGATAACTATTCATGTGTCACAACTGAAAGCCGCAGGCTATGTGTGTGAGCAAAGCGAAAGACACATCGAGCCAAGGCTGAAGAGACAGCGAGACACCGACGGACAATCCAGAGCAGATGATCGGGATACTGTTGTTTCCGCAGCATTACAAATAAATTTCACAGATATACTTGCGGAAGCCCTTATATAAATTTTTATAATTACAATTACATATTCGACAATCGAGAAAGGAAATAAAATTATGGCAGTGAGAAAAGGTGGACTTGGAAAAGGATTGGATTCCATGATACCGGATAAAATCGGAAAAACATCAAAGGATCAGACAGAAGCAGTAAAGCCGGATACCATGATGGATATCAATAAAGTAGAACCCAATCGCGAGCAGCCTAGAAAGAATTTTGATGAGGATGCTCTGTTGGAATTATCGGAGTCGATCAAACAGTTTGGAGTGATCCAGCCTTTGATCGTTCAGGATCGAAAGACTTATTATGAGATTATTGCCGGTGAGCGTCGTTGGCGTGCGGCGAAGATGGCAGGGCTGAAAGAAGTACCGGTAATTATTAAAAATTATACAGAGCAGGAGATTATGGAAATCTCCCTGATCGAAAATATCCAGAGAGAGGATCTCAATCCGATCGAGGAGGCATTAGCCTATAAAAAGCTGCTCACCGAGTTTAATTTGAAACAGGACGAAGTAGCTGAGCGCGTTTCTAAGAGCCGTACCGCAGTGACCAACTCCATGCGTCTGTTGAAACTGAATGAGAGAGTGCAGCAGATGTTGATTGATGATATGTTGTCTACCGGTCATGCGAGAGCGTTGCTGGCGATCGATGATTCCGATGAGCAGTATAGCCTGGCACAGCGCATTTTTGATGAAAAAATGAGCGTGCGTGAAGTAGAAAAGCTCGTCAAAAAACTTCAGAAAGAAAAAACAGAGAAGTCAAAAGAGAAGCCGCAGCCTGATCAGTTAGTCGAGCAGATGCAGGCGATCTATCATGATCTCGAAGAAAAAATGAAAGGTATCTTTGGCACAAAGGTATCAATCACTTCTAAAGATATGAAAAAAGGAAAAATTGAGATCGAGTATTATTCCCCGGAGGAGCTGGATCATATCATGGATATGTTTCGCAGTCTGTAATCGGGAGCACTAAAGAGGTAGAAAAATGAGTTATTTGACAGATATTGTAAATGTAATCAATAACAATATGGAATATGTGTTGATCGGTGTGGCAGTCGCAGCATTACTTTTTTTAATCACATTTGTTGTTATGATTGTCAATCTGGTTCAGATCAGCAAGCTAAAGAAAAAGTATCAGACTTTTATGGGCGGTGCGGATGCAAAGACATTGGAGCAGACAATCGCTGACCATCTGAATGAGATCGACGGATTGATCGCGTCCAATCAGGAAAATAAGCAAAATATCTCGCAGCTTACCAATCAGATCAAATTTGCATTCCAGAAGGTAGGACTGGTCAAATATGATGCATTTCAGGAGATGGGCGGAAAGTTGAGTTTTTCACTGTGTCTGCTCAATGAGAAGGAAGATGGTTTTATCATCAATGCCATGCATAGCCGCGAGGGATGCTATACTTACATCAAGGAAATTATCGCCGGAAACTGCGTGATTATCCTCTCGGATGAGGAGAAAGAAGCGCTGGAAATGGCGAAAGCATATAAGTAATAGGAAAGGTAACTAACACATGCATAGTTTTTTACGAAGTGTTGGATTTAGTGAAATAACGAAGGATACAGAGATCTATCCGTATTTACAAATGACGATTGATGCACCGGATATGCGAAGCTCGTATGAGAAAGAGGATGGAGAGATTTTTGTAGAATTGAAAAAAGAATTTGGTTATCGGACCGGTCTGGCTGTCTGCGGCAGTTATCTGGAGGATAGATTTCAGGTAGAATATTTTTATCCGTATTTTCGCGGCAGCTATGAAAGCACGCAGGAGGAGATTGAGATCGAACGCCATGCGGATAAAAACTCCTATGCCGCGATCTGCGACGATATGCGCATGGGCATCACACTGATCTATTATCTGCAAAATATCAGTGAGTTTTTTAAGCACACAAATGGTCAGTTAATTTCAAAAACAGGAACATCAGTTCTATCTGCCTTATCTACAGAGGGAAAGATCATTTTACCGCTAGAACAGTACGATGAAAGCAGAAAAAAGCATATCCGCCGCCTACAGAAACGGTCAAACCTGATTTCAGCCGCAAAGGACGGCGACGAGGAAGCGATTGAGAATCTGACTGTTGAGGATATGGATATCTATTCGATGTTATCCCGCAGAGTCACGACGGAGGATCTGCTCACAATCGTTGAGTCAAGTATCATGCCTTACGGTGTGGAAAGTGATCAGTATGCAGTGATTGGTGAGATTCTGGATATGAGTCATTCAAAAAATATGGTTACCGGCGAAAATATGGTCATCATGACCGTTAATTCAAAAGATATGATCTATGACATCTGTATCAATGAAAAGGATCTGCTCGGCGAGCCCCAGATCGGTCGCAGATTTAAAGGAAAAATCTGGATGCAGGGAATTATGAAATTCTAAGATTGACATTAGATCCGATTATCGTTAAAATATAACTGTTTGTACAAGGTGCAGGCAGTTTTGGTTCTCATAGTTAAATGGATATAACAAGTTCCTCCTAAGGTTGCGTTACAACGGTCACCTCAAATAAACTAAATAAGGGATTGCAGTTCGACTTTGATCGGGCTATAATCATATATCAGACACGTCCATATAGCTCAGCTGGATAGAGCACACGCCTCCTAAGCGGTTGTTTAATCCTCACTATTTACAATTTCATTTGTTATATGCGTCAATAGCTCAGTTGGATAGAGCGTCCCCCTCCTAAGGGGAAGGCCGGGGGTTCGAATCCCTTTTGGCGCACCAGATAACAACGCCGAAAGCCTTTGTTTTCAAGGGTTTTCGGCTTTTTATTGAGCAGTAAAAGAAAAAATAGTCAAGCTTCGCTTGGAAAGGTTTTTCTCTTTTATTGCTGCAAGGGAATCATGGTTCGTGTGTTTCGTATCGCTTATATTGTACAGTAAATTCAAGGACTTTGTACAGTAGCCGAATATTTAGGTGATTCGCGATGTTAAATACAGTTGGTGTCGAATGCCCCCTATTTGTCCGAATTGTTCTTCTCGTACATGGCGATAGCAAACTCAAGCATCTGTTTTCCGGCTGAATCAGAAGCCACTTTCTCAAGCTTTTTTGCAAAATCTTCATCTTCCAGAGAAATTTTCACTTTGGCTTCAGAATCCGATTCGTCAGAGCGGATAAGGAATTTTCCAATCGCTTTTGCCGTATCAATTCTTACGCTGTCCTCTGGCGTTTCGTAATAGTCCTGTATCGTACCTAATTGGCGGTGAGCGGTATCTTTTGCCAAGCTTACATAGTCATGCCCGTTAATCGCCAGTTTCTTTGTGATAGAGAAGTGCCTTAGGCTATACAGATCTACTTTAGGAAGTCCCAAAACGGCTCTGTAAGCGTGTTACGGTATCTTCCAGACCGAGATACAAAACCTCGGACTGTATGGCTTGATAGCCCCAGATTTGCCCACCGCTGGCAACAGCGTAGGATATCTGCTCGGCAAGCCACGATTTACCCACTTTAGCACCACCTGCGAGGATAAAGAAGCCATGTGGCAAAAGGGTGCTGATGGTGTAATGGAGCGGTGGCAAATCCATTTCCATCAAGTCTTTTCCGTTGATGGATTCAAAGCGGCTCTCCCTTATTTTTTCTTTTATTGCTTCTTCGGTTTTCATGGTTGCAGTCAATTCGTTCATTGCGAATACTCCTTTGCGTACTATTGTATTTTGAGATTCGCCATGCTATAATGTGATATATCGTATTTCATAGCATGGTCTGAGCTTCTGTGTATTTGCCTATACAGAAGCTTTTTTCATGTAAAAAGAAAACCACAACTTCGATAAACGAAATTGTGGTTTAGTGAGTGATATTTTGTAGAGACATCAAGCTATTTGTACAGTTGCATTTTTAAGTATAAGCCGTGGTAACCAGTTTTAATCGGCTTGATGTCTCTATAATCGTCACGGAGAAAATACAGAAACCGGGTACAAACGTCACGAATACGTTACAAAACGGATAACCCGGAAGTCTCGATTTGCCTCCTAAGCGAGGGGTCGGAGGTTCAAATCCTCTTATGGACGCCAGCTCATAACGCCGAAAGCCTTTATTTTCAAGGGTTTTCGGCTTTATTTGTTTTCAGTCGTAGATGACCACTGCATCTGATCTTAGAGCCATAATTACTTTAAAAAATTTTTTGTAGCACCACAAACAGACATCGAACTCTGGTGAAAAAACAAAATTTCCAGCTAATCATTAGCAAGAAAAAGCCTGTTTTTGCTAATCAAAAAGGCATTCCTGCTAATTGAAGCCAAATTGCTGCAAAAAAACTTGCTAATTAAAAAGGTGGATGTTTGGGTTCTGGCAATAGGACTGTTATTCATGGTCATATCCGGAATGTTCTCCGCCTGTTCTACCATGTTCCAGGGAGGAACTCAGGTGGTGCTGGGGACTTCTTTTACTGCGGAAGATGAGGATATTCTGGGGGTAGATGAAGATTATACGGCTTTGGAAAATGATTTGCGAAGCCAGGTGGACAATATTGAGTCTACCCATCCGGGATACGACGAATACCGTTATGCTCTTGATGAAATCGGACACAACCCCTATGGGGTGGCTCCTCTCCTTCTACCAGTTTTGATTGCTCCGGGTTTGTCAGTTGGGTCATCAATAACTGTGGCAACGGTTGGAGCGTTGGCAGACAAACTGCGAACGGGCTTAAAAATTTCTGTGATATTATCCCACCTTCCGAAGCGAAACCAGGAGATCTGATTTTCTTCCAAGGAACCTACAACACATCGGGCGCTTCTCATGTGGGTATTTATGTGGGCAATGGAATGATGATTCACTGTGGTGATCCGATTTCTTATGCTTCCATCCAAACAAATTATTGGCAGCAGCACTTTTACTGCTTTGGCAGAATCCCTTAAGCTGCCGGAAAGGAGAATTATGGGCGCAAAATTAGAAAGGCTGGGTGCTGAACTTGCAAAGGCACGAAAAAAGAAAGCGGAATGGGATTCCAGAGTAAAGGATTTGGAGCGCAGATACCGTGAGGAAGAAAACTCCGAGATTCACGAGATGGTACACGCTGCGAACCTGACCCCTGACCAGCTTTCCGAACTGCTTAAAATGTTTGCGGAAGATTCCGCACCGAAACCGGAAACAATTCAATCTGTAACAGAGGAGGAAACTACACATGAAAATTAAATATTGGGGCGCTACCTGTATGGCGCTGCTTTTGAGCATAGGGATGTTTTCCACAACGGCATTTGCCTATGCTTCTGAGGCTCCTGCTGAAACTACGCAGGAGCAGACAGAAGAAACCGTACCAGAAACCAGTGAGCCGATGGAGCCGCTTACTCCGGATGGCAATATGACACTGGTGGACGATCAGGGGGAACACCCTTCTGCGGGAAAACAGTTTATCACCGTTGTAACAAAAACCGGCAATTATTTCTATCTCATTATCGACCGTGACGATGAGGGCAAAGAAACGGTTCACTTCTTGAATCAGGTAGACGAAGCTGATCTGATGAAATTGATGGATGAAGGAGAACTGGAACAGCTGAAACCTGTTGAGGAAAACCAAGCCGACTCCTGAGCCAGAAACCAAATCTGAGCCTGACACTGAAGTTCAAGAGCAAGAGCCGGAGCCGGAAAAGAAACCCAATGTTCTTCCTGCCATTTTGACAATTCTCCTGCTTGCTGGTGGCGGCGGATTCTATGCTTTCAAAAAACTCAAGGGTAAGAAAGAAGAAAAAGCCCAGGAAAAGCCCGATCCAGATGCTGATTATGTGGACGATGACGAGGATTATGGCTATGTCGAGGAAGATGATGGCGACATCATTTCCGACAGTGAGGACAAAGAACCGGTGTAATTGAAGTCAGGCATTGAGCCTGGGGCAATCTTCGGATTGCCTTTTACATATCCGCTTTCAAAAAATAAAAAATCATGCGTTTTTGAAAGTAATATCTTGCATATACTATTTTGAGACTGTATAATGAGAGTGACAGTTCGGTTTCAAAACTCAAAAAATTATGAACTTTTGAAAGTGGGTGGATAGATGAAAACGATTGTGAGGAAAAAATACCTCGATAGAATTATTGAGCTAAATGGTACGCCGGACATCAAGATCATTACTGGTATCCGTCGCTCTGGTAAGTCCAAGCTGATGCAGGCATACATGGAATATCTGAAAGCAAATTGTGAGAATATCAATATCATCTTTATTGACTTCATGGATTTGGAATTTGAAGAAATCAAGGAATATCATGCTCTCCATTCCTATGTGGAGCAGCATTATGTAGCAGGCAAAACCAACTACCTCTTTGTTGATGAAGTCCAGATGTGTCCGAAGTTTGAGTTGGCTATTAACAGCCTTTATTCCAAAGACAAGTACGACATCTATGTGACTGGTTCCAATGCCTTCTTGCTGAGTGCGGACCTGGCAACTCTTTTTACCGGACGATATATTGAAATCCATGTGTTCCCATTCAGCTTTCAGGAATATTGCGAATACTACGAAGACATCGCTGACAGGGATAAGCTCTTTGATGAATACTCTTTCAAAGGCGGTTTGTCTGGCTCCTATGCCTATCCAAACGACAGGGACAGAACCACCTATATCAAGGAAGTTTATGAGACGATTGTTACAAGAGATCTGGTGCAAAAATACGCTTTGCCTGATACAACCGTTTTGCAAAGACTGAGCGAGTTTCTGATGGATAATATCAGCAATCTGACTTCTCCGAACAAGGTCAGCCAGCTTTTGAATGCGAATCATGTAGCAACGAACCATGTAACAGTAGGCAGATACATCAAATATCTGTGCAACGCCTTTGTTTTCTATGATATTAAGCGATATGATATTCGTGGCAAGAAGTATCTGGAAAGTTCTGAGAAGTTCTATCTGTGTGATACAGGTATTCGTTATGCAATCCTGGGCAGCAGAAATATGGATTATGGCAGAGTTTATGAAAATATGGTATGTATTGAGCTTCTGCGCCGTGGTTACGATGTTTATGTTGGAAAGCTGTATCAGAAAGAGATTGACTTTGTAGCCCAGAAAGGCAGCGAGAAAATCTATATTCAGGTCAGCGACAATATTTCAGGTCAGGAAACCTTTGAGAGAGAATGTTCTCCGCTGCTGCAAATTCGAGATGCGTATCCGAAAATGATTATCGCACGAACCAGACATCCAAAGTACAGCTATGAAGGTATTGAAATTCATGATATTGCCCAGTGGCTGTTACAGGAATAAATAATTCAGTTATCTCCGTCATTTGAAAGAAGAATGACGGAGATATTTTATCAATGAAGGAGATAAATCCCTGTTACATAGCAGCCTTACATTTCGGTGTATGGCTGCTTTTTTATTTTTCAGAAAGCTTCCTGTATACTTTAAATAGGTCAAGAGATTGACACAAAAAAATACCT
>CALBJL010000068.1 GCA_937893485.1 uncultured bacterium | reverse complement strand
GTGCCCCGCTGCCCGCAACCGCCTCTTTTGACAATGCGACCAGTGCGCGGTTCATCTGCTCTAACTGATCCTCCAGCCCATATTCCTCTAGCTTGATCCGGCTGGCGGTAAACGTCGGCGCATACACAATATCCGTACCCGCCTGCACATAGGCGCGCTGAAGATCAATCAGCGCCTGCGGATGCTCTAAAATCCACTGCTCCGGGCAGACTCCGGTCGGCATGCCCGCCCGCTGTAAATTCGATCCGGTCGCCCCGTCCAAAATTACGATCTTTTTCCCGACCAGCTCTCGAAATGCTTTTCTCGTCATTGTTATTTCTCCCATTTATGTTGTCTGATGTAATCCGGCTATGATCTCACAGATCAGATCCGCGCGGTTAAACGGCGTCATAAAATAGTAGCCATCCGCGATATCCTTCAGCTTGTCCGCCAGCTCAAGTGATATTTTCACCGCTACTGCCTGTGCATCCGCACGCGACATCTGCGGGTCATACTGACAGAGGATCTCCTCCGGTATCGTGATACCTGCCATCTCGTGATGAATAAACATCGCATTTTTATAGCTGACAAGCGGCATGATTCCGCAAAAAATCTTTGCCCTGCCGCGAATTGCTTCTTTTATATATGCAATCCGTTCAATATCCGAATCCGAATAAATCGGCTGCGTGAGGAAATACTCACAGCCCGCCTCAATCTTTTTCTCCATACGCCGGATAATGCCATCGGGATTGGCTCCGTGATAATTGAGCGCACCGCCCATATGCAGCGGATCATCCGCGTATAATTCTTCATTCATATGTGAGACATATTCCATCAGACGAATCGAATTCATGTCAAATACGCCTGAAATCGTTCCTCTGGCATCACGCGCGACCGGATCTCCGGTCACGATAAGAAGCTGCCGGATGTCATTCATATGCTCTGCGAGCAGCAATCCGCGCAATCCGATGATATTGCGGTCACGGCAGGCAATATGCGGCATGACAGGAATCCCGGTCTCCCGGATCAGTCTGGCAGCCAGCGCCCCCGCATCCATGCGCGCACGCGCCATCGGTGAATCGGACAGTGTCAAAAGATCCACGCCCGCAGCCGCCAACAGCTTTGCTCCGGCACATACCTTTGTGATGTCACCGTTAAACGGCGGGTCCATCTCAACGATCACAGGCTTGCGGTCAAGCTGCTCCGGCTCTAAAAACAGCCGCTCTGCCACACCCACATGTGCCGTCCCGTCCGATCCGCACTCGCTGACATCCTGCGTATGTATGACTGTCGCCTGATCCGTTGCGGGTAACGGCGCAATGTCCTTTTTTTCACGCGGAACCTGTGACAACGCCTCCGCCAGATCCGCAATATATCCCGGTGTCGTTCCGCAGCAGCCACCGATAATATCGACGCCCAGTGCCGCGATCTTTACACTTTTTTCCACAAAATACCGCTCATTTTCGGTATAGATTGTCTTGCCGCGCAGCGACAGCGGATAACCCGCGTTCGGCAGGGCGCTCAGATATTTGTCACAATAGGGCTGCTGCGCCTCTAAAAGCTGCAGCAGGTGTCCTGCCTCGACGCCACAGTTGTATCCGTAGGCATCCACCGCAGCCATCGCAGGCTGTGCCACGCGCTCATTGATGCGGCGCACCGACAGTCCCGCTCTCGTGTATCCGCTCCGGTCAAACGTGAACTGTACGAGCACAAAAGCCTGCGGGCACTTTGATTTGATATACTCCGCAAGTGTTCCGAGATATTTGTCATCGCGCTGTGATTCAAACACGAACACCTGCGCCCCGCACTCTAAAAACACATCACACATCCTGCGGTAGTCGTCCAATACCTCCGCGGCGCTCTGCTCATCATTTTCCCCGACCGGTCCGAAGTCTGCGGCGATAAAGATCTCTTCCTCACAGCCGCTCTCCGCCCGAAAATCGCGGATTGCGGATTCTGCAACTGCATAACCCGCCCGCAGACCGTCCAGCCGCTCTTTTTCATCCGGGAAAAACACCGGACTTAACGCAAACGTATTCGTGCGCAGCAGTCTCGCCCCGGCACGCAGATATTCGATATGAATTTCCCGTATCCGCTCCGGATGCGCGAGGTTTTCGCGCTCCGGAAACGGATCACGGTCTCCATATTTTTTCTCGTAGTAGGTGCCCATCGCGCCGTCCGTAATGAGACGCCCACTGCGTAGATATTCCTGTATGTTCATATTGTATCCTTTCTTTTCATAAAGCTATAACTGTTCAGATCCGCATTCGCAAAACCGCTGTTTCACAGCTTTCCTTTTGCTCATGTTTGGCTCTCGCCAAAGAAATTTCCAAAAATGCATTTAAAAATGCAAGCATTTTACATGCATTTATTGAAAATTGCCTTGTCTCTGAACAGTTACATTCTATCTTTTCTTTAGGATTTTTACAAGACGTTTTAATGTGCGAAGTGTCTCCTGCAATTCCTGCACGGTCGTATCCCTGCCGAGCGTCATGCGGATACATGCATACGCCTGTGCATCACTGAGCCCGACTGCCTTTAGCACATGCGACGGCTCAGCTTCCGATGTATTGCACGCACTGCCGGCAGATACACAGATGCCCGCCTCATCCAGCAGCAGCACCAGATTGGATGCCTGTATGCCCGGAAAACAGATATTCAGGTTGCCGGGGAGCCGGTGCGTCTGGCTTCCCACCAGAAATGCACCCGGTATCTCGCTGCAGATATGATGGATCATGCGGTCACGCATCCACGTTTCGCGCTCCATCGTCTCATCCATATGTGCAAATGCAAGCTGCGCCGCCTTTGCCATGCCGACAATACCCGGCACATTTTCCGTTCCGGCGCGTCTGCCGCTCTCCTGCGAGCCTCCGTGAATCATGCTCTCCGTGCGAAGCCCCTGTTTCATATATAAAAAACCACAGCCCTTCGGTCCGTAAAATTTATGGCTGCTCGCACTGAGCATCTGCACGTTCCATCCGTTTACATCTATCGGAATCTGTCCGTATGCCTGCACTGCATCCGTGTGGAAAATAACACCCCTGCGCCGCGCGATCTCCCCGATTGCCTCCATATCCTGCAGGGTTCCGATCTCATTATTTGCGCACATAATCGAGATCAGCACCGTATCCTGCCGGATCGCGCGCTCAAGCTGTTCCAGTGAAATGCGCCCGTCGCGGTCTACGGACAGCTCTGTGACCTCAAAGCCGCGCTTTCTCAGATACTCACAGGTGTTGCCGATCGCATGATGCTCAATCTGTGTCGTGATCATATGCCTGCCCCGGAATGCATATGCCTCCATCGTCGCCTTGAGTGCCCAGTTGTCGCTCTCTGTACCGCCGGACGTAAAATAGATCTCCGATGTCTGTACGCCGAGCGTATCTGCGATGATTTTTCTGGCGTTCTCCACTGCCTCCCTGCTGTGCTGACCGAACTCATACGGTGTTGAGGCATTTCCGTACCGTCTTTGATAATATGGCTCCATCGCAGCCCGCACCTCAGACGCGGTAGGCGTTGTAGCCGCATGATCCAGATATATCATATTCTTTTCCTTCCCATCTGCCGGTTCTAGCCACGCCCACTTTTCCATATATTAAAGCAATACTACTCCCCGCAGGTAATTATCTTGAACAAAGCGATCAACTGGAGCAGCCATCCGCTATTCACCGGAACAGTTATCCTCACTGCCACCGGACTAGCCAGCAGAATCATTGGTTTTCTATATAGAATATTCCTGACACACACGATCGGTGCAACCGGACTGGGTATCTATCAACTGACCTTTCCGATTTTTGCATTGTGTCTGTCACTGTGCACTGGCGGCATCCAGACTGCAATTTCAAAATATACCGCAGAAGAAAAAAATATGGCGGCTTTTCTCTGTGGCTCCGGTGTCTGTCTGTCACTGTCGACGGTATGCTCCGTCCTTTTATACCGCCATGCACCGTGGCTCGCCGTCCATATCGTATCCGAGCCTGACTGCGCACCGCTGCTGCGCATCATCAGCTTTTCGCTGCCGTTTGCGTGTATGCACGCATGTTTTAACGGATATTATTACGGTGAAAAAAAACCGACTGTCCCTGCTGTTTCACAATTATTGGAACAGGCGGTGCGGGTAGGCTCTGTCTACCTGTTCTACCTGATCCGTGTCGAACAGCACGCCGCACTCACACCCGCGCTCGCCATGTGGGGTACGGTGTGCGGTGAAGCCGCGGCATTTCTATTCTGCCTGACGACGTTCCACCTGCGTCGGGTGCGCCCGACCGGAGCTACCTTACGGCGCATCATACGTTTTGCGGCCCCGCTCACCGGCAGCCGTGTGACATTGAACCTGTTTGCCAGCGCAGAGGCGATCCTGCTGCCGCAGGCGTTGGCACTGTTCGGGCTCTCACGTGAGGATGCGCTCAGCGTCTTCGGCACGCTGACCGGTATGGCTCTGCCGATGATCCTGCTGCCGACCGTCCTGACCGGATCGCTCTCAGTGCTTTTGCTGCCTGCCGTGTCAGAAGCGGCAGCCGAGGGAAACCGCGCCCGCATCAGCCGGACGGTCCGGCGCACCGTGGAGCTGTGCGTAATTCTAGGACTTGGCTGTACGCTTGGCTTTCTGCTGTTCGGGCGGCTGATGGGGACGCTGCTGTTTCACAGCCCGCTCGCGGGAGCTTATATCACGAGTCTCGGTTTCCTGTGTCCGTTTCTGTTTCTCACGGGTACGCTGAACAGTATTTTACATGGGTTAGAGCTGACACTGTATACCTTTGTGATGAATCTGGCTGCCTGCGGGGTGCGCCTGCTCGCAATCTGGCTGATCGTGCCGCGCTTCGGGCTGTACGCATACCTGTGGAGCATGCTCCTCAGCCAGATCCTTCAATCCGGAGCATATTTGTGGAGGCTTCGGCATCTGCAGCGGGGATGAGGTTGCAGTCCCGCCCCCCCTTCGAAATATGCTACAAATAAGTACCTGCCGATAAAATCATGACACAGCCCACAGCTCCCGCAAGCATATCTGTTTTGCTTTCATTGCCCGAACCATTCCGATGAGCCTCCCTTGGAACTTGCAGTTCCAAGATGCAAAAATTC
>CALBJL010000067.1 GCA_937893485.1 uncultured bacterium | reverse complement strand
TTAGAGTATGTGAAGGAAGCTGCAAAGGAGAAGGAGAGCAACGAGGGCAAAAAGAAGCTGTATTATATATCTGCAGAATTTTTGATCGGCAAGCTGTTATCCAATAACCTGATCAATCTCGGTTTGTATGATGAAGTAAAGGCAGAACTCGAAAAGTGCGGCAAATCACTTGCTGCCATTGAGGAGCTCGAGACAGAGCCGTCACTCGGAAATGGTGGACTCGGCCGTCTGGCAGCATGTTTTCTGGATTCGATCGCGACACTCGGACTCAATGGCGACGGTGTCGGATTAAATTATCACTATGGTTTGTTCAAGCAGGTGTTCCGCAATCACTTACAGAGTGAGACACCGAATCCGTGGATGACAGAGCATAGCTGGCTGCGTCCGACCGATACGACATACAATATCGAGTTTGGCGGATTCCAGTTAAAATCCAGAATGTATGATATTGATGTTGTCGGTTATGAGAACCGTACGACCAAGCTGCATCTGTTTGATGTCGAGACCGTGGATGAGTCGATCGTTGGATCAGATAATATCGAATTTAATAAAAAAGATATCGCAAAAAACCTTACATTATTTCTGTATCCGGATGACAGCGACGATGCAGGCCGCCTGCTGCGTGTTTATCAGCAGTATTTTATGGTCAGCAATGCGGCGCATCTGATTCTGGATGAGGCACAGGCAAAGGGATCAAATTTGTATGATCTGTATGACTATGCAGTGATCCAGATCAATGATACCCATCCGACGATGGTAATTCCCGAGCTGATCCGCCTGCTGCAGGAGCACGGACAGACATTAGATGAGGCGATCAAAGTCGTATCCAGGACCTGTGCGTACACGAACCATACGATTCTCGCAGAGGCACTCGAAAAATGGCCGGTTGCTTTTATGAAAAAAGCGGTTCCGCAGCTTATGCCGATTATCCGTGAGCTGGATGCGCGTGTCAATAAGAAGTGCAATGATCCTGATGTAGCGATTATCAATAAGGATGACTGCGTATGTATGGCACATATCGATATCCATTACGGCATCAGCGTCAACGGTGTAGCAGCGCTGCACACAGAGATTTTGAAAAAGACCGAACTGCACAAGTTTTATGAGCTCTATCCGGAGAAATTCAATAACAAGACGAACGGTATCACGTTCCGCCGCTGGCTGCTCTACAGCAATCCGGAACTGGCAAAGCTGATCGAGGAGCTGATCGGACCGGGATTTAAGAAGGATGCAATGGAGCTGAAAAAACTCGAGCAGTTCTTAAATGATGATGCGGTACTGGAAAAGCTGCTCGCAGTCAAGGATGCGAGAAAAGCAATTTTGAGAGATTACATGAAGCGCACACAGAATATTGAGCTGGCTGAAAATGCGGTCTTTGATATTCAGATCAAGCGTCTGCACGAATACAAGAGACAGCAGTTAAATGCACTATATGTAATTCATAAATATTTTGAGATCAAGAGCGGCAAGCTGCCGAAGCGTCCGATTACCGTGATTTTCGGCGCAAAGGCTGCACCTGCCTATATCATTGCAAAGGATATTATTCACCTGATTCTGTGCCTGCAGGAGCTGATCGCGAATGATCCTGAGGTCAGCCCATATTTGCAGGTAGTCATGGTAGAAAACTATAATGTGACTCTGGCAGAAAAGCTGATTCCGGCATGTGACATTGATGAGCAGATCTCTCTGGCATCCAAGGAGGCATCCGGAACAAGTAATATGAAGTTCATGCTCAACGGTGCGGTTACGATCGGAACGATGGACGGAGCAAATGTAGAGATCGCTGAGCTGGTCGGAAATGACAATATCTTTATTTTCGGTGAGAGCAGCGAGACCGTCATTGCCCGCTATGAGCGCGGTGATTATGTGTCAAGGGAGTATTATGAAAAGGATGCCGATTTGAAAAAGTGTGTAGACTTTATCGTGAGTGACGAGATGCTCCGCATCGGTGTAAAGGAAAACTTAGAGCGTCTGTATCAGGAGCTGTTAAACAAAGACTGGTTTATGACCTTCCCTGATTACGAGGATTATGTAGCGACAAGAGATCGTATCTTTGCGGCTTATGAGGATCGCAAGGCATGGGCAAAAATGATGTTAAAGAACATCAGCCAGGCGGGATTCTTCTCATCCGACCGAACAATCGCACAGTACAATGATGAGATCTGGAAATTAACAAAATAAGGTATTTTTTACAAACGCCGGCGATTCTAAAGCCGGCGTTTTGCATGCAGCAGTTTGTACTGAAAAAAAACAATTATTTCTTGACTTTCAAAATGAAAAAGGCTATAGTAACAATCGATCAAAAATGGAATTTTACGGAGAGGAGGATACATATGATAAGCCGGTCTATTTATGTGACGAGATGTCTCATCTTGATTTGTCTATTCGTAACTGTTGTGTGCGGTTGTTATGCGCAGTCGGACAACGGTCTTAGATATATTGTCTGTGATGGATCCTCTGAAGCGGTATATCAACAGGTAAAGACACAGGTAGCCACATTCCCGGATCTGTTGGACAATGGACAGTGGATTTCGAGTGATGATGCATCAGCATCTGCTCATTTTAATGACCGCAGAGCGGTATTTGTACATAAGGCATATACCTCATTGCCGTTACAGCATCAGCTGCTGGCAGGGCTTGCAGCGCTGTTTGCGATGCTTGCTGCCGGAATGTTTCACGACAGCAGTTCCCAGACACGTGGGCTGATGAGGATTGTTTCTTATATACAGGCACATGATGGGATCAAGGGACATCTTCGTTTTTTGCATAGCGTAATAATATATTTAAGAAGATAAAGAAGAGAGGAACAGATATGGTTGCAAAAATTTTAGCACTGATCATTTTTCTGGTGATGTTTTTGCTGATTATCACAGAGAAGATCGAGCGTCAGTATGTAACGTTAGGATGCGGAGCAGTGATGCTGGTTGTCGTATTTGGTATCTGCATGCACAGTCCCGAGGCAATCTTAAACACATTGAATTTTCACAGTATTTTTACCCCTGATTTCTGGCATGCGACTGCGGAGGGCGGAGAGACTACTGCAGGCATCAACTGGTCTACGATCATTTTTATCGCGGGTATGATGATCATGGTAGAAGGCATGGGAAAGGCAGGATTTTTCCGTTGGCTGTGCCTGAAGCTGGCAAAGATGGTTGATTACAAGCCGGTGCGTATCTTTATCGTATTTATGCTGATGTCAGCATTTTTGTCAATGTTTATTGACAGTATTACCGTTATTTTATTCTTAGCGGCTGTTACCGTAGAGTTATGTCAGTTATTGAAATGTAATCCGATACCAATGATTTTATCCGAGGTATTCTGTGCGAATCTGGGTGGATCGGCTACGATGTGCGGAGATCCGCCGAACATCATTATCGGAACATCTTTACATTATGCATTTATCGATTTCTTGACGAATACCGGTGTGATCGCAGGTATTTCGCTGATTGCCGCAGTGATCTATTTTTACGCCTGCTTCCACAAGGAGCTGTCCGGCGAGACAGGCGTAAAGCCGGAGCATCTGCCCGATCCGAAAGATGCGGTTACAGATAAGAAGCTGTTTGGTTTAAGCATTGCGATCTTTGCCGTTGCAGTCGTACTTCTGGTAACACATGCGAACACAGGTCTGACCGTGGCATTTATCGGTGTGCTCGTTGCGATCCTTACACTGATCGTCCATCATGCTGAGATTCCGGATCTGTTGAAAAAGGTCGATTATAAGACACTGTTATTCTTTATCGGATTGTTTATCGTGGTCGGTGGACTGGAGCAGACCGGTGTGCTTGTACTGATTGCAGACGGAATCAGCTATATCTGTGGTTCCAATGCGAAGCTTGTCGTAGCAGTTATCCTCTGGATTTCTGCCATCGCCAGTGCGTTTGTTGATAACATTCCGTTTGCAGCTACGATGCTGCCGGTTGTCCAGACATTGTCACAGTTACAAGGAATAGAGCTGTCAGTTCTGGCATGGGCATTATCAATGGGTACAGATATCGGAGGAAGTGCAACACCGATTGGTGCATCTGCGAACGTTGTCGGTATCTCAGTTGCCTCCAGAGAGGGTTACCCGATCGGATGGGGTAAATATTGTAAGTATTGTGCGCCTGCAACGATTATGGTTGTATTGATCTCTATGGTGTGCATTTATGTGAGATATTTCTAAAAAAGGGGGAGCGAGACTATGAGCGATTCACAGACTATTATCTGTATCGGAAGAGAATACGGCAGTGGCGGACATGCGATCGCAGAAGAGCTGGCAAAGCGTCTGGGATTAAAACTGTATGACCACAATATTCTCGATGAAGTGGCATTGGAGAAGGGTGTAGATCCCGAGACACTTCGCAAATATGACGAGAAACCGCACAAGCTGTTTCTGTCGAGAAGTGTAAAGGGTTACCACAACTCGGCGGAAGTCAATGTAGCATATATGCAGTTTGACTATCTGAAAAAGAAAGCAGCAGAAGGAGAGTCCTTTGTGGTGGTTGGTCGTTGCGCGGAGGGCATCTTTGAAGGCAATCCGGGACTGATCTCGATCTTTATCCTCGGAAACAGAGAGACAAAGTGCGAGCGTATCATGGAAAAATACCACCTCACCGAGCAGGAAGCGCTTGAGAAAATGAGACGGCACGATGAGTACCGCAAGCGTTATCACAACAATTTCTGCGAGGATAAATGGGGCGATTCACGCACCTACGATATTTGTATTAACAGCAGTCTCAAGGGTATTGCTGCGACGACGGATATTCTGGAAACGTATATCCGTGCGCGCATGGACGACTCTGGGAAAAATTAAGCAAACTACAGCGCCGGCATTGGCCGGCGCTGTCTGTGTTTACGGAATTCTTTGAAAAACGATGGAAAATCAGAATCTTAAAAAGAAAGGAAGCGGTCTATGAAAAACCTTAACTGGGTATATTTTATATTTTTGACACTGGCGGGAATTGCCAATGCGGTAGGCGTGACCATGTTTTTATGCGCAATTTTCGGCGGTATTATCTCGGGCTGCGTCGAAAATGATCTATTTTGTTGTCAACCGGTTCCAGATCGGAAAGCTCAAGCGGATTGTGCATGAGATTGATCCGCATGCATATATTACGATCAATGAGATCGCGGATGTCTTGCATGGAGACGGGAAAATGTGATATGCTGTTAATACTTACGGAATTGTTACATCAGTAAACAGGGGATAGAGACAGCATGAGAATCGGTTTTATCGGGGCGGGCAGGGTAGGCTGCTCGCTCGGGAAATATTTAAAACAATCAGAATCGGGATGGGAGATTGCCGGCTATTACAGCCGGAGTGTGGCATCTGCACAGGAGGCGGCTGATTTTACGGAAAGTGAGGTCTTTACAGACCTTTTGCAGTTGGCAAAAGACTGTGATGTGATCGCGGTGACGACTGCGGACGGTGCGATCGCCGATGTCTGGCACCGGCTGTGTGACTGCATGGATCAATGGGAGCATCAGATCGTGCTGCATTGCAGTGGGGCTTTGGCTTCGACCGTGTTCGACGGGGCGGATGCACGCGGCGTGACGGCTGTCAGCCTGCATCCGTTTTATGCCGTTTCAGACCGGTATCATTCGTATCAGACGCTTGGAGAGGCGTTGTTTACGTTAGAGGGCAGCGGGGAGCGCCTACAGGAGCTGGATGCGTGCCTGCGTGCCAGTGGACTCACGATCCAGAGGCTTTCCGCAGAATCAAAGACCGTGTATCATGCGGCTGCATCGGTAGCTTCAAACCTGATGGTCGGTCTGAGCGAGCTGGCGATCGGACTGCTCGGTGAGTGTGGATTTGACCGGGAACATGCGCGGATAGCGTTAAAGCCGCTCATGCAGGGTAATCTGGATGCCATCATGGAACATGATACGTTTGGTGCGCTGACCGGACCGGCAGAGCGCGCAGATGCGCGTACCGTGGACAAGCATTTGCACGTGTTAAACGGTAAGGATCGGGAGATTTACCGTCTGCTGACGAAAAAAATCGTGGAAGTAGCAAAAATAAAAAATCCGGAGCGCGATTACGCGCTGCTGGACGAGCTGCTCGATCAATGATAGGATATAAGATATAGAACATAAAAGTAGAAGAGGAGAACACGATCATGGTAAAGATCATATCAGACAGCACCTGTGATCTCTCACCGGAACTGGTGGAGCGTTACGGAATCAGTATTTTGCCACTGCATATTTTGCTCGGTGAGGAGGAGTATGAGGACGGCAAAAGTATCACACCGGAGGAGATTTTCCGTTGGTCGGATGAACATGAGACAACACCAAAGACGTCCGCACCTTCGATGGAGACAGCAATGGAGCTGCTGCGTCCCTATGTGGAAAATGGCGACGAGTGCGTTTGTTTTTGTATTTCTGAGTCAATGTCGACCTCCGGAAATGTCATCCGCATGGCGGCGGCGGAACTGGAGGCAGAGCAGCTGGTCACTGTGATCGATTCAAAAAATCTGTCTACCGGAATCGGTTTGTTAGTGATAGAGGCTGCGATTCTGGCGGAACAGGGCTTATCAGCGCAACAGATTACAGAAAAAATCGAGGAGCTTCGCCCGCGTGTGCGCGCGAGCTTTGTTGTGGATACGCTCGTCTATCTGTACCGCGGCGGACGCTGCGGTGGTCTGGCGGCAATGCTTGGCAGTGCCTTAAAGCTGCATCCGAAGATTGTTGTAGAGGATGGAGTGATGCACAGTACAAAAAAATACCGTGGAAATATCCGGTCGGTTGTACTGAACTATACAAAAGATATGGAGGCTGATCTGAGAAGGGCAAAGCCTGACCGTGTGTTTATCACGCATTCCGGCTGTGCGCCGGAGATCGTAGAGCCGGTGCGGCAGTATCTGGAGAGTCTCGGCGTATTTGCAGAGATTTTAGAGACACACGCCGGAGGAGTGGTCAGCAGCCATTGTGGCCCCGGAACACTCGGCGTATTGTATATTGTATAGCGGTCGGACGGGAGTGGCTGCTTCGGATCAGATGTCCGAGGTGTTTTCAAACAATTATGGATCAATAACGGATGAAAGAGGAATCCGTGAGCACATCACCCGTATAGCTTAGCTTGAGGGAGAAAAAACGGTCGTTTTCCAACAGCTCACGCAGGAAAATGTGATCGCCCTCCCACAGATTTAATTTCAAAACATCCTTTTTAGGCATCCATGCGAGCTCGCCTTCGTTGCAGTCGCACAGGGTGCCTTCGTATTTGTCTGCGGTGAACAGATGCATGTATTCGCCCTCCCATTCGTTGGACAGGAATGTGACGATGCCGCGAAAACGGTAGTGGGTGAGTGTCAGTCCGGTTTCTTCGTATACTTCGCGCAGCAGGCATTCCTCCGGTGTCTCATCGGCTTCAAATTTGCCGCCGACACCGATCCATTTTCCGGCGTTTAGATCGTTTTGTTTCTTGGTGCGGTGGAGCATGAGGTATTCGCCGCGGTCGTTTTCAATATAGCAGAGTGTGGTTAGTTTCATAGGGGCTCCTTTTCTAAAATTTGGTCTTAAGTGACGCAGAATTATGAATATAGTGTTTTTGAGGCATGTGAGCACTGTAGCTTATATTTGCAGCTCCCGCAAGTGCCTCTGGTTTGCTTTATTGCACGACCCATTCCGATGAGCCTCAGCAAAACCTAAATCGTGTTCAGCAATGGCTTCCACGAGTTATGAGTCTCATCTCCATCGTGCAAAGGCAGCAAACAGACGCACCATTGCTCGCGCTGCATCTTCAATGACTCATATCCCTGTGCTCACATGCCGCTTTACGCTATGAATTGTTTTACAATTACTGCGAAACATATAGCTGAAGGCTGCGAGCCCGGCAGTATCCCATCAGATGCGACGTTTGTCCGGCGAAGTGCGAGCGAAATGATGATGTATCGCATGGCATAGCTGGAAGCCGCAGGCTATGTGTGCGAAGGACAC
>CALBJL010000066.1 GCA_937893485.1 uncultured bacterium | reverse complement strand
TGGGTCGTATTGCGCAATGGAGGCAAATTCGAGTCCATCAGTATTCCACGGATGCTGTTTGCAGTCGTGCTCTATATTAGCTATGGGTTTACGGTAGAGGGCGTGGATGCGTGGGCGCATCTGGGAGGTGCGATCGCCGGATTTGTGCTGTGTATCATATTTTACCGAAAAAGAAAAGCGAAAGACATCGATTTGACAAGTGCGTGATCTGCGCATATAATATATGTTTAGATAGAGCGGCAAAGAGGCTGATCCCATGCGGACAGTCTCTTTTTATTTGATAGGAAATTCCTATCAAATAAAACGCTCCGCGAGGATCGCACTGCGGCGGATAAGAAGCATGTCGCAGAAGCGACCCGCCGCAGGCGGAGAATCCTGCGGGCAGGATTCTTTTTCAAGTTTTAAGGAGTGATGCATATGCCGTATATTTCATTTAAACAGGTGATGGATCTGCCACAGATGAAGCAGGCGAAGATTCTGGGCGGCTTGAGAGAAGATATGGAAGTGATCCGGTGCGGGCATGTCATAGAATTGCCTGATATGGAGCCGTGGATCGACAGCGGCGAGTTGATCTTTATGACCGGAATCGGTTTGAAGAATCCGAAAAAAGATCTGAAACAGATTTTGGAGGCAATTCATAGCAAGAGTGCGGCGGGTCTGGTTCTGGAGATCGGACCTTATATTACGGTTGTTCCGGACGAGGTCATTCAATATGCGCAGGAGCTGGAAGTGCCTTTGATTGCGCTGCCTTTTGAGGCACGGGTGAACGAAATCATGACCGGAATTTATATGCTTTATTATCAGATGTCTGTCGATCATAATGCGATTGAAACAATTCTAAGGCGGATTTTGTATTATGAGTATGATGAGGATGCGATTATGAGTGCGATACATCTGGGCTATCGGACAGATGTGGTCTATCGTTCCATTATGATTCAGCAGGATCAGGGGGATGTTTCGGAGGAAAAACATTATTCGCTCACAGAGCTGCTTTATCATGTGACGAATTATATCCAAAAGGAGATTGCACCCGATTATAAGCACTTTATACTTATGGACGGTGACTGCCTGATCGTTATGCTGCCTATCGGAAGTGAGATTGATGTCGATCGGGATCGCTTGGGCGAATTGTTGCAGGGCTTACAGGAAAAGATTGCGGAGCGCTATGAATCACCGACGATCAGCATAGGTGTAGGCTGCCGCTATAGCAGGATTGAAGAATTTAAAAAGAGTACGGAGCAGGCAAAACATGCCCTTGCGCTCATACACGCATGCGGAAAGGTAAATGAGGTACGATTTTACGAGAAAATGGGAATTTACCGGTTGCTGTTCCAGATCGGTTCTAAGGAGGAGCTGACATCGATTGTACAGGATGAGCTGGGTGTACTGCTTGCTTTTGACGAGAAAAACCATGCCAGTCTGGTAGAAACGTTGGAGGTGTATCTGGATAACGATAAAAATATCGGAATTTCTGCAAACCAGCTCTTTTTACACAGAAATACATTAAAATACCGGATCAATAAGGCACAGTCTCTGTTGAATCTGGATCTGGAAAATGCCAATATCTGTTTTCAGCTAAGACTTGCCTTTAAGATCCGTAAGTTTTTAAATGAAATTATGTAGGCGATCCGGCAAACGGAAATTTTTTCACAGCCATGTCGTAGAGTACATCTACGGTTCCGTCAATGCCCAGAAAGTCCGAATTGATCACGATATCCCGATTGTGGCGGTCTCCACGGTTGGTGCCGGTCACATATTTATAATAATAATGCCGTTGCCGGTCAATTTCCGTGATCATGCGCTCGGCTGCATCATGATCCAGACCATAGCTGGATTGGATATGGAGATTGCGAACCGGCATGGGGGCGTAGATGTAGACTGCCATGTGGTACTTGAATTCCTTCAAAATGTAGTCTGCGCAGCGTCCCATAATGATGCAGGATTCGTCAGTTGCGATCTGCCGGATGATCTGTGCCTGCGCGTCAATTAACTGGTTGGATGCCAGATACTGGCTGTTGTAGCCGAGCTTGGTAAAAATATTCTTTTCGCGTTGATAGATGGTTTTCTCCACATCAGCGGCATCCGGAACAGAGACACCCATATCTTTTGCTGCCAATTCGAGTATTTCGCGGTCATAATAGCGGATGTTCAGCTTCTCTGCCAGCCGTTGTCCGATTTCACAGCCGCTGCTTCCAAATTCACGTCCGATTGTAATTACATAAGTCTGCATAAGATCAGCTCCCTTCTGAAAAATAGTGATGGATACATCATAAAACGGATTTATCTGCAAATATTTCTGGAGGTGTTGTTTAACCATGCCTGAATATTCAGATACATTTCATGCATCGCCCGGCTGCGGGATTCGACGCTTGCCCATGCCATGTGTGGAGTGATGAGCAATTTCGGGGAATCCAGTACAGGTAATAGCGGGCAATCCGGACTCATAGGCTCATGAGTGAGGACATCCAGACCTGCACCCTGTATCAGGTTTTCCTTGATCGCGCGTGCAAGACCATCTTCCTGCACAAGACCACCGCGTGCGCTGTTGATAAAGAAAGCGCTGCGTTTCATACGGCAAAATTCATCGTATCCGAATAAGCCTGCCGTATACCCGCTCAACGGGGAATGAAGCGAGATGACATCACTCTCGGATAACAGCGTCTCAAAGTCAACCTGACGGTAGGCACAATCGTAGGAACGTCCCGACGGGGAATAGTAAATGATTTCGCAGCCGAGGGCAGCGGCGATCGCTGCTACCTTTTTGCCGATCTGTCCAAGACCTACGATGCCCCATGTTTTTCCGGACAGATCATGAAAAGGTACGGAAAAGGAGCGGTTTTGTGTATCATCGATATAAGACCCCTCTTTTACATAGCTGTTAAAAAATGATAGCTGCTCATACAGATACAAAAGCATCGTAATTGTGTGTTGTGCAACAGAGTCCGTAGAATAGCCGCGTATATTTGCCACGGTGATACCGTGTGTATTTGTATAAGAAAAATCCACAAAGTCTGTGCCGGTCGATGTCATAGTAATGAATTTCAGATGTTCGGCATCCTTTAGTGTTTCTTCATTTAAAGGAAACTGATCCACAATGACAACATCGGCATCTTTGATACGGGCGCGTGCCTCCTCCGGGGTATTGGTCTGATCGTAGGCGATGACTTCTCCAAAGTCCTTGAGACATTCATAGGAAATATCTGCGCCAAGCCGGAGTCTTTCCAGTAAAACGATTTTCATAGGCGTTTCATCCTTTCTGGTGCGTTTCTCGTGTTCGTAAATTAAATTCATTATAATAACGGAAATCCAGTTGTCAATCGGAAAGCGACAGGAAGAGGATGCAAAAAAGCATTTTTGTCTGTTGCGGACAAAAATCGACATTTGATTTTGTCTGTCATGAAAATTGACGAAAAAATGCGGGGATGTTAAAGTGGTCACAACTTGAAAACGTAACGAGCAAAGGCGCCCAACACAAAGATGTGAGGTGTCTTTTTTTGTTACCAGTCTTACATACATGGGAGGAAACAATTATGAAAAACAGGTTATTAGCTATTTTATTAACTTCAGCAATGGCAATCGGAATGCTCACCGGATGCGGCAGCAGTGATACATCGGCTGATGCGGCAGACAGTAATGCCGGGGATACAGCAGAGGCAACCGGTGAAGCCGCAGATGATACCGCAAGTGACACCACGGAGGGCGGAGATCTTTTAGCAAAGTGTCAGGCATCCGGAAGTATTACCATCGGATTTGCAAACGAAGTACCTTATGCCTATGAGGATGAAAACGGCGAGTTAAAGGGTGAAGCCGTAGATATTGCAAGAGAAGCACTTGCCAATATGGGTATTACAGATATCAAAGGAGAGCTGGTAGAGTTTTCTTCCCTGATCCCCGGACTTCAGGCAGAGCGTTTTGACATGATTACCGCAGGTATGGCAGTCACTGCAGAACGTGCAGAGGAAGTAGATTTTTGTAAGCCGGAAATCAATTACGGCGAAGCAGCACTGGTAGCTACAGGAAATCCGAAAAATATCAAGAGCTATGCAGATATTGCGGCAGATCCTTCCATTATGGTAGCCATTCCGGGTGGCGTCACAGAGTATGATTATCTGATTGGTTCCGGTGTAGCAGAATCACAGATTCAGATCGTGAATGATCTTTCGGCTGCGATTCAGACCTTGCAGACAGGCAGATGCGATGCGGTATGTGCATCCAATACATCACTCACCTCCGCACTTGCCACCACAGATTCTGACGGCGTAGAGCTGGTAGGAGACTTTGAGCAGACAGTCATTAACGGAGTCAGCACTGTAATGTACGGTGCCAGCGCGGTACGCAAAGGGGAAAGTGCATTTGTGGAAGCATTTAATGCGGAATTACAGAAAATGGAGGATTCCGGAGAATTACAGAAGCTGCTGGAGGCGAACGGATTTAATGAGTATAATCTGCCGAATGGTATTACCGTAGAGGAGATTATTTCACAGTAATATTTCAGAAACAGATACAGTGAATCAGGAAACAGAAGGGAGTCGGTAGATATGTCCATTGTCGAGGTAGGAACATTTTTGTTGAAAGGATTGGGAACAACGCTGGCAACGGTAGTGGCAGCTACACTGCTTGCATTGCTGCTCGCCTTTCTGGTAGGTATTTTGAGAACTACCAGATGGAAGATATTGAATGCAATTCTGGCGATATACGTGGAAGTATTCCGGGGATCTTCTGTTCTGGTTCAGTTGTTCTGGATCTACTTTGTATTTCCGTTTTTTAATATCCAACTATCTGCCTATGTAACGGCAGTGCTGGCAATCGGGTTGAATTATGGAGCATATGGTTCGGAGGTCGTTCGGAGTGCGATACGCTCTGTGCCGAAAACCCAGCTGGAGGCGTGTGCAGCATTAAATATAAATGGATTTTTGCGGATGCGTAGGGTTGTATTGCCACAGGCGATTGTTGTCATGATGCCATCATTCGGAAATTTACAGATAGAGCTGATCAAAGCGACTTCTCTGGTATCGATGGTCACACTGTCGGATCTGACTTATTATGCGACCGTTTTAAATAACCGGACGATGCAGACGACCACCATCTATCTGGCGTTGCTGATTATCTATTATCTCGTGACACGCCCGTTTGCGTTCGGTACAAAGAAGCTGGAAAAGAAATTATCAATCTGGAGGGCATAGCTATGAAAAAAATATGGAGTTGGAGTTTTGCAGCAGAAATTTTTCCGGATATTTTAAAATGCCTTCCTGTAACGGTCGGTTCTACGCTGGTAGCATTCGTAGTGGCGGCTCTGGTGGGTTTGGTGCTGGCAGTGCTGCTCCAGACAAAGATCCAATGGCTGCGAAAGATACTTCTTGTTCTGGTAGATCTGATCCGAAGTACGCCGTTGTTGGTACAGTTGTATGTGATTTATTATGTGCTGCCCAATTACGGATTGCTGCTCACACCGTTTGTGACAGGTGTGATAGGACTCGGCATTCATTACAGTACCTATCTTTCCGAGGTGTACCGGTCCGGAATCGATGCAATTCCAAAAGGTCAGTGGGAGGCGGCTGATTGTCTGGGTCTGACAAAATTGCAGACATGGTTGAAAGTTGTGATTCCGGAGGCTATTCCACCGATTCTTCCGGTTATAGGAAATTATCTGATTACCATGTTTAAGGAGACACCGATTCTGTCCGCCATATCGTTGATTGAGATATTACAGGAGGCAAAGATACTGGGCAGCAGATCGTTCCGGTACATAGAGGGCTTTACGATTGTGGGAGTGTTATTTATGGCAGTCAGTCTGGTGGCATCATTTATCGTTGTGCGGGTGACTACCATTGTGACCAGAAAGTATTCTATGTAGAATCCGGCAAGACGGAAAGGGGTGGCATATGAGGCAGATAGAAAATCCAATCGTTGTATATAAGCAGGTTACAAAAGCATATGGTGATCTGAATGTGTTAAAAAAGATCGATTTTAAAATTTATCCGGGTGAAAAGGTCGTATTGATCGGTAGCAGTGGTTCTGGAAAAACAACACTTATGCGTCTGTTAATGATGCTGGAGAAACCCACCGGAGGAGAAATTTATGTAGAGGGAGAGCGTATCTTCCCCGCAATCCATCGTTCGGAAAAGAAAAAGGTGCATCAGATCAAAAATGATATCGGGATGGTGTTTCAGCAGTTCAATCTGTTTCCGCACATGACAATTCTGGAAAACATTATGGAGGCGCCGGTGCATGTAAAAAAGGAACCGAAAGCACAGGCACAGGCATATGCGTTGGAACTGTTGGAAAAAGTCGGTCTTTCGGATAAGGCAGATGCGTATCCGTCACAGTTATCCGGCGGACAGACACAGCGGGTCGCGATCGCGCGGGCATTGGCGATGCGGCCAAAGATATTATTATTTGATGAGCCGACATCGGCTTTGGACCCCGAACTGGTGGGAGAGGTCTTAAAGGTCATCAAAGAGATCGCTCAGGATGGCAGCACGACAATGCTGCTGGTGACACATGAGATGAAATTTGCAAGAGATGTTGCCGATCGCGTCTGCTTTTTTGACAAAGGTGTGATCGCCGAGCAAGGTTCCCCTCAGGAGATTTTTGAGCATCCAAAGACAGAGCGCCTAAAACAATTTTTAAACAGATTTTTAAATACAGGAAAGGATGAGGAATATGAAAACGCTTAATTTTACAGTGGAAGAGTATCGCGAACGAGTCAGAAAAACGAAAGAAAGCATGATGGAAAAGGGGATTGACTGTCTGATCGTGACAGATCCCGCGAATATGAATTATCTGACCGGATTTGACGGATGGTCGTTTTATGTGCATCAGGGTGTGATTGTTTTGCTTGATCAGGAAAATCCGCTCTGGTACGGCAGGGGTCAGGATGGGAATGCAGCCAGACTTACGACTTATCTGGATGAGGCAGACATTTATCCCTATGCAGATGATTATGTCAATTCTACGGAAAAGCATCCATTTGAATTTGTTGCAGATATTTTAAAGAAATATAAGCAGGATAAGAAGTGCATAGCAACCGAGACAGATGCCTATTATTTTTCTGCGAAAGCGCAGGCTGTGCTGGAAAAGAATCTGCCGGATGCGACATTTAAGGATGGCTACAATCTGGTGAACTGGGTCAAGATCATTAAAAGCCCGGCAGAAATTGCGTATATGGAAAAAGCAGCGGTGATCGTTCAGCTGGCAATGCAGAAGGCATATGATGTGATTGATATCGGTGTGCGTCAGTGCGATGCGGCAGCCGAAGTCATTAAGACCCTGATCAAAGGTACGGATGAGTTCGGCGGTGACTATGCATCGATTGTACCGTTGATGCCGAGTGGTGTGCGTACCTCTACGCCGCATTTGTCATGGACGGATGAAACCTACAAGGATGGCGATACCGTTATTTTGGAGCTGGCAGGAAATTATCGCAGATATCACTGCCCGATGTCAAGAACGATGATACTTGGAAATGCTTCTGATAAAGTAAAATCACTCGGAGCCACTGTTTCAGAGGGATTGACGGCAGCACTGGAGGGGATCAGACCCGGCATGATGTGTGAGGAAGTAGAGCGGATCTGGGCAAAAACAATAGAAAAAAGTGGTTTTGTAAAGGATTCCCGTATCGGATATTCTATGGGATTAAACTATCCGCCGGATTGGGGTGAGCATACAGCCAGTCTCAGACCCGGTGATCATACAGTTTTACAGCCCGGTATGACTTTCCATATGATTCCCGGCATCTGGCTGGATGATTGCGGAGTAGACACAAGCGAGGCGTTTGTGGTGACAGAGGATGGAGCAAGACCGTTCTGCCATTTCCGGCGCGAGCTGCTTGTAAAATAGATCCGGTTTCGTATAAAGTATAAGATTTTGAAATGGGTGGATAAGGAGAGTGGAGTTATGGCAGCAGATTTAAAAAAAGAAGTGGCGGCATATCAGGAAGAACTGGTACGCCTGCGCAGACATTTTCATGAGCATCCCGAATTAGGTTATATGGAATACGATACCGCACGCTATATTGAAGAGTATATGAATGAAATTCATGTTCCGGTCACTCATCTTAGAAAAACCGGTCTGAGTGCGTTGATTACCGGAGGAAAACCGGGAAAAACCGTGCTTTTGCGGGCTGATATGGATGCCTTGCCGATCAAGGAGCAGACCGGACTCCCCTACGCATCCAAATATCCCGGAATTATGCATGCATGCGGACATGATGGTCATATTGCGATTCAGTTATGTGTGGCAAAGTATCTGGCAGCGCATAAAGAGGAATTGTCAGGAAATGTAAAGCTGCTGTTTCAGCCCAATGAGGAGGAAGCGGGAGCACTGGATATGATTCATGACGGTGTTCTTGAACAGCCTCATGTAGATGCAGCATTTGCGCTGCACCTCTGGAGTCCGATCAAGAGCGGACGGATCGCCCTGAGTGCCGGACCGGTGCTGGGGACAACAGAAGAATTTGAGCTGGTCATTACCGGAAAGACGGGTCATACGGCGATGCCGCATGAGGCAAAGGATGCACTGTTTGGTGCCTGTCAGATTGTGAATGCGATGCAGGAGCTCATCAGCAGGGAATTCAATCCCCTTTGGCCGATAGCGGTCGTATTCGGAAAATTGGCAGCGGGATCAGCCAGAAATATTATCTGTGGTGAGGCGAGTCTGGGTGGTACGATCCGTTTTCTGTTTCCGGACGAAAAAGAGATGAAACCCAAGGTCTTAGGTGCATTTGAGCGGATTGTAAAAGGGGTCTGTGATACCTATGAGCTGGGTTATCAACTGGAATTTATCCCCAGCAATCCGTCACTGATCAACGACGCGCATTTGATTGAACTGGTTCGGGAAAATGCGAAAGCGGTGTATGACAAGGACGATTGTATCGATGACTTTAAGTCGCTTGCCGGAGAGGATTTTGCGGAGATCAGCCAGAGAGTGCCATCCGTGATGAGCTTTGTGGGAATTAACAATCCTGCCACGAATAGTACCTATCCCCATCACCATGAAAAATTTACGATTGATGAACAGGCGCTATTGTGGGGCATGGAGTTGCAGATCCGGAATGTATATCAGTATTTAAGCAGTGAATAGGAGTGCAGAAATGGATAAAAAAAGCATATTAAAACGTGATCTATGGATGGCAAAAAAACGGATTGCCCCCTATATCAGTCATACACCGTTTGTCTATTCGCACCGCCTGTCGCGGCTCACAGGCTCAGAGGTCTATCTGAAATTTGAAAATATGCAGGAGATCGGGGCATTCAAGATCCGTGGGGCAGCCAATAAAATACTCAGCCTGACACCGGAGGAACAGGCGCGCGGAGTGTCCACATTTTCTACCGGAAATCACGGAATGGCGGTCGCATGTATGGCACAGAAGCTGGGTATGAATGCGATTGTCTGTATGTCCAGACATGTTCCGCAAGTCAAAGTGGAGATGATGAAGCGTTGGAATCCGACCATTCTGCAGGAGTGGGATAGTCAGGATGCAGCAGGCGAGTATTGCTATCAGATGGAAAAGGAGCGGGGAATCATCGTGATTCCGCCGTTTGATGATAAAGAGATCATTTGCGGACAGGCAACTATGGCGATCGAGATGTTGGAGGATCAGCCGTTACTGGATACGGTTCTCGTGCCGCTGTCCGGGGGTGGGCTAATCAGCGGCGTAGCGCTTGGTATGAAGCTGCTGTCGGATCAGGTAAAGGTTGTAGGTATCTCGATGGAGCGTTCTGCGGTTATGATCGAGAGTCTGAAGGCGGGACATCCAGTTGAACTGCCGGAGGAGCCGACGCTGGCAGATAGTCTGTTGGGAGGAATCGGTCTGGATAATCAGTATACATTTGATATTGTGCGTGATTATGTGGATGAGACCGCACAGGTGTCGGAAACAGAGATCGCAGATGGGATGGCTTATATTATGGAGGAACATAAAATGATCGTGGAGGGAGCAAGTGCGGTAGGTGTTGCCTATGCGATGCGCCCCGGGATGATCGAACCGGGCAGCCGTGTCGGAATTGTGGTGACTGGCAGAGGTGTTTCGATGGACACGGTCGAGAAGATTCTGGAAGAGAGGTATCGCGCATGAAAGAGATCATATTTACGGAACAGGCGACAAAGCCTACGGCATGGTATTCGCAGGCGGTGAAAGTAGACCGTCAGGTATATCTGGCGGGTGTTTGCGGAGATGACAGAAATACCGGAGCCATCATGGGCGATGGAGATATACAGATAGAAACAAAATATGCGTTGGAAAATCTGAAAGCTACGATTGAGGCTGCCGGCGGTGGGATGGAGGATATCGTAAAAGTCAGTGTATATGTAAAAAATTTGCAATACATGCAGGATTTTAATGCAGTTTACAAGACCTATTTTCCGGAAAATCCACCGGCACGGATCGCCATGGAGATCTCAAATCTGGGTGGCGGAGCAAATCTGGAGCTGGATGCAATCGCGGTTTTAGCATAAATAAGGAGAGAGTGCCTATGCTGGAAGTCAGACATTTAAAGAAAAATTACGGGGAACTGGAGGTATTAAAGGATATTTCGCTGACTGTGGATAAAGGCAGCGTAATCAGCGTGATCGGACCCTCGGGTTCCGGCAAAAGTACGATGCTGCGCTGTCTGAATCTGCTGGAACAGCCGGATGGAGGAGAAATCATTCTCGATGGAGAGAATATCATGAATCCCTCGACTGACCGCAGGGAAGTACATAAAAAGGTAGGAATGGTATTTCAGCGCTTTAACCTGTTTCCGGTCAAAACGGTGCTGGAAAACATTATGATGGCGCCTGTCTGCGTGAACAAGGTCAAAAAGCAGGAGGCACGGGAGCAGGGACTGGAGCTGCTGACAAAGGTAGGGCTTTACGACAAGGCAGACAAATATCCGAATACACTTTCGGGCGGACAGCAGCAGCGCGTGGCGATCGCGCGGGCGTTGGCTATGAGACCGGAAGTATTATTGTTTGATGAGCCGACTTCCGCGCTGGACCCGGAATTAGTCGGTGAAGTGCTCGGCATTATGAAAGATCTGGCACGTGAAGGCACAACGATGGTCGTTGTGACACACGAGATGGAATTTGCCAGAGATGTAAGTAATTATGTGATTTTTATGGATCAGGGATATATCGTGGAGGAGGGAACTCCGGATGCGATCTTCCGACATCCGCAAAAAGAGAGAACAAAGGAATTTTTATCCAGAATGATTTCATGACAGGTAAACAGGAGGTACAAACATGTTAAGAGAAGAATTACCTAAAATTATTACAGAGACATTACCCGGACCGAAGGCACAGGAGGTCATTGACCGAAGACACAAATACACACCCAAAGCAATTGGCTGTGTTTATCCGTGTGTGATTCGGCGCGGCGAAGGTGCCATGGTAGAAGATGTGGATGGCAACTATTTTCTCGACTGGGTTGGAGGAGTCGGTGTATTGAATATGGGTTACTCCAGACCCGAGGTAGTAGACGCGGTAAAGGCGCAGGCAGACCGCTATTTCCATGCGATGTTTAACATCATAACACATGACGGTTATGTATCCCTGGCACAGAAGATCTGTGAGATTGCACCGGTCAAAGGAACCGAAAAACAGGCATTTTTTACAAATTCGGGAGCAGAGGCGGATGAGAACGCGGTCAAGGTGGCAAAGGCGTATACGAAGCGGCCGAACATCATTGTATTCAGCGGAGCGTTTCATGGCAGGACGGCGCTGACAATGGCAATGACCAGTAAAAAGGCATACGCAGTCGGCATGGGACCGTTCCCGGATGGTGTTTTCCGGGCACCGTATCCTTATCTGTATCGCAAGCCCGAAGGAATGACGGATGAGGAGGCAATCGCCTATTATATTAAGAAGCTGAATGATGTTTTTGAGGAATGCTCTCCGGCAGAATATGTAGCTGCGATCGTGGTAGAACCATTACAGGGCGAAGGTGGATTCGTACCCGCGCCGATTGAGTGGGTAAAGGCGGTAAGACAGATTTGTGACGAAAAGGGAATCATGCTCATTGTGGATGAGGTGCAGAGCGGATTTTGCAGAACCGGAAGAATGTTTGCGTCTACTTACTGGGCAGAAGCAGGATGTGCACCGGACATTCTGGCGACAGCAAAATCGATTGCGGACGGTATTCCGCTGAGCGCGATCTGCGCGAGAAAAGAGATCATGGATGCAGTGCCGGGTGGTGTGATTGGTGGTACATTTGGCGGAAATGCGCTTGCCTGTGCATCTGCATTAAAGACGATTGAAATCATGGAAAAAGAGGATTTTGCCGCAAAATCAAGAAAAATCGGTGATCGTGTCAAGGAATTTTTCGGTCAGTTACAGAAAGAATGTCCGGTGATCGGAGATGTCCGCGGGCTGGGTGGAATGGTTGGTATTGAATTTGTCAAAGATCCGCAGACAAAGGAGCCGAATACAAAGCTGGTGACAGATCTGGTACAGTATTGTGCGAAACACGGTCTGTTGATCGAAAATGCCGGTACTTACCTGAACGTTGTCCGTTTTCTGGCACCATTAGTCATTACCGATGCACAGTTAGAGGCGGGTCTTGGCATTATGGCAGATGGAATCCGTGAATTGATGTAACATACATGCAAGAAAAAGAAAAGGAGTGTCGCAGGATGACAAAACAGTTTCGCATTGTGCCCGAAATCTACTTATTTAATAACTGTCAGGAGTTTGCAGATGCATTTTCTATCGGAGAGCGGGATCTGATTTTGACAAATCCGACCTATTATCATGGGTATATGGATCGGTTCTGCGGTGAGGCAAACGTATTCTTCTTAAAAGATTATGGAACCGGTGAGCCGACAGATGTTATGGTCGAAGCCTTATATGAGGATGTCAGACAGGTAACATACGACCGTGTGATTGCGATTGGCGGAGGAAGTATTATTGATGTGGCAAAGCTGCTGGTACAGGAGACGGTCGTTCCGCTTGAAAAGCTGTTTGACAAGGAGATACCGACAAAAAAAGTGAAAAAACTGGTTGTTGTGCCTACGACATGCGGAACGGGCAGTGAGGTGACGAGTGTTTCCGTAATCGACATGACCGGAAAGGGCACTAAGCTGGGTTTACAGACGGATGAAGAATATGCGGATGCGGCTGTTTTGATTCCGGAGCTGGCAGCGCATATTCCGTTCCGTTTTTTCGCAGCCAGTTCTATCGATGCACTGGTTCATGCGGTGGAGTCTTATCTGTCACCAAAGGCGACTGCATTTTCTGAGATGTTTTCGATCAAAGCGATAGAGACGATTCTGTCAGGATATTGTGAGATCGCGGCGGCGACTGACAAGGAGCAGAAAAAGCAGGCGTTGATCGGTGAATTTTTACTTGCCAGCACGTATGCCGGTATTGCATTTGGAAATGCCGGATGTGCGGCGGTTCATGCGATGAGCCTGCCGTTTTCCGGGGCGCATCACGTACCGCACGGAGAGGCGAATTATGCACTGTTCACCGGTGTGCTCAAAGCCTATTACCGATTATGTCCAGATGGAAAAATCCAGAAATTAAATGAATTATTATCTCATTTGCTTAAATGTTCGCAGGTGCAGGTGTATGACGGGCTGGATGAGCTGCTGGGGCAGATTCTGGTGAAACGGTCATTGCATGAATACGGTGTAGAAAAAGAAGAACTAAAGCGTTATACACAGACAGTTCTGACAAAACAAGGGAGGCTGACTGCCAACAACTATACAACACTCGACGAAACAGAAATTCTCCATATATACGAACAGCTCTTCTAAAAAAATACCATTGAGTTTTCCCGTTGGATTGTCTATACTAAAAGAGATGGAAATCAAGAGATGAAAATCGAACGTATGCAGACAGATAACGAGAATACAATCAAAGGATAAGAAGATGAAGGTAAATATTTATTACGGCGGCAGAGGCGTTCTCGATGATCCGACAATCTATGTATTAAATAAGATGGAAGAGGTGCTGGCAGAGCTGCGCGTGAGTGTGACCCGGTATAATATCTATGAGCACAAGAGCAGTATCAGTACACTTCCGCAGACGCTCCGCGATGCGGACGGCATTATTCTGGCGACAACGGTCGAGTGGCTCGGCATCGGCGGCTATATGCAGCAGTTTCTCGATGCCTGCTGGCTGTACGGCGACAAGGAAAAGATCGCGCAGACGTATATGCAGCCGATTGTCATGTCTACGACTTACGGCGAGCGGGAGGCGGAGCTGAGTCTGATGAACGCATGGGCGACACTGGGCGGACTGCCCTGTAATGGTCTGTGCGGCTATGTAGAGGATCTCGTGAGCTTTCAGATGAACAAGGATTATTCCCTGATTATCGAGAAAAAGGCGGAGAATCTCTATCGGACGATCTCGCAGAAAATGAAGAGCCTGCCGACGAGTAATCAGGCAGTGACACAGTCCGTACAGCGGACCCCACAGATGGAGCTCACCCCGCAGGAGAGCGAGCAGTTATCGCAGTACGCATCGGATGACAGCTATGTCAAACAGCAAAAGGAAGACATCGAGCAGCTGGCGATGCGTTTCCGCGGCATGATGAAGCAGACGACGCAGGACGATGATCTCGCGTATGTGATTGATTTTGAGTCGCATTTTTCCGGCAGACCGGAGGTAGAAGTTAACTATCTGGTTATTATAGAAGGAAAAAAGAAACCGCTGTGTCTCCAGATCCACAACGGAGAGTTGGTATGCCATTATGGACAGCAGGAGCATACGGATGTTTACGTGAAGCTCACGCCGGAGGTATTAGAGTCGATTATTGCCGGGCGTATGACGTTCCAGCGGGCATTTATGACAGGAGAAATGACTGCGAAGGGCAACTTTAAGACGCTCAGACAGCTCGATGAATTGTTCACGTTTGGCGCGTGAGCGGTAACGGTTCAGACCATTCGCAAAAATATATCAAAAGGAGAACGAACATGAGAGACGAGAATTGTATTTTTTGTAAGATTATGGCAGGCGAGATCCCTTCCCGCACATTATTTGAGGATGATGACTTTAAGGTAATCATGGACGTGGGACCTGCTGCAAAGGGACATTCACTGATCGTTCCGAAACAGCATTATGCAGACATCTATGAGCTGCCGAGTGAGCTTGCGGGAGAGGCGATGAAGCTGGCAAAGCGCATGGCAACACATATGACGACCGTATTGAACTGTGATGGCTTCAACATCATGCAGAACAACGGAGAAGTCGCAGGTCAGACCGTATTCCACTATCACCTCCATCTGGTTCCCCGCTACAAGGATGCGGCGCCGATCCTCACATGGACACAGAACCATTTCAGCGATGAGGAGATGGATGAGCTGGCAGAGAAGCTGTCTGTAAAATAATGGAATATTGATTGCAGAACAGACATCATCGGATGCGAACATGATATTGGCATAAATTAAGCTGCTTCCCATATCACAGATGTGGTATAGGGGCAGCTTTTTTGCTGTCTTTATTACTTTTTTGCAACCTTTTCCAGCAATTCAACGATCATATCAATCGAATCAAGCGAGCGGCTCTCTTTCATCGCACGGATGTAGCGGTCGCGGTCTTTGTACAGTTCTTCCACAGCCTCAATCAAAGATTTCTCGTTAAGATTTTCCTCTAACAGCACCTTGGAAAAGCCCTGTTTTTCAAAGGATGAGGCATTTAAAATCTGGTCGCCGCGGCTGGCTGCTGCCGAGAGCGGGATGAGCAGATTCGGCTTGTGCAACGCTTGTAATTCGCAGATTGAATTGGCTCCGGCGCGGGACACGACAAGGTCGCTCATCGCGAAAATATCGTTTAATTCCCTGCCGATATACTCAAACTGGCGATAGCCCTTTGTCGGTGCGAGCGAGGGCTCCAGATTGCCTTTTCCGCACATATGGGCGACTTGAAAGTGCTCAAGCAGCGTCGGAAGTGCTTCACGGACAACACGGTTGATCACGACAGAGCCGCTGCTGCCCCCGATGATAAAGAGTACGGGACGGCTTTCGTCAAATCCGCACAGATCACGGGCAACCGATGCGTCGCCGCGCAACAGCTCGCGGCGGATCGGAGAACCGGTCAGAACCGCTTTGTCGGCAGGCAGATATTTCATCGTTTCCGGAAAATTGCAGCATACCTTTGTCGCACACGGGATGGCGATTTTGTTTGCCAGACCCGGTGTGATGTCGGATTCGTGGATGATCGCGGGTACATGGCAGAATTTTGCCGCAAGCACGACCGGAACCGATACAAAGCCTCCCTTTGAGAAAACGACATTGGGTTTCAGTTTATGTATCAGATGAATCGCCTGACCCAGTCCCTTGACCACTTTAAACGGATCGGAAAAATTCTTCGGATCAAAGTAGCGGCGCAGTTTGCCGGAGGAAATTCCGTAATACGGAATGCCCTGTGCCTCGATCAATTCCTTTTCCATACCCTGATAAGAACCAATATAAGAAATGTCAAAACCTGCTTCCTTCAGATGCGGGAGCAGCGCGATATTCGGTGTCACATGACCGGCAGTACCACCGCCGGTGAGCAGTATTCTCTTCATATAAAAACAAAGTCCTCCTTTGTTGGTAATAGTTATGCATCTACCACCTATCATATACATCACTTCTGAAAAGTCAAGCGCGAACTCGTGCAGGCGGGGCGGGTTTTCCGGCTGCCGTGTGCGAATCGTGTCGAAACATGCGATGAAAAAAGCTGGAAAAGCGCGCATCGCCGCGCTATCATTATTGATAGATCATAGATCAAAACAGACTGTATTTGTAAGGGAGGAATCATCATGGGAACACAGATCGCACTTTTTATTGATACGCAGACGGACAAGCTCATATTGGCAGCTATGCTGATACTGATCATCGTGTGTATTTGCCAGGCAGTCAGGATGGGGCGCACGAACCGGCAGCTCAAATATCTCACCGAACGCCTGACCGGTTATCTCAAAGCAGTTTTAGAGGACGGAGAGGAAGAGGAAGAATCCCCGCAGGCGGCAGAGTTTATCTCACGGCAGGAACAGAATATGCGGGACGCATTGGAGCTGCAAAAGCAGCAGAAAAAGCTGCGGGATGCGCAGGTTTTTGATGCGGTATTATCGGAGATGTACCCGTAGATTTGACAAATCCAAAATCCTCTGCTATAATGTGCTTGTAATAAAATTGTAACATTCTTAATATTTGTGAATAAAATACGAATAAAAACGTTACAATATGTGTAAACTAGTGTAAGAAATTAGAAATACTACCAAAATTTTCCTGTGCACACAGCACACAAATATCGCGGAGGTAATTTTTATGAATGCTAATAAAAAACTGACACAGGGCATCGCAATGATGATCCTCGCAGCCGTATTAGTATGCGGCGCGGCATTTACAGCAGATGATCAGACCGGAGCACCGGCAGATGTAGCAGTAGCCAGAAACGGAAAGGCAGGTATCGTTGCCAGCCTTGAGCAGACAGAGAATGATGTACTTGATCAGGCACTGCTTGCGGATGTGGCAGTAGAAAAGACCGAGACACAGACAGTTACCATTGCTTCCAAGAGTGAGGCAGCAGCCGGACAGGAAGAAAAACAGGCTGCAAAAGAAGCTGCAAAAGAAGCTGCAGAAGAAACTGAGAAGGAGACAGAGGAGCTGTCCAAGACCGAGCAGGAGTGGCAGGATAAGGTCATGGCAGATGTAGAAGATTTCCTTTGCATCCGCACAAAGGGTGATGCGGATGCCGAGGTAGTAGGCAAGCTGTATCCCACATCGGTAGCGAATGTTGTCAAGCAGGGCAAAAACTGGACGAAGATTACATCCGGTGATGTAAAGGGTTATGTGAAAACAGAGTATCTGCTGTTTGGTTCCGATGCCTATGCCAATGCAAAAAAGGTATGTAAAAAATATGCACATGTGCAGACAGATGGTTTGCGCATCAGAAGCAAAGCAAACGGGAATGCACAGGTAATTTCGGTAGCAGATAAAAAAGACCGCCTGTTACTGAACAAAAAGGCAGACAAAAAGGACGGCTGGGTAGCAGTTACGGTAAAGGCAGGAAACGGTTATGTATCCGCAGACTATGTCAAAGTAAAATTAGGAACAACGGATGCCGTATCGATCGCGGAAGAGATCGCAGCACAGAAGGCAAAAGAGGCAGCGGAGAAAGCTGCAGCAGCAACGGCAGCAGCGTCTGCTCCCGCAGTGACACAGCATGCAGCAACCAGCGCATCCGTAGACGATACAACGCTTCTGGCAGCGATTATCCAGTGTGAGGCCGGCAGTGAGTGCTACGAAGGAAAGGTAGCAGTCGGAGCGGTTGTACTGAACCGTGTGCGCAGCGGCAGCTATGCAAACTCTATCTCAGGCGTGATCTACCAGAGCGGTCAGTTCGGACCGGCAAGCAACGGTTCACTCGCCAGAGTATTGGCCAGCGGCAATATTTCAAGCTCTTGCAGACAGGCAGCGGCAGATGCGCTCGCAGGTGCGGACCCGACCGGCGGAAAGCTCAGCTTCCACCGTGCAAACGGCAGAGACGGTCTTGTAATCGGAAATCATGTATTTTTCTAAATAGAATTCGCAGACTAAAAAAGATATAGAAAACGAGAAAATAAGAAAAACGACGGCAAGCGGTTGTTTTTCTTATTTTTGTTTGCTATAATGCGTGTAGACATTTTTAATTTTTTTAGGAGGTATTTTATGGGACCTATTATAGCGATTGTTATTTTATTGGTAATCGTATTACTGATTGTTGTTTCCTGCATAAAGATCGTGCCGCAGGCGCATGCGGTAGTTGTAGAGCGTCTGGGTGGCTATCTGGATACATGGAGTGTCGGACTGCATTTCAAAGTGCCGTTCATTGACCGCATTGCAAAGCGTGTGAACTTAAAGGAGCAGGTTGTAGACTTCCCGCCCCAGCCGGTAATCACAAAGGATAATGTAACGATGCAGATCGATACGGTCGTTTATTTCCAGATTACAGATCCGAAGCTGTTTGCATACGGCGTGGAGAACCCGATCATGGCGATCGAGAACCTGACAGCTACGACACTGCGTAACATCATCGGTGATCTGGAGCTGGATGAGACACTGACATCCCGTGAGACGATCAACACAAAGATGCGCGCGTCTTTGGACGTAGCGACAGATCCATGGGGAATCAAGGTCAACCGTGTAGAATTAAAGAATATTATTCCGCCTCAGGCGATCCAGGATGCAATGGAGAAGCAGATGAAGGCAGAGCGTGAGCGCCGAGAGGCGATCTTAAAGGCAGAGGGTGAGAAGAAGTCAACGATCCTCGTAGCAGAAGGAAAGAAAGAGTCAGCCATCCTCGATGCAGAGGCAGAAAAGCAGGCAGCGATCCTCCGTGCAGAGGCACGCAAGGAGGCTACTGTCCGCGAGGCAGAAGGTCAGGCGGAGGCGATCTTAAAGATTCAGCAGGCAAATGCAGACGGTCTGAGATTCTTAAAAGAGGCACAGCCGGATGCAAGTGTCCTTCAGCTCAAGAGTCTGGAGGCATTCGCGAAGGCAGCAGACGGCAAGGCGACCAAGATCATTATCCCGTCCGAGATTCAGGGCGTGGCTGGTCTGGCAAAGTCTGTGGTAGAGATCGCATCCGAAAAATAGACAAAACAGCATACAAACATGAGCGGGCTGCCGAAGCGGTAGCCCGTTTTATGGTTTTATCAGGGAATCACAGGAGGAAAAGATATGGACTTACAGGGTAGAGATTTTTTAAAATTGTTGGATTATACGCCGGAGGAGATTTTGTATCTGATCGATCTGGCTGCGGAGTTGAAGGAAAAGAAGAAAAATGGCGTTCCGCACGATGAACTGCGTGGAAAAAATATTGCGCTGATTTTTGAGAAAACGAGTACGCGAACCCGCTGCTCTTTTGAGGTCGCAGCACATGATCTCGGTATGCAGGTGACTTATCTTGATCCGAGCGGATCACAGATCGGCAAAAAGGAGAGCATCGCAGACACTGCGCGCGTGCTCGGCAGAATGTTTGACGGTATTGAGTACCGTGGTTTCGGACAAGATATCGTGGAGGAGTTGGCGCGTTATGCGGAGGTTCCTGTGTGGAACGGTCTGACCAATGAATTCCATCCGACACAGATGATTGCGGATATGCTCACTGTCAGAGAGCACATCGGACATCTCAAGGACGTAAAATTTGTTTACATGGGAGATGCGCGCTACAACATGGGCAATTCGCTGATGGTGACCTGTGCCAAGCTCGGCATGGATTTTGTCGCATGTACATCAAGAAAGTATTTTCCGGATAAGAAGCTGGTAGGCATCTGTGAGGAGATTGCGAAAAAAACAGGTGCGACGATCACGCTGACTGAGGATGTGGAAGATGCGACAAAGGACGCAGATGTCATTTATACCGATGTATGGGTATCCATGGGAGAGCCCGCAGAGGTATGGAAGGAGCGTATTGACGAGCTCAAGCCGTATCAGGTCAATGCGGCAGCGATGGGCAATGCCAAGCCGACAGCTATTTTCATGCATTGTCTGCCTGCATTCCATGACCTGAAAACGACGATCGGACGCGAAGTATATGAAAAATTCGGGCTTTCCGAGCTGGAAGTCACCGATGAAGTATTTGAGAGTGAGCAATCCGTAGTATTTGATGAGGCAGAGAACCGCATGCATACGATCAAGGCGATCATGTACGCGACGATGCCCAGATAAGACAGGGGAGTGAGAGCGTGAAAGCGAAAATCTTGCAGGCATTGCGCGATGCACAGGGTTATGTATCCGGACAGCAGCTATGTGAACAGCTTGGTGTGTCACGGACGGCTGTGTGGAAAGCGGTCAATCAGCTCCGGGAGATGGGCTATGAGATCGATTCCGTCCCGAATAAAGGCTACTGTATCCGCAGCGCGCCGGATTTGTTGAATAAAAATGAATTGGAGAGTATCCGGAAAACCGCATGGATCGGCACGCGGCTCGAATGCTTTGATGTGATTGGCTCGACGAATACGGCGGCGATGCAGATGGCAGAGGAGGGCGCGCCGCACGGAACGCTCGTTGTGGCAGACCGTCAGGACAACGGAAAGGGCAGACGGGGACGCGCATGGATCGTTCCGGCAGGTATCGCGATCGCCATGAGCATTGTGTTAAAGCCGCAGGAGCTGCTTCCGGAGCATGCGCCGCAGCTCACACTGGTCGCTGCGCTGGCAGTCGCACGTGCGATCGAACAGCAGACCGGACTGCCCGTACAGATCAAATGGCCAAACGACATTGTGATCGAAGGGAAAAAGGTGTGCGGCATTCTCACGGAAATGAGCACGCAGATCGATTATATCAACCATATTGTGGTTGGTATCGGTATCAATGTGCATAATGAGCAGTTTCCGGAAGAATTATCAGACCGCGCAACCAGCCTGTATCTGTCCTCCGGCGGCAGACGTTACAGCCGCGCGGCACTTGTGGAGGCAGTCTGTGAGCAGTTTGAGTATTTTTACGGGATATTTATGCAGACACAGGATATGAGCGGGTTAAAGGAAGTATATGATGACTGTCTGGTCAACCGCGGCAGGACGGTACGCATCCTTGATCCGAAAGGCGAATACGAGGGAGTCGCACAGGGCATCACGCCGCAGGGCGCATTGGAGGTAGACACTGCGGACGGACGGCGGCTGGTCGATTCCGGAGAGGTGTCGGTGAGAGGAGTATACGGATATGTTTGAGAGTGATGAGATCGTTTTATGTGGAGCGAGCTCTTATACGAAAAAATATTATTTAAACGAGAATTTTGAAGGGCTGCCGGAGGGTGTGCGGGATGAATTAAAGATCATGTGCGTACTATATACAGAGGATGTCGGCGGTACGTTACAGCTCGTGTATGATGAGGACGGCAATCTGGAATTCCGGACGGAGGCAGAGGACGGCGATCTGCTCTATGATGAGATCGGTAGTGTACTCAAGATCAAGCAACTGCAAAATACAAAGAGAGAATTGCTCGAGGCGTTGGAATTGTATTTCCGGGTATTCTTTTTAGGCGAAGAAATGGAGGAATAGTCATGCTGTTGGCATTAGATGTAGGAAATACAAATATTACGATCGGTGTATTTGACGGAGAAAAGCTGCTGCGCACACTGCGTATTACGACCAAGCTGCCGCGTACATCCGATGAATATGGAATATTACTCAAAAGTCTCATGCGCGACAATGATATTGATCCGGAACAGATTCACGCGGCGATCATATCATCTGTAGTGCCTGCCATTATGTATTCGCTGCACAACGGACTGTACAAATATCTGCATGTCGATCCGCTGATCGTAGAACCGGGCGTAAAGACAGGCATCCGCATCGTCACGGATCATCCGTCGCAGATCGGCGCAGACCGCATCGTAGACGCGGTAGGAGCCTATGAAAAGTACGGCGGTCCGGTGCTGGTACTTGATTTTGGAACTGCGACAACCTATGATCTGGTGGATGAAAAAGGACAGTTTGTCAGCGGAATCACGGCACCCGGTATCCGCACATCCGGAAAAGCACTGTGGCAGGATGCGGCAAAGCTGCCGGAGATTGAGATCAAGAAGCCAAAGAGCATTCTTGCAAAGGAGACGATCAGCAGTATGCAGGCGGGACTTGTGTACGGACAGATCGGACAGACCGAGTATATCATCAAAAAAGTGCGTGAAGAATCTGGCTTTGATAACCTGAAAGTCGTAGCAACAGGCGGGCTCGGGGCGATGATCGCAGCTGAGACGAAAGCGATCGATATTTACGATGCCAATCTGACACTGGATGGCATGCGCCTGATCTATGAAAAGCAAAAGAGGTAGAGACATTGCAGACGCTTCAGATCGGAAACGTAACATTAAAAAATAATCTGATATTAGGACCAATGGCAGGCGTGACAGACCTGCCGTTTCGTCTGTTGTGCGCCGAACAGGGTGCGGGGCTGCTCTGTATGGAGATGGTCAGCGCCAAGGCGATTTTATACAACAATAAAAATACGAAGGCGATGCTCACGATCGATGAGCGCGAGCATCCGGTGTCTTTGCAGCTATTCGGCTCAGATCCGCAGATCATGGGCGATATTGCAAAACGACTGGAGCATGAAGGCGTGCCGTTTGACATCCTCGACATCAATATGGGCTGTCCGGTGCCGAAGGTCGTAAACAACGGCGAGGGATCAGCTCTGATGAAACAGCCGCTGATCGCAGGGCAGATCGTAGAGACGATGGCGAAGGCAACGAGCCGTCCGGTCACGGTGAAGATCCGCAAAGGCTTTGACGATGCACATGTAAATGCCCCCGAGCTGGCACATATTGCACAGGAATCCGGTGCGGCAGCAGTCGCCGTGCACGGGCGGACGAGGGAGCAGTATTATTCCGGTCGGGCAGACTGGTCAGTCATCCGTAGCGTAAAGGAGGCTGTGCATATACCGGTTATCGGAAACGGTGATATTTTAACAGCGGCGGATGCGATCCGTATGCGAGAGGAGACCGGGTGCGATGGTTTCATGGTCGCGCGCGGCGCGCAGGGAAATCCGTGGATTTTTGCACAGATTCTGCATGAATGGGAGACTGGAAAGCCACTTGAAAAGCCGTCCTTACAGGAAATGGCAGATATGATGCTGCGCCATGCGAGGATGCAGATTGCGTTTAAGGGAGAATATGTCGGTATTCGGGAGATGCGTAAACATGCGGCATGGTATACCGGAGGTTACCATGGAGCGAGTCATGTCAGGCGGGCACTCAGTGAAGTAGAAAGTTATCCACAATTAGAGGGGCTTATGCACAAATTTATCAACGAATGTGGATAAACAGCACCGTCATGAGTGGATGAATCGCGAAAAACATAGCGCAGAGGTGTCCAATCCTTGACAGTATAGGGACTTTCAGCTATAATACATGGGTTAAATGGGATTTTTTTAATTTAAAATATAGAAAGGTAACGTGTAAAATGGCAAAGAAAAACATTTTAACTTACGAGGGCTTACAGAAATTAGAGCAGGAGCTGCAGGATTTAAAGGTCGTAAAACGTCGAGAGATCGCACAGAAGATCAAAGAGGCGCGCGAGCAGGGCGACTTGTCGGAGAATGCCGAGTACGATGCAGCAAAGGATGAGCAGCGTGATATCGAGGCACGTATTGAGGAGATCGAGATGATCCTCAAGAATGCAGAGGTTGTCGTAGAGGATGAAGTTGATTTAGACAAGATCAGCGTCGGATGTAAGGTACGCATCCTCGACATTGAGTTTGATGAGGAGCTTGAGTACAAGATCGTGGGTTCTACCGAGGCAAATAGCCTGAAGGGAAAGATCTCGAATGAGTCTCCCTTAGGTCATGCGTTACTTGGCGCTACGATCGGTGATGTCGTAAAGGTCGAGGCACCGGTCGGAGAGTTATCTTACAAGGTATTAGAGATCCAGAGATCCAACTAATCATCAATCGGAGGAAAACATGGCAGAAAAAAATCAGCAGAATGGCGGACAGCAGCAGGATATCAACCAGCTTTTAAAGGTGCGTCGCGATAAATTCAAGGATCTGCAGAATGCGGGAAAAGATCCTTTTATCATCACAAAATATGACCAGACACATCACAGCACAGATGTGAGAGAGCTCTATACCGCACATGAGGAGGAGCTTCTTGCAGGCAGACCCGCACCGAATGTAGAAGGTCTGGACGATGCACAGAAAAAAGAAGTTGTAAACAACGATTACAATGAGCGCAGAGCCATCATGGATGCATCACCGATCCATGTCAGCATCGCAGGACGTATGATGTTCAAGCGTGTGATGGGTAAAGCATCTTTTTGTAATATTCAGGATTTAAAGGGCAGTATTCAGGTATATGTGGCGAGGGATGCCATCGGTGAGGAGTCTTATGCAGACTTCAAGAAATCAGATATCGGCGATATTTACGGTGTCAAGGGCTACGCATTCCGCACCAAGACCGGAGAAATTTCTATCCATGCGGAAGAAATGACATTGCTCACAAAGTCGCTTCAGATCCTTCCGGAGAAATTCCACGGACTGACAGATACCGATACCCGCTATCGTCAGAGATATGTAGACCTGATCATGAATCAGGACAGCAAAGAAGTATTTATCAAGCGTTCACGTATTATCAAAGAGATCCGCAATTTCCTTGACGGACGCGATTTCATGGAAGTAGAGACTCCGATGCTCGTATCCAACGCAGGCGGAGCAGCAGCGAGACCGTTTGATACACATTACAATGCATTAAACGAGGACGTGAAGCTGCGTATCTCGCTTGAGCTGTATTTAAAGAGACTGATCGTAGGTGGATTAGAGCGTGTGTACGAGATCGGCCGTGTGTTCCGTAACGAAGGCGTAGACACCCGCCACAATCCCGAGTTTACCCTGATGGAGCTGTATCAGGCATACACCGATTACAACGGCATGATGGAGCTGACCGAGAGCATGTTCCGCTATCTGGCAGAAAAGGTGTGCGGATCAACCAAGATCAGCTACAACGGCATCGAGATCGATCTTGGCAAGCCGTTTGAGCGCCTAACTATGAACGATGCGATTAAAAAATACGCAGGCATTGATTTTGATGCAGTTGCGGATGACGCAGAGGCAAAGAAGCTCGCAGACGAGCATCATATTGAATACGAGGAGCGCCATACAAAGGGCGATATCGTGAACCTGTTCTTTGAGGAATACTGTGAGAAAGAGCTGATCCAGCCGACATTTATCATGGATCACCCGATCGAGATCTCGCCGCTGACCAAAAAGAAGCCGTCAGATCCAACCAAGGTAGAGCGTTTCGAGCTGTTTATCAATACATGGGAGATGTGTAATGCATATTCCGAGCTGAACGATCCGATCGATCAGCGGGAGCGTTTCGCCGCACAGGATGCCGCATTCGAGGCAGGCGACGAGGAGGCAAACCACACAGACGAGGATTTCCTGAACGCACTGGAGATCGGAATGCCGCCCACAGGTGGTATCGGTTACGGTATTGACCGTCTGGTGATGCTGTTGACAGATTCACAGGCGATCCGTGATGTATTGCTGTTCCCGACGATGAAGTCATTGGATAAAAAAGACCAATAAAATCAAGGGTTTGCGGACTTCCAA
>CALBJL010000065.1 GCA_937893485.1 uncultured bacterium | reverse complement strand
AATTCCGTAAAACGCCCGGTTCAGTATACTGTGTCCGTCAATCAGGACTATCTTTTCTCTCATTTATTCGTCCTCAACCAATGTGAAAAATTTTGTGTCAAGCTCGGGATACGAACGCTTGAGTGTCAACGGTTTCCCTGACATCGTAAGGAAACAGTGGCTGCTCTCTGCGACTGCGCGCAGCTCGCCGGTCTTTTTATCCGTCATTTCATAAACCATCTTGAGTTTCACGCCGTTATATCTGACGACCTTTGCATGAATCACAACGGTATCACCGAACCGCACCATGCTCTTATACTCACAATTCACCGAAAGCACCGGACTGATGATCTCCAGTTCTTCCATTTTATCATAGCCGAAGCCCGCCTGCTCCATCATGTCCATCCGCGCTTCTTCCATCCAGCGGATATAGTTGGAATGATGCACAATACGCATCTGGTCTGTCTCGTAATATTTGACATGATGCTCATAGGGCTTCATTTTTATCTTTTCCGGTTTGTAAACATCTACTCTTGTATCCATTTTTTCAACCTTCTTTCTTCACATATTCATTCCTGCAGGCAGGATTGTTTTCCAAGCATACCACATAGCTATACAAATTTAATTATGACATACCAGATATAGAATTTCAACCGCTGTCTTTTAATTTTCTGTACGCTTCCCCAAAGCCCTGTCGTACCATGTTCCGGCAGCGATACCATTTTATGCTGCTTCCAGATACTCCCAGTAATCATCCTCATCCGCAAACAACATATAGGCACCGTCCACATATCCCATATAACCGCCTGCCACATAATATCCTTTTCCCATCTGTCATACCTCCGTCTGTTTTCTGCCTTTTTTGCTGCGCGAAGTTTTTTATTATAATAATAAAATGAAACATCACAGCCCTGAATCTGACTACATTTTACCCGAACACCAGTCCAATAAAACGGACTTTGCCTGTAGATTGTGAAAACAGCTTGACATTTCTACCGCAGATATGCTATTTGTATGTATAGACAGTCACTGACGGATATGTGAACTGACACAGTGTGGCTGATCGTTTTTTATGCCGACCGTCTGGGCAGCTTTTCAAAGAGTTTGAGAGGCTGCCCTTTTTTTCGCCGGTACACAACTATGACAGTTCTGAACACCCATACCAACAAAGGAGGTATTTGTTATGAAAACAGATATTGAAATCGCACAGGAAGCGGAAATGTTCCACATCCGTGACGTTGCAAAGCCCTACGGCATCGACGAGGATGATCTGGAATTATACGGAAAATACAAAGCAAAATTATCAGATGAGCTGTTAAACAGCATCAACGACCATCCGGACGGCAGGCTCGTCCTCGTGACCGCAATCAATCCTACTCCCGCAGGCGAGGGAAAGACGACTACGAGCGTGGGACTCGGCGAGGCATTCGGTTATCTCGGCAAAAAAGCGCTGCTTGCGCTGCGTGAGCCTTCACTCGGACCGTGCTTTGGCATCAAAGGCGGTGCCGCAGGCGGCGGATATGCACAGGTCGTTCCGATGGAGGATCTGAATCTCCATTTTACCGGAGATTTCCACGCAATCACCTCCGCCAACAATCTGCTTGCTGCCCTGCTCGACAACCACATCCAGCAGGGAAACGAGCTGAATATAGACACACGCCAGATCGTCTGGAAGCGTTGTCTGGATATGAATGACCGTGTGCTGCGCAATATCGTCGTCGGACTCGGCGCAAAAGCAGACGGCTTTGTGCGTGAAGACCACTTTGTCATCACCGTTGCCACAGAGATCATGGCGATTCTCTGTCTGGCTGAGGATATGGCGGATCTGAAGGCGCGTCTCGCCAAGATCATCGTTGCCTACGACTATGATGGCAATCCGGTGACGGCAGGCCAGTTACAGGCAGTCGGCGCAATGGCTGCCCTGTTAAAAGACGCGGTCAAGCCGAATATGATCCAGACACTGACACATACCGGTGCACTCGTACATGGCGGGCCGTTCGCTAATATTGCACACGGCTGTAACAGTGTACGTGCTACCAAAACCGCGCTCAAGCTCGCTGACATTGTCGTGACAGAAGCCGGATTCGGAGCAGACCTCGGCGCAGAGAAGTTTTTTGACATCAAGTGCCGGATGGCTGGCTTAAAGCCTGATGCAGTCGTACTTGTCGCTACCGTTCGCGCACTCAAATACAATGGCGGTGTCTCAAAGGCAGATCTCGCCACAGAAAATCTCGATGCGCTGAAAAAAGGCATCTGCAATCTGGAAAAGCATATCGAAAATCTCCAGAAATATCAGGTGCCGATAGTGGTAACGCTCAACTCCTTCGTCACAGATACAGAAGCGGAATACGAGTTTATCAAAAACTTCTGCGAGGAGCGCGGCTGTGAATTTGCTTTATCCGAGGTATGGGAAAAGGGTGCCGAGGGCGGTGTTGCCCTTGCCAAAAAGGTATTACAGACATTAGAAGAAAAGAAATCCGATTTTGCACCGCTCTATCCGGATGAGCTTCCGCTGACAGATAAAATCGAAACGATCGCAAAAGAGATCTACGGTGCAGACGGTGTCACTTACGCCCCTGCCGCTGCACGCATGTTAAAAAAGCTCACGGAACTCCACTTTGGCAATCTGCCTGTGTGCATCGCCAAGACACAGTATTCGCTCTCTGACGACCAGACGAAGCTCGGCAGACCGACCGGTTTCAATATCAACGTCCGCGACGTATATGTGAATGCCGGCGCAGGCTTTGTCGTTGTCATCACCGGCGCGATCATGACGATGCCGGGACTCGGCAAGACGCCGGCTGCCTACGGCATTGATGTCACACCGGACGGAAAAATCACCGGATTGTTCTAATAACCGAAAACACAAAAAAAGAATCCTGCACGCAGGATTCTTTTTTGTGTTTATTCTTATTTTTATGCCTGAGACTCGTAGAGTCCTTTGATATACTCATATTGGCTGTAGCTGCCACTGTTGCTGTAAGCGGTACTGTAGATCTGCAGCGTATCGACCGTCGTTGCTGTGCGCTCGGCGATCGCCTGCACCTGCTCTCCCAGCCCCTTTGTAAAATCAGCATCCGGTCCGAAAATACCGGAAAGCGTATCCATGTCAGCATCTGCCAAAACCGCCGCATCCAGCGCCAGTGTACCATCCTCCTGTCTGGTCACGCCGGCTGCCGCCAGTTCCTCCTCATGATCCTCCATGTACTGGTTCAGATCACTCAGAAAATTCTTGTTCGTCTTGCCACCGGTCTGCGAGAGATTGGTAATCAGCAGATTGTAGCTGCTCACAAACGAGGAGAGCTCGCTCCTTGCATCTGCCTGATACTCAGCCCGTTCCTCCTCATCCTTTGCATTTCTTTCTTTCACAAATACACTCTTTTTCTGGTCTGTCAGCTTTTTTAAAAGTGCATTCGTCTGATCCGCTGCCTTTAACGTCTTTTGATAGCCCGTTGCGCTCTTTGATTTTGACGCAAGCGCTGTCAGTGCAGAGTTATTTGCCGCCATATTCGACGACAACAGATTCTCGATCGAACCGCTGTCTTTATCCGCCGTGTTGTCTGTCGATGTATAATCGTACAGCACTCCTGCCAGACGCGCGCTGTTTAGTCCACTCACCTTCATAAAATAATTGCCTCCCTTATGATAGTCATCATCATTTGGTCATCGTTTTTGCCATTGCAAAAGCTTCATCTATGATACATATCGGCAATTATCATAAAAACATAAGAGCCTAATGCGTCGTTTTCTTCGGTTTTGGATTGACCGCAGTCGGATCTTTCTTTTTCAGCTCCTTGTAATCGTCCTCACTGATGTAGGAATAGGCGTTGGAAATACGCGCATTCTCCGCGGTCAGATATACCTTCTCACGGTAATAGGCCACAACCGGAGTGCCGATCTCCAGGATTCCATACAGTTCCTTTGCCACCTCCGGCGGCACGTTGATACAGCCGTGTGATCCGGAAGTCAGATAAATCTGATCGCCAAACTTACTGCGCCATGACGCATCATGGATGCCTACATTGTACGCATACGGCATGAAATAATCGACCGGCGAGGAATAACCCTCTCCGACCAGCGTCGCATTCCGCTGCTTGTAAACAATCTTAAATACACCGTCTGGTGATCCGTTGTTTCTGCTGAGATTGCCCGATACAATATCCGTGTCCAGCACGAGTTCCCCATCCTTATAATACCACAGATGCTGGTTCGTATAATCGATCTCCACGTAGGTCGAACCGATATCATTGTCTCCGTGCCGCTTCGCTACCTGCTGGTAGACCGGCTCACGCTCAATATGTCCGCCCGCTGCCAGATCCTCATAGATCTGCGCTTTTTCTTTTTCCTTATCAATCACCCAGCCGTAATCCCCGCCGCCGACCTGCAGCTTATCTCCAAGCGAGGTCTTAAACTCACGCCGGTCTCCGTAGGTGTTGTAGGTAGATGCCATCATCTGGACAAAGTTTGTCACCTTCTCGTCATCCACACGCACCTGATAGTCATCATCCACATCCAGCCATGACTGGATGACCTCGTTCGTCAGCTCGTAAGGCTCCTGCTTTCCAAAGGTATACGTGATGCTTGAACCGTAATATTTTTTGATCGTATCCATACATGCATTCAGCTTTTCATCCGTGCTATACACCGTGGGATCTTCATACTCATCGTATAATTCCAGCTCCGTATCGCCATCCGTCACCGCCTGCACGACGAGCGGCAGAATCTTATCAAACTTCAACGTTGTTCCCATAACCTCCGGAACGAGCTGATAGCCGTCGTCCACCCAGTCAATCTTCGCGTTCTCCGGCGGGATCATTTGATCCTCCTGCATACAGGGGAGCTTTGCCAGCTCCTGCTCAATCAGCTTTTCATCAAACGTTGTATCCAGAAGAATCTCCTGCGATTTTTCCGTTTTCCGCTGGCTGATCCAGTCCGTCTCATCCTGATCCGCAAGGATCTGTTCGATCTCGCCGTTCGGCACATACGCATAACCGATCGACGGTCCGGTAATATTATATTTTTTATCATCCCTGCAATAGATCGTCAGCAGATAATCTGCCACGAACCGCGCAACCTTATCATTCGCCTCCTCCGCTGTCAGCTCCGATACATCCACACCACTCATCACCGTTCCCGGAAAAAAATGCGTCCGATAATGTCTGACTCTGGCATAAAAAATACCTCCCAGAGTGATAAGTACCAGAAGCGTCACCGCAGCCACTGCTGTGAGTACCCGATGTTTCCTTATAAATTGTGTCATATTACCACCTGCATCCCCTTATAATTCCTGCGTTGATTCTCCCGGACGAAGCTCCGCCTTAAATATCTGCTGGTTGTTTTTGACCGGATGCTCCTCAATCAGATCAAGCAGCATTTTGATCGATGCACGCGCCATCTCCTCCTTCGGCTGACAGATCGTTGTCAGCGACGGATGGTAATACAGTGCCATATCGATCCCGTCAAATCCTGCGACCGAATAGTCCTCCGGTACGCGTTTTCCAGCCTCTAAAAGTGCCTTACATGCGCCAATCGCTGTCGTATCCGACATGGTAAATAACGCCGTAAACTCCCTGCCCGTCTCCAGCAGTTCCTTCGTCACCGCATAGCCGTTTGCGGGAGTAAACGCCTCGATATCGTCCTTCATATACAGCACGAGACCCGGATCGACCTCAATGCCATGCTTTTTCAGTGCCCGCACATAACCGCTGTACCGGGTACGTCCGATACCGCGATCCGAATAGGTCGGGCGGATGATCGCGATCTTTCTGTGTCCAAGATTACACAGATAATCAACGATCCGGTAACTCTCTTCCTCGTCATCGATCGAAATGTAATTTACCTCCGGTGTCAGCATCGACTTATCGGGCGCAAACGTACAGAGCACATACGGAATACCGAGTGCCCGGAACTCCTTCGCCTCGCGGTCTACCCGTCCTCCGAGGAAAATAATTCCCCGCAGGCGTTTTTCTTTCGCAAGCTCCTGTGCGACAGCCAGTTCATCCTCTTCCTGCTGCACACGCTGTAACATAAACGTATAGTCCTGATAGCCAAGCTCCTGCTCGAAGGTCTTGAACATCGCAAGGAAAAACGGGTTATCAATACCCTTGATCAGTATCGCGATCGTATTCGACTCGGTACGCTTTAAATTGCGTGCGCTGTTGTTCGGAATATAATGGTTTTCCTCGATCACTTTCATGATTTTTTCTTTTGTCTCCGGATTGATATCCGGATGGTTATTGATCGCGCGCGATACCGTGCTCACACCGACACCGCACATACGCGCTACATCTTTAATCGTAAATTCACCCATTTTTCGCTCCAATAATCTATCTTTCACATATAGAAATATAACACATCAATGAAAAAAGGGCAACCACTCGAGCTGCCCCAGATTTTATTTGTTTTTACTCTTTATCTGCTGTCGCAGACTGTTTCCTGTTACTCTTTTTCCGTCTTGTCCGTCCGTATACCACGCTCATCTCATAGATCTCCTTTGCGAGTGCATCGGTCGCCATGCCTGCGCGCATACGCCACTTCCAGTTTTTGCCGAGAGTCGAAGGCTCGTTCATACGAGCCTCGTTCCCAAGGCAAAGATAATCCTGCATCGGAATCACACATCGGTCAGCCACCGAAGACATTGCCAGAGCGACCAGGGAGTGAACCAGACGCTTCCTGTCAGCTCCTTTTTCGTCTAAGTATGTCTCTACCATCCTGCGGTCATCCTTGCTGATACTATCCAACCATCCATACAGAGTCTCATTGTCATGCGTACCGGTGTATACAACACAGTTTTTGTTATACACATAAGGGATATAATCGTTGACGCCGGCATCATCCCGCGAATCAAATGCGAACTCCAGTACCTTCATGTTCGGCCATCCGGTTCTGGCAACAAGCTCACGTACCGAATCCGTGATAAAGCCGAGATCCTCGACAATAATATTCAGTTTGCCGAGCTGCTTTTCGATCGCCTCAAACAGCTCATAGCCGGGACCATCCTCCCATGCACCGGACTCTGCGGTCGGCGCGTCAGCGGGAATCGCATAGTACGAATCAAATCCGCGGAAATGATCAATGCGGATAATGTCATACAGCTTGTAGCATGTCTCCATACGTTTGATCCACCACTCGTACCCGGCCCTTTTATGCGCCTGCCAGTCATACAACGGGTTGCCCCACAACTGACCGGTCGCTGAAAATCCATCCGGCGGACAGCCTGCCACGGCGATCGGTTTGCAGTCCTCGTCAAACTGGAACAGTTTCGGATTTGCCCATGCATCCGAACTGTCAAATGCAACATAGATCGGCAGATCTCCCACGATCTGAATGCCTTTTGCATTTGCATAATCTTTCAACTGTCCCCACTGCCGGCTGAACTGATACTGTAAATACTGATAAAATGCGATGTCCTTTGCGAGCTTCTCCCGATACCGTTCCATCGCCCCGGGCTTGCGCAGACGGATATCGTCCTCCCACTCGCTCCAGCATTTCGCATCATGGTCTGCCTTAACTGCCATATACAGTGCATAATCATCCAGCCAGAAACTGTTTTCCTCACAGAATTTCACATAGTCTGCATCCTTCTCCACATGTGAACGCTCAAATGCTTTTCGCAGAACGACGTAACGCGCCTCATACATTTTTCCGTAGTCAATACTCGTCGCATCGCTGCCGAAATCTGCCCCGTCACACTCTTTTTCAGTCAATACACCTTCTTCAATCAACGCCTCCAGACTGATAAAATACGGATTGCCTGCAAACGTTGAAAATGACTGATACGGTGAATCTCCATAACTCGTCTGTCCTAACGGAAGGATCTGCCACAGCTTCTGCCCCGCAGCCTCCAGAAAATCTACAAACGCATATGCTTCCTTTGAAAAACAACCAATTCCATATTTTCCCGGAAGTGCACTCACCGGTAATAAGATGCCACTACTTCTTGTCATTGTTCCTATTCTCCTCTTAGCCCTTTACTGCGCCTGCCACTACGCCCTCAATAATATATCTCTGGCAGAACATATAGAATATTACGATCGGGATGATAGCGAGTACCAGCATACCCATCATCGCTCCCATGTCGATTGCTCCGTATCCGCCTTTCAGATACTGGATGGCGATCGGAATCGTCTTATATTTTGTGATATCCAGCACCAGATATGGTAACAGGTAGTCGTTCCAGATCCACATCGTCTGCAAGATCGCTACGGAAATACAGGTCGGCTTCAATACCGGAAGTACCACCTGGAAGAAGATCTCGAGCGGATTACATCCGTCGATCATGGCTGCTTCCTCAATCTCAATCGGAATAGATTTTACAAATCCGCAGAACATGAATACCGCCAGTCCTGCACCGAATCCGAGATATACGATGATAATACCCATCGGATTGCCCATGTGAAGCATATCTGCCAGCTTGGACAGTGTAAACATAACCATCTGGAACGGAACGATCATTGAGAATACACACAGGTAATACAGGGAACTCGTCGCCTTATTTTTTACACGTGTGATGTACCATGCACACATGGATGTAAACAGGATGATCACTGCCACGGAAGCAACCGTGATCCAGAGTGAATAACCGAATGCCTGGAAAAATCCAATCTTTTTAATGCCGTTTGTGTAGTTCTGCAGTCCTACAAATGCCTTTCCCTGCGGAATCGAAAACGGCATCTTGCTGATATAAGTCTTTTTCTTAAATGAATTGACCAGCACCACAAATATCGGGAATAACCACAGTACACTCAGAATTGAGAAAAAGATGGTGCCAAATGTAACCTTATTTTTCTTATCCATTACTGCTGTACCTCCTTACTTCTAGTTGCACGCAACTGGATCAATGCGATGGCTGCTACTAAGATAAAAAATATCACAGCCTTTGCCTGACCGACACCTTCCCATCCGGTTCTGCCGTAAAAGGTATCAAAGATATTCAGTGCGAGCATCTGGGATTTGTCTGACGGTGCTCCACCGGTCAGTGCCATATTCTGGTCAAACAGCTTGAAGCCGTTGGTAAGTGTCAGGAAACTGCAGATCGTAATGGACGGCATCAGCATCGGAATCGTCACATTGCGTAAAATCTGCCACTTGCTCGCACCATCAATCTCGGCTGCCTCAATCAGTTCTCCCGGAATGTTCTGGATACCCGCGATATAGATAATCATCATATATCCGATCTGCTGCCAGTTCATCAGGATAACGAGACCCCAGAAACCATAAGTGGCGCTATATGTCAGAGTACGGTCAAAGTATAACAACACACCGTTTAAAATCAACTGCCAGATATAACCTAACACGATTCCTCCGATCAGGTTCGGCATGAAGAATACGGTTCTGAATACGTTTGTTCCTCTCATTGCTTTCGTCAGTAACATCGCGATCGTGAATGCAAACAGGTTGATCGTGATCACGGATACTATGGTAAATAATGCGGTATACCACAGTGAATGTACGAAGGTCGGATCCTGAAAGACCTTCAGATAATTGCTAAAGCCTACGGGCTTTGCATCTGTAACTGTCGTAAATTTACAAAATGACAGATAAATTCCCATGATAAACGGGATAATAAAGCCGATCAAAAATGCTGCGAACGTAGGAAGTACAAAAATCGGCGAATATTTTTTCATTGATTTTGTGTTCATAGTCTGGTTCACTCCCTTAAATTAGCGGTTTACTACACACTTCGTGTAGTAAAAATGGGCGGTTATAAAAACCGCCCATTATTCATTTGTTCATGCGCCGTATTACTCTGCGTGAGCTGCTGCATACTCAGTAGCCCATCCGTTTACGAATGCATCCTCAACTGCTGACCAGTCGCCAGTACCCTGTGCGTACTCTGTCAATGCTGCTCCTACGTTATCCTTCCATGTCTCTGAAGGGATAGATGAGAAGTTCCATGATACAGCGGTCTTTCCGTCTGCAATGTAGCCATCAGCGATTGCTACTAACGGGTTAGAAGGCATATATCCATCGTCAAAGCTCTTGAAAGGTGTCAGGAATCCCATGGTGTTTGCGATAGCGTCACGACCTGTGTCGGAAGTAATGCACCAGTTCAGGAAGTCAAGTGTTGCCTGAATGTCTGCCTCAGAAGCATTCTTGTTTACACACCAGTAGTTCTCAGATCCTGTACATAATCCCTGATTCTCTTCTCCGGGTGCTCCGATGTAAATCGGTAACATGCCGAGTTCATCATCGGTCAGACCCTCAGAGGTAATATCTGCGTAAGCCCATGTTCCGTTCTGATAAAATACTGCATCGCCCATAGCGAACTCTGCTGCTGCGTCCTCACCGGTCTTAGAAGAAATCATGGTCGGCTCACAGGTAGAATCTGTGATATACAGATCCCAGATCTGCTTGTAGTTGTCAAGGTAAGTTCCCTCAATCGCATCGGTAGATCCGATTCCTCTGTCCTTGTACTCATAATAGATCGGAAGGTTTGCTAAATGTGTCTTGAATCTCCAGTCTGAAGATGAATCCATACCTGCGGAAGTGAATGCACCCATAATTCCGAGCTCATCCTTCTTTGCCTGAATGTCATCTGCAACTGCCTTTAACTTGTCAAAGCTGTTGATCTCGTCAGCAGAAGAAATCACTGCTCCGTCAGTCTGACAATACTCGTTTAACAGTGTGGTGTTGTAAATAATACCGTAAGTCTCAATAACATATGCGATACCGTCTACTGCATCCCCATCCTTTAATACGAAGTCATCGCTCTTTACCTGCTTGTAAACTTCGCTGTCCTTGAGGTCATAGCAGTAATCCTTCCATGAAGCCAGACCAACCGGTCCGTTTACCTGGAATAGGGTCGGAGCATCTGTCTTTGCCATCTCTGACTTTAAGGTCTGCTCATAAGTTCCTGATGCTGCAGTCTCTACAGTTACCGGTACGCCAGTCTCCTCTGTGTACTTTTCTGCTAAGTCTACCCACGCATCTGCCTGCTCGGGCTTGAAATTCAGGTAGTATACCTTTCCCTCACCGCTTGCTGCGGTATCACCTTCTGCATCATCAGTTGTCTCGTCTGATGCATCATCTGTTGCGTCATCTGCCGCATTGTCTGTTGCTGCGTTGTCGTCTGCTGTTGAGCCGCAGCCAGCGAGTGTGGTTGCAACCATTGCCATGCACATCAGTGCGCACACAATTTTCTTCTTCATTTTTCTTCCTCCATTTTTTTGTGTCATACAATAGTTCCGGCAGCGTTCTCGGTATTGTTTCCGGTAACGTTTCCGTTGAATACATATTAGCATTCCGGTAACGTTTCCGCAATATGACAAATAGCCAAGTTTTACATCATTTTTTTGTGCACTTCTCACAATTCCCATGATCTTCGCTGCCATTTCTTAGTATATACAGGGCTTTTGGGGTTCATACCGTGGTTGCGGTATTTTATTTTGTGAAGTATACTGTGGAAATGAACACTATGAATTGGAGGACGCAGCTCCCGCAAGCATATCATCGAGGGCTTTTCGGCTGCAATCCCGGCAGTATCCCGTCAGGCTGCTCCGATTGCCCAACGGTGTCTCGCTGTCTCTTCAGCCTTGGCTCGATGTGTCCTTCGCACACATAGCC
>CALBJL010000064.1 GCA_937893485.1 uncultured bacterium | reverse complement strand
ACAGCTTTTTCGCAGTGTCTGTATCCAGTAAAAAGTCCTTATCCATAAATGCTTTCATTGCTCGTTACCTCCTTATTTTTGTCCGTTCCTTCTATATATAATGTTATAATGTTACGCCCTGCTTGAAGATCGCCAGATCTCTGTATCCGGCATCCTCACTCTTGACCTTCTGACCATTTGCGACTGTCAGCACATATTCATAGAATTCCAGCCCGAGCTCCTCCAGAGTCATGCCGTCCTCTAATAATTTTCCGGCATTAAAATCGATCCAGCCCTTTTTCTTTTCGGAAAGCTGTGTATTTGATGACACCTTGACCGTCGGTACTGCACTGGCAAACGGCGTGCCCCGTCCGGTCGTAAACAATACGATCTGTGCGCCGCTGACCGCGAGTGCGGTACTCGCTACAAGGTCGTTACCCGGTGCGCTGAGCAGGTTGAGTCCTGCTTTTTCGACCGGCTGTGCATACGCCAGCACATCCACGACCTTTGAAGATCCTGACTTCTGCGTACAGCCGAGTGCCTTATCCTCCAATGTTGAGATTCCGCCCTTTTTGTTTCCGGGCGACGGATTCTCATAGATCGTCTGATTGTGCCGTCTGAAATAATCCTTAAAATCGTTGATCAGATGGACTGTTTTTTCAAATACTTCCTCATTTACGCATCGATCCATGAGAATCGTCTCCGCGCCAAACATCTCCGGTACTTCTGTCAGTATCGTGCTGCCGCCTGCGCCCGTCACGAGATCGGACAGCTCGCCGACCATCGGATTTGCCGTGATGCCGCTCAGTCCGTCAGAGCCGCCGCACTTCATGCCGATCACGAGCTTGCTGACCGGAACCTGTGTACGCACACACTTTGCGGCATTTTCTGCCAGCTCCTGCATGATCTTCACAGCCTCTCCGACCTCATCCTCTACGTCCTGACATACCAGAAAATGTACCCGGCTCTCATCATAATCACCTAAATACGGCTTTAATACGTCAATATTTGAATTCTCGCAGCCGAGTCCGAGCACGAGCACTCCACCCGCATTCGGATGCGTGATCAGACCTGCCAGCGCTTTTCTCGTATTTTCCTGATCCTCACCCATCTGTGAACATCCGTACGGGTGGGAATAGGAGACAACTGCCTCGATATTGTCGCATTTGAGATCCTGACACCGCGCTGCGATCGCTCCGGCAATGGAATTGACACAGCCGACTGTCGGCACAATCCACAGCTCATTGCGGACACCTGCTTTTCCGTCCGTGCGCTCATATCCCATGAAATAGCGGTCCTTTTCCGGCAGATCACAGACACGATCCGCCACCGCTGCTGGATGATAAGCATAACTAAGATCATCGCCCAGACCGGTTTTCAGATTGTGTACATGGATGTGGCAGCCTTTTCCTACCGCTTCTTTTGTATAGCCGATCGGGAAACCGTATTTGATGACGGCAGCTCCGGCTGCAAGGTCTGTCAGCGTGAACTTATGTCCTCTGGCAATATCCTCCGCTAAAGTCACCTCTGTGCCGTCCACACACAGTGTTTCCCCCTTTGCATAGTCGCGCAGTGCGACGGCTACGTTGTCCGCAGCATTAATCTTGATAAATTCCTGCATATTTAATAAGCCTCTTTCTCGGAAAGAACCTGCTCATAGGCAGCCTTCATTCCTTTTTCCTGAATCAGATTGTAGTACCCCTCTACGAGCGGAGTCATCTCTGTAATATCGCCGCCCCAGTAATCTTCGCGTGCCATAATATCTGCCACGGATGCATCCTTCATGAATTTCATGATCTCCTCACCGTCGTTCGCATCGTCGGTACGGTAGAATGCGATCAGTGCTGCCATAGAGAAGGTCAGCGCCGGCGGATATGCACCGTATTTCTCCTTGTACTCAAGGATCGTCGGCAACACACGTACCTGGAATTTGCTGACAGAGTTCAATGCGATCGATAACAGCATGTGCTTGATAAACGGATTAGAAAAACGCTCTAACACTGCCTTTCCGAAATTGATGTCCGTCTCGGTATTTCCAAGGGTCGGTACGATCTCGTCAAAGATACACTTCTTTAAGAATGCAGATACGGTCTCGTCCTTTAAGCACTCGCCGACTGTCGTCTGTCCGTACAGATATGCACCAAGTACCATCGATGTATGTCCACCGTTTAAGATGCGGACTTTGCGCTTTTTGTACGGTTTTACATCGTCTGTCCATACGATATTGTAGCCTGCCTTGTTAAACGGAAGCTCATCCTCATGATGTCCCTCGATCACCCACAGATGGAAAATCTCTGCGGTATCTAAGCAGTTATCCTGATAACCGATCTCTTTCCAGAGCTCCTCTGCCTCGTCACGCGGATAACCGGTCACGATACGGTCTACGAGTGAATTACAGAAATCACATTCCTCATTGATCCACTTTGTAAAGCCTTCCGGCAGTTCCCATAACGTTGCATATTTTAAAATATACTCTTTCAAAAAGCCTGCGTTGTTGTCAATCAGCTCACACGGAATCAGGATAAATCCGGGCAGCCCCAACTCATATCTCTTATATAAAAGCTGTGTCAGCTTTGCGGGATAAGACTTTGCGGGACGATCCTCCAGCTTCTCTGTTCCGAGATACTCGATACCTGCCTCTGTCGTGTTGGAAATGATAAAACGCATATCCGGATTCGCTGCCAGCTCCATATAAGCATCAAACTCTTTGTACGGGTTGACACAACGGCTGATTACATCGATATGTGTGCGCTCGTTGACAGTCTGTCCATTCTCAATACCTCTCAGGTACAGATTATATTCACAATTCTGGGAACTCAAAAGCTCGCACATACCTTTTTCGATCGGCTGAACGATCACGACTTTTCCTTCCCAAACCTCTTTTTCATTCAGTTTATACAAAAAATAGTCTACAAATCCACGAAGAAATCCACCTTCACCAAACTGTATTACTCTTTCCTTTGCCATAATTTCCTCCTAGTCCCAAAAAACGATATTGTCTCACAATTCTGTATAATACAGTAGCCCTTAACTTTCGGTCGCTAAGGGCTACTTTCTTTATTTTTCAATCACCGTGTTGCACCGCATATGGTTAATTGAGTAAATCAGGTAACAACATACTGATCTCCGGAATAAATGTAATCAGTAACAGTGTAATAATCATGCACAGATAGAATGGCAGGGTTGCCTTTACAACGCGCTCCATCTTAACCTTGCCAACCGCAGATCCGATAAAGAGCACGGCTCCAACCGGAGGTGTCAGCAGACCAATGCCGCAGTTCAATACCATCATGATACCAAACTGAATCGGCGAGATACCAATCGCAGTAGCGATCGGAAGCAGGATCGGTGTAGCGATCAGAATGATCGGTGCCATATCCATGATACATCCGAGCACTAACAGTATCAGGTTCAGCAGTAATGCAACAACATACGGGTTCGAGCTGATATCCGTGATAGCCGTTGCAGCCAGATCCGGCACATGTAATCTGGTCAGACAGTTTCCAAATACTGCGGAAGTAGAAATCAGGATCAATACGATAGACAGTGTATTGACACAGTCCTCCAGTACATTCCATACACCCTTCCAGTCGAGTCCCTTGTAAATAAATACAGAAACGATCAGCGAGTAAATAACCGCGATCGCTGCGGACTCGGTAGCGGTAAATGCGCCGCCTACAACGCCGACTACTACGATGATAACTGCTGCCAGCGCCCAGAACGATACGCTGAGCTGTTTTCCAAGATTCTTCAGAGAGAACTTTGCTCCTTTCGGATAATGGCGTTTCTTGGAGATGATGTATGATCCAACCATCAGGGAAACAGCAAGTAACGCACCCGGGAGATATCCTGCGAGAAACAGCGCTCCTACGGAGATTCCACCGGCGGATGTCGCATAGATAACCATGTTGTGTGACGGCGGTACTAACAGACCTTCACAAGAAGATGTAATTGTAACTGCGGTAGAGAAATCATCATCATATCCCTGCTCTACCATCATCGGAATCAGAATCGTTCCCAGTGATGCGGTATCTGCGGATGCAGATCCGGAAATACCACCGAAGAAATAAGATGCTACGATGTTTACCATCGCCATACCACCGGTCATCCAGCCTACACAGGCATCTGCCAGTGCGATCAGCTTCTCAGAAATACCACCGGAACCCATCAATACACCCATCGTGATAAAGAACGGCACCGCCATCAATGAGAAAGAACTGATACCCTTTACCATGAACTGACAGAGCGTAGAGAGCGGAAGCCCCTGACTCATAAGACAAAACACAGAGGAAAGACCAACTGCATATGCAATCGGGAAACGAAGTAAGATCATTACTAAAAAGCTGATCAGCAGAACTGCGATCGCTGTTGAATTAGATGCTGCTGCTAAAATCATGCTTCCTCGCCTCCTTTCACAAAGAATGACCGGATATGTGTATACAATGCCTCCACCTCAAATACGATCATTGCGATACCGGCTAAGCATACCGGAAAATACATCCAAAATCTGGATAACCATGTCATGCTGACATAAGTACCCTTGCCACCAATCGTTCTGGCATATGTCCAGCCCTGAGTCATCATGATAACTGCCAGTACAAGCACGGCAGCATCTGACAGAATATCCAATGCTTTAACAAATGCCTTGGGCAGATACTGGTCGAGCGCAGTCATACGGATATGCGCGCCGCGGCGGATCGCAAGTGCGGCAGACAGCACTGCCATATAAGACATCAATGTCAGAATAGTTTCCTCCGTCCATGCCGGATCGGGAATAAACGGAACGTAACGTCCTACTACCTGATAGCTGGTGATGATGATATCTGCGATCAGTAACAGCTTGCAGATCACGAGCACTGCTTTGTCTACCATATCATAGAAGGGACGGATTTTGTCGAGTTTTTCAAAAATAGCAGGCATTTTTGACTCTCCTTTCCTGTTAGTTCATTGTTTTTTAAAATCAATGAGCACAGAGCCAGATACGGCTCTGTGCCCATTTCACACTCACATATTCTTTTTGAGAAGAATTCTATTAGTTAGCAAAGTCAAGTAACTGCTGATACAGATCTTCCTGTCCCTTTGTGTTCTCCTCTGTAACCTTCTGGCATGCCTCTTTCCAAGGTGTCAGATCAGATACTTCTGTTACGTTACATCCCTCATCCTTTAATGCCTGAAGAACCTCTGCCTCAGCAGATGCAGAGATCTCTTTACAGAATGCAGATGCAAGCTTTCCTGCCTCTGTCATAGCATCCTTCTGTGCATCTGTTAAGCTGTCCCATGCCTCATCTGTGATGATAACCTGTACAGCACCTAAGGTATGTCCATCAAGGATCAGGTTGTTAGCAACCTCAGGGAATGCATTTGACTTGTAGTTTGCGATCGGCTGCTCAGCAGCGTCAACTACACCGGTCTGTAATGCGGAATATAACTCACCGAAATCTACGACTGTCGGGTTTGCTCCCAATCCTTCAACCAGACCGTTCATGATCGGATCGTTCGATACACGGATCTTCATGCCATTTAAGCTGTTGATGTCCTTCAGCTCCTGATTTGAGAAGAAGTGACGGAAGCCTTCCTCACCGTAGAACAGTCCGCGGATACCTGAACCGTTCTCTGAGGGCTCCTGTAAGAACTCTTGAGCCAGATCAGACTCTGCGAAATTCCACCAGTGCTCTCTGCTCTCCCATGTGTAAGGAAGTGAAAGTAATGAAGACTTTTCTCCGCCGTAGCTCGTTAATGCGAATGCGGAAATACGTGACATCTGGATCGTTCCTGCTCCACCGAGCATTGCATCTAAGACATCGTTCTCAGATCCAAGTACACCGGATGCCTGAAGGTCGATGGTGATAGATCCGCCGGAAAGTCTCTCAACCTCCTCTTTGAACTTGCTGTCCATCTGTCCTACGATGGTGTCTAACGGGTTTACCTCTGCCATTACTAATGTAACTGCGGGATCACCGGCTGCTGCTGCATCGGCAGCTGTATCGTCTGCTGCTGCGTCATCCGCTGCTGTATCGTCTGTTGCTGCATCATCTGCTGCGGCATCATCCGCTGCAGGCTCCTCTGTCTGGCTGTCATCTGCTGCAGGCTCCTCTGCCTTCAGTCCACATGCTGTCATAGAAAATGCCATAGCTCCCACGAGCATCAGTGAAACTAATCTCTTTTTCATTGTTTGTCCTCCCTAAATATAGTAGTTAGTTTTTTCGTCCAGAGCGACTGCCTTTTATAGGGCTGCGCCGCTCTGACATGTTAGTTGATGTTATTATCATAGCATTCTGACATGTTAGTGTAAAGTGGTAAATTCACCTAAATCTCCACCTTAACTTTATGCAATTTGCACAATCAAGGGGAAAATATCAGACGTATTTCTTTAAAGTAGCACGAACCGCACCGGTTCCTGCAAGTTCTTCCTTTACCAGCTCCTCAATACGTGAGCCGATGCCTGCTGCATACAGGTCACTTCCGAAGATGTTCGCGTTAGATAAAATCGGCTTTAACTTGTCGCCGACAGAGTCGGGATCACCCAGCTTCACACCCTCGAGCATTCCCTGAAGCTCTGCGAGCATCGGATCGGGTGACAGCTCGAACGCCGCGCCGTTATCATCCACACCGATCAGATAGCGCAGCCATCCTGCAATCGCAATCGGCACATAATGCAGGTCTTTTGCACTGCCGTATTTTTCTACATAGGATTTGATCGTCTCACCGTAGCGGATACCTACCTTCTGAGAGGTATCGCACGCAATACGCTGAGGCGTATCCGGAATAAACTTATTGGGCAGACGCTGCTCAATGACTTCCTTTACGAACGCATCGGGGCTTAAGATACCCGGATCACAGACAACCTTCATGCCCTCCTTCGGACCGATGCCGTCTACGAGCTTTGTGAGCTGCTCATCCTGCATCTCGGCAGCGATTGATGTATAGCCGAGCAGACAGCCGTATACAGCCAGTGCCGTATGCAGCGGATTCAGGCAGGTTGTCACCTTCATACGCTCCACCTCATTGACCGTATCGCGCGTCGTCAGATATACACCTGCTTTCTCAAGCGCAGGTCTTCCGTTCGGGAATTTGTCCTCAATAACCAGATACTGCGGTCCCTCTGCGTTAACAAACGGCGCAATATAGGTCTTTTTCTCTGTGATGACAGGCTGCATTGCCTCGATGCCGTCAGCCTCTAACGCATCTGCGATCTCTGTGCTCGGGCGGGGTGTGATCTTATCTATCATCGACCACGGGAAGCTGATCTTTGTCTCATCCTTCAGATAGTCAAGGAATGCCTCTGTCACAAAGCCGCGTGAAAGCCATTCCTGCGCCATCGTAAGCACGGAATTCTGCAGTTTTTCGCCGTTGTGTGAACAGTTGTCCATGCTGACAACCGCAAGCGGTGCGCCACATGTCTCAAAACGATGGTAAAGCATCGCTGTCACGACTGCCATTGCACCTGCCGGTGCCTCCGGTCCATTCTCGATATCCGGCACTACAAACGGCAGATAGTTTCCGTCAGAGCCCTTTAAGGCATAGCCTTTTTCTGTGACGGTAAAGGAGATCATCTGCAGACCGGGATCTGCGAAGATCTCCTTTAAGCGGTTCCAGCTATCCGCGGACTTGGCATTCGCGGGAATCGCCTCTGCAAGTGATCCCAGTACCTTTTTCTCGGTAGATCCGTCTGCCTTTAATGTGACTGCCAGAACGAGATTGTCATACGGATCATAAATTTTGTTTACAATGTCATAGTCAAACGTCTCGGCACAGATAATACCTTTGTCCGATTCGCCGTTCTCGATCAGCTTATCAGCGATACCGCCGATAAAAATACGGAAAATATTTCCGACACCGAAATGTACCCATACCGGTGCTTTTTTTGTATTTTCGGCAATCTGTGCCACATCATAGCCCGGCACATTGATTCCGATCTGTTTCCATGCTGCGGCATCCTGCAATGCCTCTCTGCATAATTTCATGATTTTACCCCCTGTGTGTTCTACTGACCCATATCAAACAGGTGCGGCGCCTGCTTGTTCATCAGTTCAATGTCTCCGATAACACGACCTAAGTGCTTACCCAAAGCCGCACGGTATCCTTCCTTGTCCCCCGCTTCAATGAGACGGATCAGATCCTCATGGTCTGCCACGGTCCGGTCTTTGTTTTCGTTGTCCAAATCAACCAACAGACGCACACGACTATAATGCGCCATCGTAGAGCTGATGATCTCCGCTGCCAGTGCCTCACCTGCCACATAATACGTCACCGCATGAAATTTGTTATCGTTGATCAGATATTCATAGGATGTCTCGTGGTTTCGGGGCTGTTCACCGATACGCTCACAGACTCTGGCATATTTTTTCATTTCTTCAATATCCTTCTGCGTCACGTTCTCAAAGAATGCATCCGTCATCGCGATCTCCAGCGTTTTCCGGATAAACCACTCCTGTCTCGCACGTGTGATATCGATCTTTGAAATCATCGATTTGGACTGCGGAAATATGTCCACCATTCCCTCTGACTGCAGCCGCACCAATGCCTCACGCGCCGGTGTGCGGCTCACGTTGTAACGCTCCGCCAGCTTTGCGGCTGAAACCGGCTCTCCCGGCTTCAGCGCAAACGTCATAATATCTTTTCTGCATCTGTCGTAGGTCTGTTGATTTAATGATTTGTCCATGTCTATCCCTTCCGGTACTTAAATAAAATCCTCTCTCATGGGTGTGAAGATGTCCAGCAGCTTTACTTTGGTCAGACAGTCGATACCGTGCGGCACATTCGGCCCGACAATATAGGTATCACCTGTGTTCAGTGTCACATCCTCTTTGCCCTCCTCGTGAAATACAAGGCTGCCCTCTATGATATAACCGATCTGCTCGTGGGGATGTGCATGCATCTCCCCCTTTGCTCCGGGCTCGAACAAAAGCTCCACGTTCATGATGTTGTCGCTGTAAGCCAATACCTTGCGGACAACGCCGCCACCCAGATCCTGATATTCCTTATCACTGTTTTTTACATACATAAACTTGTCCTCTATACACTATCATTATCTCTGTACACGGCCGGAACCGTCACCGCCCGCGAGATTGTCTACTTCCGCTCTCGTCACGAGGTTAAAGTCTCCGGGGATCGTGTGCTTGAGTGCGGATGCCGCTACGCCAAACTCCAGTGCTTGCTTCATATCCTTGCCATCCAGTAAGCCGCAGATCACGCCTGCCGCAAAGGAATCCCCGCCGCCGACACGGTCTACGATCGGTGTCACGGAATAGGTTCTGGAATGATAGAATTCACGTGTCTTGCCATCCATGATACATGCACTCCAGCCGTTGTTTGAGGCAGAGTATGACTGGCGCAGGGAGCTGATGATATACTTGAAGCCAAACTTGTCTGCCATCTGGTTAAATACATCCTCATAGCCTGCCAGATTCAGCTCGCCCTTTGTGACATCGGTCTCTTTTGCCTTGAATCCAAGCACCTTTTCCGCATCTTCCTCATTTCCGATACACACATCTACATACTGCATCAGATTGGTCATGACCTTCTGTGCCTTCTCGGAGCTCCACAGCTTTTTGCGGAAGTTTAAGTCTACGGATACGGTCACACCGGCTTTCCTGGCTGCCTTTAATGCTGCCTCGGTCAGCTCAATCGCCGCATCTGAGACTGCGGGTGTGATTCCGGTGAAATGAAACCAGTCTGCATCCTTGAAGATCGCATTAAAATCAAATTCATCGACAGATGCAGTGGAAATCGCGCTGTGCGCACGGTCATAGACGACATTGCTCGCACGCATCGCTGATCCGGTCTCTAAGAAATAGATGCCGAGACGCTCGCCGCTCTTTGCGATAAAATCTGTTCCGACGTTGTGTTTTCTGAGTGCCGCGACTGCACATGCACCGATCGGATTGTCCGGTACTGCGGTCACAAACTGAGTGTCATATCCGTAATTTGCGAGAGAAACTGCTACGTTTGCCTCTCCGCCGCCATAGCATACATCAAATTCGTCTGCCTGAATAAAGCGCTCATTGCCGGGTGTGGATAAACGTAACATGATCTCACCCATTGTCACTACTTTCTTACTCATGGTAATATTTTCTCCTTTTTGCCACCAATTAACCGCGGATTTTCTTCACGAGCTCCACTGCCTCTCTGGTCATTGCCTCGATCTTGTCATACTGCTTGTTGTCTACGAGATCTGCCTTTACCATCCAGCTTCCGCCGCATGCTGCGATCTTGCCGAATGACAGATACTCTTCCAGATTCTTTGCATTGATACCGCCTGTCGGCATAAACTTCACGTTCGTATAAGGTGCAGCCATCGCCTTGATCATAGCGAGTCCGCCTGCCTGCTCTGCCGGGAAGAACTTTAATACCTTCAAGCCTCTCTTGACACCCTGTGCGACCTCGGAAGGTGTGACACATCCGGGCAGTACCAGAATGTCCTTTGACAGACAGTAATCTACGATCTCAGGGTCAAATCCGGGGCTGACAATGAACTTTGCGCCTGCTGCCACTGCGCGGTCTACCTGATCGATCGTGAGCACGGTTCCTGCTCCGACAAGCATATCCGGGAAATTCTCGGTCATGATCTTAATCGATTCCTCTGCTGCATCGGTACGGAAGGTAACCTCCGCACACTTTAATCCACCTTTGCAAAGCGCCTCTGCTAACGGCTTTGCATCCTCTGCACGGTTTAATACGACAACAGGTACGACACCGTAACCTGCTAACTGCTCTAAAATATCGCTCATAATAATTTCTCCTTCTATAATTTATCAAACACTTCTCAAATAATTGTAACTACGCTTTACTGCGGCTGTTTTCCGATATAAGCTAAAATACCGCCATCTACATACAGAATGTGTCCGTTGACTGCATCGGATGCATCGGATGCAAGGAACACTGCGGGACCCTGCAGCTCCTCGGGCTTTAACCAGCGGTTTGCCGGAGTCTTTGCACAGATAAACTGGTCAAACGGATGTCTTGATCCATCGGGCTGAACCTCACGCAGCGGTGCAGTCTGCGGAGTCTCGATGTATCCGGGTCCGATACCGTTACACTGGATGTTGTACTGTCCGTACTCTGAGCAGATGTTTTTCGTCAGCATTTTCAGTCCACCCTTTGCTGCTGCGTATGCGGATACGGTCTCGCGTCCGAGCTCGGACATCATCGAACAGATGTTGATGATCTTTCCGTGTCCCTTTTTGATCATGGACGGAATGACTGCCTTAGATACGATAAACGGAGCATTCAGGTCTACATCAATCACCTGACGGAACTGCTCTGCGGTCATCTCTGTCATCGGAATACGCTTGATAATGCCGGCATTGTTTACGAGAATATCGATCACGCCGACCTCCTTCTCGATCTGTGCGACCATCGCGTCAACGGCTGCCTCATCGGTCACATCACACACATAACCGTGTGTATCGATGCCCAGCTCCTTGTAAGCTGCGATGCCCTTGTCCACGAGTTCCTGCTTGATGTCGTTAAATACGATTGTAGCGCCTGCCTTTGCATATGCAGATGCGATCGCAAATCCGATACCGTAGGATGCTCCTGTCACGAGTGCTACCTTACCCTCTAATGAAAATACGTTTGAAAATGAATCCATGATTGTTCTCCCTTTTTGGTATGTTATGTATAGATGCTAACTACCACGTTAACGAAGATCCGGAGTCTTGATATGATCCATGTCATCAAACTCCTGATTTTCTCCCCCCATTGCCCAGATAAATGTATAATTGCATGTACCCGCTCCTGCATGAATTGACCATGACGGTGAAATCACAGCATCCTCATTGTGCATCACAATGTGGCGTGTCTCATCGCCCTCACCCATAAAATGAAATACAACCTGATCGTCCGGCACTTCAAAATAGGTATAGATCTCCATCCGGCGCTCATGTGTATGCGCAGGCATCGTATTCCATACGCTTCCCGGCTCTAACACGGTCATTCCCATGCAAAGCTGACAGGTCTGTAATACATCGGGGTGAATAAACTGGTTGATTACGCGCTTGTTGCTGAGCGCAGTGTCTCCGAGCGGGCGCTTTGCTGCGTCTGCGAGCGTCAACAGCTTTGTCTCATATGCTCTGTGTGCAGGGGCGCTCACCATATAGAACTTTGCGGGTGCAGCGGCATCTGCTGAAGAAAACAGCACTTCCTTTGCGCCCATTGTGATGTAGAGGCAGTCCTTGTAGTCCAGCTCATAAACGGTGCCGTCCACCTTGATGCTGCCCTTGCCTCCAATGTTAAAGATACCGATCTCCCTGCGCTGTAAAATATAGTCGGTTCCGAAGTTTGCATATACTTCGATACCGTCATCGAGAGAGACTTCTCTGGTCACCGGCATACAGCCGAACGTAACCATACGGTCAACGTGTGAATATACCGCAACGACACGGTCAGGCTGATACAGCCCTGTGATAAGAAATTCGTCGCGCAGTTCCTGTGTGGTGTAGCGCTTGACATCTTTCTGATTTGCAGAGTAACGAATGTCCATTTTTCTCCTCCTAGCTTGAAATATTTTATCAACTAACATGTTACTCATTGTATTTTCACTATAGCACCAAAGCCGGCTGATTGCAAGTAAAAAAAGAGCCGCATGCGACTCTTTTTCGCCCGAGCGGTATGCGAAGCATATACTTCATTTCCGCAAGGTGCGCATCTGTTATTTTTTATCAAATATACGCACAACCTCATCCAGAATGCGGTGTGATACGTCCAGCTTTGACAGTTTCGGCAGTTCGGTCTGTCCATCCACACGGATCAGGGTCACGACGTTTGTCTCCGTTCCGAATCCGGCTCCCTCCGTGCGCAGATTGTTCGCTACGATCATGTCCAGATTCTTTTTCTCCAGCTTTGCTCTGGAATTTTCCAGCATATGCTCGGTCTCCATCGAAAAACCGCATAAAAACTGCCCCGGGTGTTTCCGTCCGCTGAGCGTGCCGATAATATCCGTTGTGCGCGCAAGCTCAAGTACGTTGTCGCCCACCTTCTTTTTGATCT
>CALBJL010000063.1 GCA_937893485.1 uncultured bacterium | reverse complement strand
CAGACGATTTTACCTATGATACTTCGCTGATTGAGGCATTTTTAGTGCCGAAGGGAACTGCCGTAGAGCTGTATGCGACGACACTCCACTATGCACCGTGCAGTGTCGGTGACAATAAGTTTCAGGTAGCGATCGTGCTGCCGAAGGACACGAACCTGCCGCTTGATAAGGCTCACGAGGGCTGGGAGGACGCACTCATCACTGCAAAGAACAAATGGTTGATCGGACACGCACAGGGCAGCTTGCCGGAAGGCTCACACATCGGGCTGATCGGTGAGAATATCTCTGTAAAATAATATTTTAAGAATAAAAAATCAGGAGGATAAAAACATGAACAACATTCCCAAAGTAAAAGTAGGTATTGTGGCAGTCAGCCGTGACTGTTTCCCGGAGTCTTTATCTGTAAACCGCAGAAAAGCACTCGTAGCAGCATATGAGGGCAAGTATGGCAAGGATGACATCTATGAGTGTCCCGTATGTATCGTAGAGAGCGAGATCCACATGGTTCAGGCATTAGAGGATATCAAGGCAGCCGGATGTAACGCACTTTGTGTATATCTCGGAAACTTCGGTCCTGAGATCTCTGAGACACTGTTGGCAAAGCATTTTGACGGACCGAAGATGTTTGTCGCTGCTGCTGAGGAGTCACAGAACGACCTGATTCAGGGACGCGGCGATGCATACTGTGGTATGCTCAATGCCAGCTACAATTTAAAGCTGCGCAACGTAGGCGCTTATATCCCTGAGTATCCGGTTGGCGATGCAGACGACCTCGCAGATATGATCCACGGATTTCTTCCGATCGCAAGAGCTATCATCGGATTATCTGACTTAAAGATCATCTCTTTTGGTCCGAGACCGCTCAACTTCCTTGCATGTAATGCACCGATCAAGCAGTTATACAATCTCGGCGTAGAGATCGAGGAGAACTCAGAGCTTGATTTATTCGAGGCATTTAACAAGCACGAGGGCGATGAGAGAATTCCTGAGGTAGTTGCAGACATGGAAAAAGAGCTCGGTGCCGGAAATAAAAAGCCCGAGATCCTTGCAAAGCTCGCACAGTATGAGCTGACCCTGCTTGACTGGGTAGAGGCACACAAGGGATATCGCAAGTATGTGGCTATTGCCGGAAAGTGCTGGCCTGCATTCCAGACACAGTTTGGATTCGTTCCCTGCTATGTCAACAGCCGTCTGACCGGCAGAGGAATCCCGGTATCCTGTGAGGTAGATATCTACGGATGCTTAAGCGAGTTCATCGGAACCTGCATTTCTGAGGATGCCGTTACACTGCTCGATATCAACAACTCTGTACCGAAAGATATGTACAAGGAGTCTATCGAAGGCAAGTTCGATTACAAGCATACCGATACATTTATGGGATTCCACTGTGGAAACACCTGCTCAAAGAAGCTGTCCAGCCACGAGATGAAGTATCAGATGATCATGGCAAGAAGCCTTCCGATCGAAGTGACCAACGGAACACTTGAGGGAGACATCATACCCGGAGACATCACCTTCTATCGTTTACAGTCTACTGCTGACTGCAAGCTGCGTGCATATGTTGCACAGGGCGAGGTGCTTCCGGTAGCGACCAGGTCATTCGGAGCCATCGGTGTATTTGCGATCAAGGAGATGGGACGTTTCTACCGCCACGTACTGATCGAGAAGAACTACCCGCACCACGGAGCTGTTGCATTCGGACATTACGGAAAGGAATTATTCGAGGTGTTTAAGTATCTCGGAGTACCGGTAGAGGATCTCAACTACAACCAGCCGGCATCACTTCCTTATCCGACCGAGAATCCGTTCGCATAAAGCCGGAAATGCTTGTCATTCACAAGAAGTGTAATATTTGATATAATAAGAACCGGAATATGCCTGTGGACGGATACAGGTGTATTCCGGTTTTGCATGAATGATTGGAATGAGGCGGGTACAGCCAAAAGGAAGTCGTATGAAAAAGAAAAGATTTGCTATTTTTTTGCTGGTGGCAGTATTTATTCTGGCACCGGTCGCATTGATGCTGTATGGACGGCTGCTCTATGGTGGCACGAGCAAAGAGATAGAACAGATGACAACTTATGACAGGCATTATGTGATGATCACCGGAGCGGAAGACAGCGGTCTGTGGGATGCGGTCTATGAGAGTGCAAAAGCAGAGGGTGAAAAGCGCGGAATCTATATTGAGCGCTTCGGGGATCAGCTCGCAGTGCAGTATGACCGCTGCCAGTTAGTCAAAATGGCGGTGCAGGCTTCTGTGGACGGCATTATCGTCAATAGCGATGAGACTGAGGAAATGACCGCATGTATCGATGAGGCGGTGGCGCAGGGCATACCGGTGGCGACTGTGCTCAATGATTGCAGCGGCAGCATGCGCCAGTGCTTTGTCGGTACAAACAATTATCATATCGGGCAGGAATACGGCAAGCAGATCCGGCAGGCACTCAGAAATATGAAGAAAAAGGGAATGAAAAAAGTGCTGGTGCTGACGGAAAACAATTCCGGCGATACCTCCGGCAATCTGATACTGCTTGGTATCCGTGAGACACTCGAGCGGGAGATCAAGGTGACGCATGAGGTGTCCGTGGATGCGGTGCCGATCGATAATTCGGACAGCTTCGGCGCGGAGGAATATATTCGCGATGTGTTTCTCGATGCGGAGCAGATACCGGATATCCTTGTCTGCCTGAGCGGGGTGTATACCCAGTGTGCGTATCAGGCGGCAGTTGATTATAACAAGGTCGGCATGGTGCAGCTGCTGGGATATTATGATTCGGAGCAGATTCTGGATGCGCTGGCAAAAAATATCCTTACCGTGACGATTACGCCGGATACACAACAGATGGGACAACTGAGTGTAGAGGCGCTTGACGAGTACCGACAGACCGGATATACCAACGGTTACACGGCTGTCGATGTGCAGTTGATCACAGCGTCGGATGCGAAGGAGCGTCTGGCGCGTATTGAGCAGGAGCAGGGCTTATGAGAAAAAGATGGATGAGTATGACGCTGCGCCAGAAGCTGATTATGTTGTTTATTGTGACCTCCTGCTTTATCGTGATCGTGAATCTGTATACCTATGCATCAATCAGCCGGATGCTGCAGCGCGTGGAGAAAGTGTATACGAGCAATGTCAGTCTGAACGATCTTTCAGATGGACTTGATGCCCTGCAGACGGCGACTTCGGACTATTTGCAGACAAAGGGCTCGGATGCGATGGAGCGCTATTACCGCAGTGAGCAGGACTATAGGGATCTTCTGGAGATGCTGAACCGCAGGGCGACGGACAACGAGATGCTTTTGACGGAAAAAAATATTTACGGGCTTTCCCAGAGCTATCTGGAGCTGGCCGGGGAGATCATACAGGCAAAGCGTGGACGGAATGTGGAAAAATATGCATCGCTCTATTCGGATGCATCCGAGCTGTATGATGAGATCCATACCTTTATCTACAGTCTGAACAACGAGCAGTTTAAAAACAATTCTGTGACCTATCGTGCGCTGGTGGAATCCCTGCGCTATACCGAGATGATCACAGTCATCGTGTTGCTGCTCGTGCTCGTGGGTAACGGCGGTCTGATTGTTATGAGTACGCGGATGATCACTGAACCGTTAAAGCTGCTTGCAGATACGGCGGATGAGGTGGCGAAGGGTAATTTTGCGGTGGAACAGCTTCCGGTGAGACAGATGGATGAGGTTGGCATTGTGACCGCCGCATTCAACCAGATGGTGCGCAGCATCCGCGCCTACATCGAGCAGCTGCGCATTACGATGGAGCGGGAGAGCCAGCTCAAGGAACGTGAGCTGATGATGCAGAGCCACTTGAAGGACGCACAGCTTAAATATTTACAGGCGCAGATCAATCCGCATTTCCTATTTAATACACTCAATGCGGGCGCACAGCTTGCGATGATGGAGGATGCCGCTAAAACGGAGCAGTTTCTGCTCAATGTGTCCGAGTTTTTCCGCTATAACGTCCGCAAAAATAACCAGTCAGTGACGCTCGGCGAGGAAGTGCGCTTAGTCGATAACTATGTATACATATTAAATGTGCGGTTTGCGGGTGAGATCCATTTTGAAAAGGATGTGGATCAGTCGCTCAGCAATGTGGAAGTGCCGGGCATGATTTTACAGCCCTTGGTGGAAAACGCGGTCAATTACGGTATCCGTAATATCGAATGGGAAGGCCGCATTGAGCTGACGGTCTGCCGCAAAGACGATCATATCAGTATCAGCGTATGGGACAACGGAGCCGGTATGACGGAAGAGCGCATTCATCAGGTGCTGTCCGGGTCGATCGATGAGGAGGCAGCGACAGACCATTCCAACGGTGTCGGCATGCGTAATGTGATCGAGCGGCTGAATCTGTTCTTTCACGATCAGGCGAAGCTGGAACTATTCAGTGAGGGCATAAACAAGGGAACGGAGGTCGTGCTCACAATACCGTTTACAGGTGAGGAGGAATGACATGTATCGGGTCATGTTAGCTGATGATGAGGGAATCGTGCGTGATTCCTTGAAAATGATCATTGAGAAGAATTTTCCGGATGAATGTGAGATCGAGCTGGCGCGTACCGGGCGTGATGTGATCGAGCTGGCAGAGATTTTCCGCCCGGATATCGTGTTTATGGATATCCAGATGCCAGGCATCAACGGGATCGACGCGATCCGCGAGATCAAAAAGAGCAACCAGACTGCCGAGTTTATCGTGCTATCCGCGTATGACAAATTTGATTATGCAAAAGAGGCGGTCAATCTGGGCGTGATGGAGTATATGACCAAGCCGTTTGATAAACTGTCGATCTGCGAGGTCGTGCGGCGGGCGATCGGGCGCATCGATTCGCGCAGAAAAAAGCGCAGTCAGGATCTGTTTATCCGTGAAAAGATGGAGTCTGTCACACCGATCATCGAAAACGGATTTATCTATGCGACGATGTTCAACGAGTATGCGCAGGAAGATGTAGAAAATTATAAAAATCTGCTCGGGCTCGAGACTGACTACGGCTGTATGCTGGCATTTGTCATGGGTGACGACCAGCACGGCAGGCAGATGACGAATGCGGTTGGTGCCAGTGTGCGGATGCAGAAAAACTACCAGAAGTTCCGCGAATTATTAAAGGAACAGTGGAACTGCGTGGTCGGAGCGGTGATTTCCAATAAAGTGCCCGTCTTTTTGCCCTGCGCCAGACAGCAGGTGACGTATGAGGAGCGTATCGATATGATCGATATGTGCCGTGCGCTCGCAAGGCGGCTGAAAAAGGAGATTGATATTTCGTTCCGTATCGGGATCGGATCGATCCGCAAGCTGATGGACAGCATGGATTCTTACGAGGAGGCATTAAAGGCGCTCGACAACTCGACCGGAAGTGTGGCACATGTGGACGACCTGCCGATCCAGTGCCGCTATGATGACGAATACCGCGTGGATCTGGAAAATGAATTGTTTGACCGTCTCCGCAACGGCACATCGGAGGAGTGCGGCAGGGCGGCGGCGCGTTATTTTGACTGGATGGCAGACAATTATACTGACAAGCCGGACAGCATCCGGTTAAAGACGCTGGAGTTTGTCTTATTTGCAGAAAATGAGGCATATTTAAGCGGGGGTATGACTTACCATTTCGGCGATCGTGCCGACTATCTGGGAGTGGTTATGAATACGGAGTCCGTCCGTGAATTGAGAAACTGGTTTATCGAGAAGTTCCGTGAGTGTAACGGAAATATGCATACGAAAAAGAATGAGCATGAGAACAGTCTGGTACAGCGTGCAAAGGAGTTTATCAATGAGAATTATAAAAGGGATCTGTCGCTGGATGAGCTGTCCAAGGAGCTGGATATCAGCCCGTACTATTTCAGCAAGCTCTTTAAGGAGGAGACCGGCAGCAATTTTGTCGAGTATCTGACCGGGCTTCGGATGGATCGGGCAAAAGAACTGCTCAAGGATGAAAGCCTCAGCATGAAGGAAATCTGTGCGGAAATTGGCTACAGTGATCCGAACTATTTCAGCCGGATCTTTAAAAAGAATGTCGGATTGACACCAACGGAATATCGGGAGCGGGAAAAATAATGAAGATGGGAAAAAGGATCAGGACAAATACCGGAATCAAGGCTGGAATCAAAAACGGAGGCAGGCTTACGCGGTTTGCGGCGCTGGGGCTTATGAGCTGCCTGCTGCTGTGCGGCTGCCAGACGACAGAGCCGGTGGAGCGGCAGGAACAGCAGGAGGATGATGACAGGCTGCAGATCGGTATCACCTTTGATTCGTTTGTCATCGAGCGCTGGCAGAGAGACCGCGATGTGTTTGTGGCGGCGGCGCAGGAACTTGGGGCAGAGGTCAATGTCCAGAATGCAAACGGCAGCATTGAAGAACAGATCAACCAGATCGAGTATTTTATAAAGAAGAAAGTCGATGTGATCGTGATCGTACAGGTCGCGACGGAGGGAGCAGATTTAAAGAGTGCGGTAGCGGATGCGCGCCGCGCCGGAATACCAGTGATCGCCTATGACCGTCAGATCATGAATGCGAATGTAGACCTGTACATATCGTTTGACAATGAAAGAGTCGGAGAACTCATGGGAGAGCACATGCGGGAGCATCTGGGTGAAACCGGACAGATCTTACAGATTTGCGGACCGCTCGCGGATAACAACGTGTCGGAGATCATGAAGGGCTTTGACAAGGCACTGGAAGGGTCGGAGCTGACGATTCCGTTGACCGAGCATGCACCGAACTGGCTGGCGGAGACCGGATTTTCCGTGACGAGCAGCTATCTGAGTGCGATGCAGCAGCCGGATGGCATTATGTGCGGCAATGACAGCATTGCAGGGCAGGCGGTGCGGGCGCTCTCGGAGCACAGGCTGGCGGGCAGTATCTGTGTTGTCGGGCAGGACGCGGATCTGGATGCCTGCCAGCGGATCGTTGAGGGAACACAGTGCATGACCGTATACAAGCCGGTGGAAAAGCTCGCGCAGCGCGCGGCACAGCTGGCGGTGAAGCTGGCAGACGGCGAGGAGCTGGGCGTGAAACAGACGATTTCGGACGGGACAAACGATATTATGTGTGAGTGTCTCGAGCCGGTTGCAGTCACAAAAGAAAACATGGATGAGGTCATCACCGGAAAGTACCACGAAAAGAGTGAAATCTACTTGAACGTAAAACAGGAAAAAATGCAATAGCAAATATTTGTGCAGGACGGGATTGCGGATGGCAATTTTGTCCTGCTCTTATTCTGCCGGAACATCTGTGCAGAAAAAATGTGCAGAACATCGCAAGTTTGTACAGAAACCGATGTGATATAGTTAATTCATCAAAACAAGGGAGGGTTTTCAAAGATGAAAAGAAAACTATTAGCAACGTTACTTAGTGTAGCAATGGCAGCAACCGTATTCGTCGGTTGTGGCAGCCAGTCGGCAGACGCGCCTGCTGCAGATGATGCAGCAGCAAGCGATGACGCAGCGACAGACGATGCAGCAGCAGACGATGCAGCAAGCGATGATGCAGCAAGCGATGACGCAGCAGCAACAGGCGAAGGCGGACTGATCGGTGTTGCAATGCCGACCAAGGATCTTCAGAGATGGAATCAGGATGGTAACAACATGAAGAGCGAGCTTGAGGCAGCAGGTTATGACGTAGACTTGCAGTTTGCATCTAACGATATCGCTACCCAGGTTTCGCAGATTGAGAACATGATTAACAACGGATGTCAGGTACTCGTAATCGCATCTATCGACGGTGATTCCTTAGGAACCGTATTAGCTCAGGCAAAGGAGAAGAACATTCCGGTCATCGCTTATGACCGTCTGATCATGAACTCTGATGCAGTTTCTTACTATGCTACATTCGATAACTACTTAGTAGGTAAGACACAGGGACAGTACATCGTTGACCAGTTAGATCTGGACAATCAGGATGGACCGTTCAACATGGAAATCGTAACCGGTGATCCCGGTGACAACAACGTAAACTTCTTCTACGGCGGCGCTATGGACGTATTACAGCCCTACATCGATGAAGGCAAGCTGGTTGTTCCGTCAGGACAGATTGCAAAAGAGGACGTAGCTACAGCTAACTGGGCAACAGAGATCGCACAGGCAAGATTTGAGAACATCTTATCTTCTTACTACACAGACAAGGATCTGGATGTTGTATTAGCATCTAATGACTCTACAGCACTCGGTGTTGCAAACGCATTAGCATCAAACTACACCGGAAAGTACCCGATCTTAACAGGTCAGGATTGTGACGTAGCAAGTGTTAAGAACATCATTGATGGCAAGCAGTCAATGTCTATCTTCAAGGATACAAGAGCATTGGCAGCACAGGTTGTTATCATGGTTGAGAGCATCATGAAGGGTGAAGAGGCACCTGTAAACGATACAGAGACCTATGACAATGGAACCGGTATCATTCCTTCATACCTCTGCGAGCCCGTATTTGCTGATGCAAACAACTACAAAGAGCTCCTGATCGATTCTGGATACTATACAGAGGACGATCTGAAGTAAAAACGTGTAACACGAGTTTTTACAGGCGGGTTGCAGACAGCCCGCCTGTTTTTAAGGAGATAAGCAGGGAGGGATTCTTTTGGCAAAGACATTGCTTGAAATGAAAAATATTACCAAAACATTTCCCGGTGTAAAGGCATTGGATAATGTCAACCTTCTGGTAGAGGAGGGCGAGATCCATGCGCTGGTCGGTGAGAACGGTGCAGGAAAGTCCACACTGATGAATGTATTGAGCGGTATTTACCCTTATGGAACTTATGAGGGTGACATCATATATGATGGGGAATTGTGTAAATTCACAAAGATCAAAGACAGCGAAGAAAAAGGAATTGTTATTATCCATCAGGAACTGGCGCTGATTCCGTACATGACAATCGGCGAGAACATGTTTCTTGGAAATGAGCGTGGAAAAAAGGCAAAGATCGACTGGACCGAGACTTACGGTCAGGCAGATAAGCATTTACAGACAGTAGGATTGAAAGAATCTTCGAGAACACTGATCAAGGACATCGGTGTTGGAAAACAGCAGTTGGTTGAGATCGCAAAGGCATTGGCAAAAAATGCAAAGCTGCTCATCCTTGACGAGCCTACCGCTTCTTTAAATGAGACAGATTCGAAGGCTCTGCTGGATTTACTTTTGAAATTTAAACAGGAAGGAATGACCTGTATTATTATATCACATAAGCTCAATGAGGTCGCTTATGTGGCAGACAAGATTACCGTCATCCGTGATGGTTCGACCATCGAGACAATGGTAAAGGGTAAAGATGAAATTAACGAGGACCGGATCATCCGCGGCATGGTAGGCCGTGAGATCGCAGACCGGTTCCCGAAGAGACCGGATGTAAAGATCGGCGAGGTAAACCTTGAGGTGAAAAACTGGACCGTTCATCATCCACTGTATACAGAGCGCAAGGTCGTTGATGATGTATCGATCAATGTGCGCAAAGGTGAAGTTGTAGGTATTTCCGGATTGATGGGCGCTGGCCGTACGGAGCTGGCGATGAGTATTTTCGGCAAGAGCTACGGAACGAATATCTCAGGAAAACTCGTCATCAACGGGAAAGAAGTGCAGCTAAAGGCTGTTCGTGATGCGATTGATCACAAGCTGGCATATGTGACCGAGGACCGGAAGGGCAACGGACTGATCCTTTCGAACCCGATCAAGATCAATACGACGCTTGCAAACCTCAATGCGATTTCCTCCCATCGTGTGATTGATAAGGATAAGGAATATGCAGTCGCAGTCGAGTATAAGGAAAAATTAAAAACAAAATGTCCGACGGTAGAGCAGAATGTCGGCAACCTCTCCGGAGGTAACCAGCAGAAGGTACTGCTGGCAAAATGGATGTTTGCTGATCCGGACATACTGATTCTGGATGAGCCGACCCGCGGTATTGATGTCGGTGCAAAATATGAGATTTACTGTATCATCAATCAGTTGGTTGCAGCCGGTAAATCCGTAATCATGATCTCTTCCGAGCTTCCCGAGGTGCTTGGCATGAGCGATCGCATCTATGTCATGAACGAAGGAAAGATTGTCGGCGAGGTATCCAGGGAAGAGGCAACTCAGGAGAAGATCATGTCTTACATTCTGAGATCAAGCAAAGGAGAGTAGACAATGAATAAAGAAACTATTATGGAATTTGTAAAAAAATATACGATGATTATCGTATTATTGCTTGTAACAGGGTTCTTCGCATGGAAAACAGGTGGAAAGATCCTGCTTCCGCAGAACATCAACAACTTAATCGCACAGAACGCATACGTGTTTGTGCTGGCAACCGGTATGTTATTATGTATCCTGACCGGTGGTAACATCGACCTTTCCGTAGGTTCGATCGTCTGCTTCGTCGGAGCAGTCGGCGCAACATTGATGGAAAACAAGGGTGTCAATGTATGGGTATCCATTCTTGTGATGTTACTCGTAGGTCTGGCAATCGGTGCATGGCAGGGCTTCTGGATCGCGTTTGTACATGTACCGCCGTTCATCACGACACTGGCAGGTATGCTCGTTTTCCGAGGTCTGTCGAACGTAGTGCTCGACGGTATGACGATCTCTATTAAAAATGAGACATTTATCAACCTGTTTGGTGGTGGGGCTGACTGTTATATCCCTGATCTGTTTGGTAACGCAACGATCAATCTGACCTGTTTACTGGCAGGCATGCTTGCAGTCGTAATCTTTATTTTCGTACAGTTAAAGGGTTATATGAACAAGAAATCCAAAGGCTATGAGACCGGTTCTTTCAGCGCTTTGATCGCAAAGACCATTGTACTGAGTGTTGTAATTTTATGGTTCTCTTACAGCCTTGCGAAGTACAAAGGTATTCCGACCGCACTCGTATGGGTACTTGTGATCGTATTGATCTATGGTTACATTACATCTATGACAACAACCGGACGTTATTTCTACGCAGTCGGCGGTAATGAGAAAGCAACCAAGCTGTCTGGTATCAATACCAACAACGTATACTTCTTAGCGTATGCAAACATGGGTCTGTTATCTGCACTGGCAGGTATGCTTACCATCGCACGTATGACATCTGCACAGCCTACATACGGACAGAACTACGAGATGGATGCGATCGGTTCCTGCTTCATCGGTGGCGCTTCCGCATATGGTGGAACCGGTACGGTTCCCGGCGTTATCGTCGGCGCGGTTCTGATGGGTGTCATCAACTTAGGTATGTCTATCATGGGTGTGGATGCCAACTACCAGAAGGTCGTTAAAGGACTTGTATTATTAGCAGCAGTTATCTTTGACGTAGTATCAAAGAAGAAGAGCGAATAACATTTTTTCATAATTCTCCCATTTACATCGGTGCACCGCTTTGGCGGTGCATCTTTTTATATGTAACAGTTCAGCCCGCGCCATTCGCAAAGACGCCTTCTGGCGTTTTCCCACTGCTTCGCAGTTAACTTTGCTCATAATCCGGCGCTCACCTCATGGCTTAAAAAACGATCCCATTCATGCAAGCATGATGTCCTCGTTTTTTAAGCCATGGCTGAACTGTTACTTTTATATAAAAAATTACCAAAAATTGGTTGGACAAATCATGCGTGTTTTGATATACTTTAGAACACGGACACTATTAGAAAACTTAGAGAAGAGGAGCGTAAAACAAAGATGGGAATTTTGAAAAAGAAAGCGTTGGCGTTCGCCTTATCCCTGCTCATGGTGACGCAGGTAGTGGGCGTTCATGCCGAAAACACCTTTGCAGCAGCAAGCAACTCCCCAGAACATGTAGTTCAAAATGAGGACGAATTTCGTAAGGCGTTGACCGATGCAGCCGACGGCGATGTGATTCGGATCAACGGTAGTTTTGTGGTCGGGGATTCTAACAATCGGGACAATGTATTTGTCATTGATAAAAACCTGACGATTGCAGGGAACACACAGAGTGATTCTTTGACACTTTGGGAAGCAGGCATTTTGATAGGGGCGGATGTTACATTTGAAAACATGACGTTGAATCTGCCAAATCAGGTCAGAAACGCGGTATTTGCAAATGGACATAAGCTCACGATGAACAATGTGGATTTTGTGAGTAATAAATCAAACGGCGATTTGTTCTGCGGAGGTATCACTGATTATACAGGAGAAAATAGTTTGCCGGTTACCGGAACGAGCGGACAGGTGATTGTCACCGACAGCAGCATACAAAATATCTATGCGGGCAGTCTGGTCGACACGCCGACTGATGAGGGAAAAACGAACACATTTGCAGGAACGGCAGACATTACCGTTAGCGGAAAAACAGGCACCATACAGGGAATCTACGCCTGTGGTGCGAGAGAAAGCCGCGGTGAGCAGCAGGGAAATTTGATGTATCCGGATAATCAGAAATATCAGGTGACAGGAAGTGTTACGATCCATCAGCAGGATTCGGCGACAACAAATGTGTATGGAAATCCGGTGAATGATAATACCTATGTTATCTGGAATGGTGATGAGTATTTAAATGATGGGATAAAATTTACTGACCTCACGGGACTGACGGTCAGCACTGGAAAGCTAAAGCCTGCAAATGGCAGCAGCTTTGCACCGCAGTTAAACACACTGGGAGTGTCCGATGGCGCACAGCTGGATCTGATGAATTATGCAGATACAGTAGAAACAGCGGCATTTGCAGGTGGAGGAGATCTGGTGATCGGTGTCAGCCAGCGGCTGACGATCACGGGAGCTGTTTCCGGTAAGACTGCCATCGCGGTTGGAGGTCTGTTTAACGGTCAGTCGCGTACATCTCCGGTAGATGGTGCAGTATATATTCAGGCGGTGCAGTCTGCGGCAGACAGTTTCCACCTGTATCCTTACAATGGTGTCCAGAAAGCGTTTGCCAAGGACAGAAACGGTGCGTGGACGGTAGGGCTCTCCGATGCAGAAAATACGGATGGTATCCACGATATTTTTGTGCCGAAGGATAACAGCAAGATCGAGCTTTTTAAGGCGCGTATTTTGAATGGGCTGCTTTATCGGGATCCGATGATCGATGTCTCGGATATTGATGTTGTATCATAATACTTGACACTTCTGCTTCACGGATTTATAAAAAAAG
>CALBJL010000062.1 GCA_937893485.1 uncultured bacterium | reverse complement strand
TCCATTCATGCAAGCATGATGTCCTCGTTTTTTAAGCCATGGCTGAACTGTTACATGCATAAAATGTAGTTCTTGCGCGCATACTAGCGGAAAATAAAAAGGAAGAAAGGGCAGCAGACATGGAACAGTCACAACAAAAAGGCAGGGCGAGCATTGCGCCTGCGCAGCCGGTATATGTAAAGAGTGCCGCCACTGTCGTTGGAAAAATGGAGGGCGAGGGACCGCTGGCAGAGCATTTTGACATGATCTGTGACACGGATAAATTTGGTGAGGATACATGGGAGGCGGCGGAGAGCCGGATGCAGAAGGAAGCGGCGGCGCTGGCGCTTGGAAAGGCGTCCCTTGGTGCGTCGGATATTCGTTATATATTTGCGGGTGATCTGCTCGGACAGAACATTGCGACCTCGTTCGGGCTCATGGACTACGAAATTCCGTTGTTCGGATTGTACGGTGCGTGTTCCACACTCGGTGAGGGCATGTCGCTGGCTGCAATGTGTCTGGCAGGTGGATTCGCCGAGCGCGCGATGGTCGTTACCTCCAGTCATTTTGCGAGCGCGGAGAAAAATTTCCGTTTTCCGGTAGAATATGCGAATCAGAGACCGCTCTCTGCGACCTGGACAGTGACGGGCAGCGGTGCGTACATTCTGGGTACGGAGCGGTCACAGGTGAAGATCACGGGTGTCACGACCGGAAAGATCATGGATTATGGTATCCGGGACGCGCAGAATATGGGCGCTGCAATGGCACCTGCGGCGATGGATCTCATCAGGACACACCTGTCGGATTTTTCACGGAAACCAGCCGATTATGACAAAATCGTCACGGGAGATCTCGGAACGGTCGGGCAGGAGCTGTTAATCAAACTCTTGCAGGAGGAAGGAATCGATATCAGTGACCGGCACGAGGACTGCGGCATGAAGATTTTTGACAGTGAGGAGCAGGGAACGCAGGCGGGCGGCAGTGGCTGCGGCTGTTCGGCGGTCACACTCGCGGCGTGGTATCTGCCGCGCTTAATCAGCGGCGAATATCAAAGAATCCTGTTTGTCCCGACTGGCGCCCTGCTCTCGCAGGTGAGCTTTAACGAGGGACAGAATGTGCCGGGAATTGCGCACGGAATCGTTTTTGAACACGTGGGAGAGGAGGGTTAGAGGATGGACTATGTACTGGCATTTGTGGTCGGAGGCGCGATCTGCGCACTGACACAGATTTTAATGGAAAAGACAAAGTTGCTCCCCGGACGGATCATGGTGCTGCTCGTGTGCACCGGATGTGTGCTCGGCGCGGTCGGTGTCTATGAACCGTTTGTAAAATGGGCGGGCGCGGGCGCTTCCGTGCCATTGCTCGGCTTCGGAAATGTCTTGTGGAAGGGCATGAAGGAGGCGATCAAGCGGGATGGATTTTTAGGGCTTTTTATGGGTGGCTTCGAGGCATGTGCGCTCGGTGTGAGTGCGGCGCTCATTTTATCCTATCTGGCGGCGTGGATATTCAAACCGAAAATGCGTAAATAAGTGTATATTTTTTAAAAGTATGGAAATAGTTAATAAAAACTAAAAACTTTCAAAGGAGATTCTTATGAGATCAAAATCATTAGTTGTAAAAAAAGTATTTGTGTGTGTATTGCTTACATTGACATTCTGTCTGACAACCGCGTGTGGAAACGACGCGAACAATAACAACGCGACAGACAACACTACAGACAATAATGCCACAGACAACAATGCGACGGTTCCGGAGGACAATACCGTGAACGATAACACGACAAACGGGGATACGACAGACGATACCGTCAACGATAACAAGAATAATAACAACAATAACGATATGAACAATACAAACAATAACAACGCAAACAAGGGTGACGGTGTTGCCGGTGATGCGGTCAATGATGTGATTGACGGTGCGGAGGATGTCGGCGATGATGTCGGAAATACCGTAGAGGATATCGGCGATGACGTAGAGGACGCGGTAGACGACACGACCGGAAACGGAACCGGAGCAAAGAAATAGCAGAAGTGCGGCAGAGAAAAACGAAGGGAAATCAATCAGATTTCCCTTTTTGCCGTTGTTATGTATCCGACAAAGCTGCCGGTGGCAGGTTTTGCAGATAGCAGAACATATTGACGGACAGGCGGTTCCGATATAAAATTTATGAGTAACCGTGTGAAGCTGTGTAGAGGGGATTGGATAAAAAATGAATTTTGCAGAGAATTATTCGATGAGATATTTAGAGCCGAAGGATCTGGATCAGTATAATGCGCTGCTGCGCTATACGTTTCAGGTGACGGAGGACGAGCTGATAGCGACCGGCTGGAAGGATGAGGATATCAAACAGTCCAAATTCCCGGTGTTGGAACGCGCGGATGTGCTGGGCTGTTTTGACGGCGACACGCTGGTTTCACAGTTTGCGGTCTATCCGCTGAAAATGAATATATACGGGGAAGTGTTTCAGGTAGGCTTTGTGACAAGTGTCTGTACCTATCCGGAATATACGGGACAGGGCATTATGAAAAAACTGATGTTTCAAAGTCTGGATCACATGAAACGTCAGGGCAAATGCTTTGCGCTGCTGTACCCGTATTCCATTCCGCTCTATCACCATCTCGGATGGGAGATCATATCCAACAAGATCTCGTTCAATATCAAAGACCGACAGATTCCGACAAAGGTCAAAGCTCCCGGCTATGTGCGCCGCGTGGACTGGGATAACACGGATTTTCACGAGCTGCATTCGCATTTTGCATCGATCATGCATGGCTGTCTGTTTCGCAACGCGCTCGCATGGGAGGAATACTGGCGTTGGGACGAGGACGACACAAATGTGGCGGTCTACTATAATATGAAAGATAAACCGTGCGGATTTATGGTTTATCTGATCAAAAATGATATTATGCACATTAAAGAAATGATTTATCTGAACCGGGAGGCGAAAAAAGGCTTATGGGAATATATCCATGCGCATGATTCGATGATCGATGAAGTGCACGGCAATACATATTTCAGTGAGCCGATCGCATTTGAGATGGACGACGGAGATATTAAGGAAACGATCCGCCCGTATGCAATGGGGCGCATTATAGATGTAGAGGGATTTCTCAAAGACTATCCGTGTGATCCGGATGGCGGTACGTTATATATGGAGCTGGATATCGAGGATAGCCTGCTACCGTGGAATAACCGCACCTTCCGGCTGTGCTTTTCAGATGGCAGATGCAGTCTGACGCATGAGCCGGCGGAGTATCGGCTGAAGATGGAGATCGGCACATTCACGACGCTGCTGCTCGGGTACAAGACAGCGGAGCGCCTGTATCAGCTCGAACGCATCGAGGGCAGACCGGAGGCAGTCGAGCGGCTCGATGATGTGCTGTTTCATAAGATACCATATATATCCGATTATATTTAAAAAAAGGTTTAAAAAAATTGAAAAAGGTGTTGACAACTGTCGAATCAGATGATATTATAGACAAGCTGTCGCGTGCGACTGGGAAACAGATCAGCCGGTCAGCAAAAAATAAATAAAAAAGTTCTTGACAAATGCTGACAAATTTGGTAATATATAAAAGCTGTCGCGTGAGACGGAGAACAAAAGAACCTTGATAACTGAACAGTGAAATAACCTTGAAAGATTTGAAAAAATGAG
>CALBJL010000061.1 GCA_937893485.1 uncultured bacterium | reverse complement strand
CAGTTTTTCCGCCAGATAGTCCGGAATCTCCGGCACGCCGGGCTGCCCGCTTTTCATCAGTGCGATCCCGCTGTCCGCCAGCTGGTCCGCCGCCTGCAAAAAGTATCTGCCATCCGTCCAGAGTGCAGCCTCACGTTCAAGTACAACCAGTGTACCCGCCGAGCCGGTAAAGCCGGACAGATATTCCCTTGCCTTGAAATAGTCCCCGACATATTCCGACGCGTGGTAATCATCTGTCGGAATGATGTATGCCTGTATTTCAAACTGCCGCATCTCCTCCCGCAGCGCATCTAATTTCTGTCTCGTTGTCATAGCCATCCTTCCCTCTGTCATAAAATTTTGTAAAACCTGTTTTTATATTTTTGTATTTCAAGTGTAGCATTTACTGTTTCGCGTTGTCAATTCGCCCAATTATTGCTATAATAAACCTCAATGATTTGCAATACATCTCATACCTATACTTTTTGGAGGATAATACAATGGAACAATTGATTTTTCCTGAAGGTTATGAATCCGCGCTGAATCTGCACGATACACAGATCGCGATCAAAACCGTCAAAGATTTTTTTCAGAAGCATCTCGCGCAAAACTTAAATCTCGCGCGTGTATCCGCACCGCTGTTCGTCCTGCCCGAATCAGGACTGAATGACAACTTAAACGGTGTCGAGCGCCCGGTAGCTTTCGGGATCAAGGAACAGGGCGACAAGATGGCGGAGGTCGTTCACTCACTCGCAAAATGGAAACGCTTTGCCTTAGATAAATACGGCTTTGAGGTCGGCGAGGGATTATACACCGACATGAATGCCATCCGCCGCGATGAGGACACAGACAACATCCACTCAATTTTTGTTGACCAGTGGGATTGGGAAAAAATCATTACGAAAGAAATGCGTACCATCGACACGTTCAAGACAACGGTCAGCGCTGTGTACAAGACCCTGCAGCAGACCGAAAAATACATGTCGATCGAATATGATTATATCGGAGAGCTGCTGCCGAAGGATATCACGTTCATCACTTCACAGAAGCTGTTAGAAAAATATCCCGGACTCGACCCGAAGGAACGCGAATATGAGATCACCAAGGAATGCGGCGCTGTCTGCATCATGCAGATCGGTGACAAGCTCAGCAACGGCGAGCCGCACGACGGACGCGCCCCCGACTACGATGACTGGGCATTGAACGGTGACATTTTCGTCTACTATCCGGTACTGGATATCGCGTTGGAATTATCGTCCATGGGTATCCGCGTCGATGCGCACTCCCTTGTGGAACAGTTAGACAAGGCAGGCTGCCCGGAGCGCGCCAAGCTGCCGTTCCAGAAAGCGATCATCGATCAGAAGCTGCCGTACACGATCGGCGGCGGTATCGGTCAGTCACGTATCTGTATGTTCTTCCTGCGCAAAGCGCATATCGGTGAAGTACAGAGCTCGATCTGGCGCGAGGACACGATTCAGGCTGCAAAAGAAGCAGGTGTACGTCTGCTGTAAGCATCTGCTTACAGCGACTCCACCAACAGGCCTGTCCGATATGCGTGCAGCAGTGACTCGAGCGCCTGTATTTCTTCTTTGATCTGTGCGCCCCGGTCGGTATCCGCTACCGTCAGCCGTCTGCCATTTTCAGACACAACCGCGTTGTGGGAATGGATATCCGTGCCGTTGACAACCGCACTCTCCACAGACTCAAACGGCTCATGTGCCGCCAGAAACAGTCCGTAGGAATCATAGATCAGCGTATATCCTGCAATACCGGTTTTGGAGCGGTACGCACGTGAAAAACCGCCATCAATGATGAGCAGCTTGCCGTTGCACTTCATCGGTGACTCTCCGATCGTTGTCTCCACCGGAATATGTCCGTTAATAATATGTGCATCGCTGCCGTCCAGACCGAACTCCCGCAGGATACGCATGACGATCTCCTCGTGCTCGATCAGACGGTAATACGGATTTTTCTGTTCGATGTGCGTCTTGCGGTCGGCGACAAAATAGCGCTCAAAGGTCGTCATTTTCTCTTTGCCGAATACCGGGGAATTTTTATTCTCCCAGATAAACCAGAAAATGTCCTCACCCTGCTTTTTCTCTGCCGGGTCGATCGAATAATAACCGAGCCGCACATAATGTTCAAGTACATCATAGAGCTGTCTGCCTGCATACGCATGGCCAAACAGCTCTACTTTTTTGAAGCTGCCGTCCTCGTTGAGCGGCACACAGCCGTGGTAGAGCAGATTGCCATTGTACACCTTGTACAGACTTCCCTTATTCAATAAAAAGCGCACATGCTTTTGCAGCTTTTCACAGTTTGTGAATGCCATCGTCAGACGCGTGACAACCTCCTGCTCCTCTGTTGACAGCTCATACGGATGATCGGGATCAATCGTCGGAAAATAGGTATCCCGCAGCGGATAAGTCACACCTTCGACCTCTACCGTGCCGTCCGTCAGATTCATCCGGTGCAGCAGACGGCGTCCGTCCATGTCAAACTCCGGATGCTCCTCGATCAGTTTTCCCTCCAGCTTGAACTGGATGACCGCGATCGCCTTGTGCATCTTTTCGTCGAGCTGCGCATCCTTCACATTGTATTGATCCTCGTCATACTCCACCTTGAACGACTCACACGGATCGTCATGATATGTTATCATGGCAAAGCGCGCCAGCGGCACGAGGTTGATGCCGTAGCCGTCCTCTAAAATATCGAGATTTCCGTATTTTGCGGAGATGCGCAGCACATTCGCAATACATGCCTGATTGCCCGCAGCCGCACCCATCCACAACACATCGTGGTTGCCCCACTGGATATCCACAGAATGATACTCCATCAGGGTATCCATGATCAGATGCGGATACGGTCCGCGGTCAAAAATATCTCCGACCACATGCAGATGATCCACAACCAGACGGCGGATCAGGTTGCACAGGGCAATGATCAGCTCCGGCGCACGTCCGGTCTCGATCACGGAATTGATGATCTCATTGTAATAATCCTCCTGATCAGACTGATCTGGCCTGCCGGTCAGAAGCTCCTCGATCACATAGGCAAAATCCTTCGGCAGCGCTTTGCGCACCTTGGAGCGCGTATACTTTGAGGATGCATTTTTGCAGATCGGGATGAGCCGGTACATCGTCACCCGATACCAGTCCTCCATGTTTTCCTCATGGCGCATGACCTCCTCGAGCTTGAGCTCCGGATAGTAGATCAACGCCGCCAGATTTCTCTTTTCCGCCTTGCCAAAGGTCGTTCCGAATTCCTGCTCAATCTTGCGCTTGACCGCGCCGGAGCCGTTTCGCATAATATGCTGAAACTGGTCATATTCGCCATGCACATCCGTGATAAAATGTTCAGTTCCCTTCGGCAGACTCAGGATCGCACGCAGATTGATGATCTCTGTCGCCGCTGATGCGATCGAAGGATATTGTCTTGCCAGACTTTTGAGGTATCGCAGTTCCATCTCGCCCATATTTTACTTCTCCTGTCACACAACAAATAGCAGAAGCCTAAGCTCCTGCTATTACATCCTGCATATTATAGAATCCCGCAGATTTTCCGTTCAAAAACTTTGCCGCCTCGATCGCGCCTTTGCCAAATACGGCACGCGAATATGCGGTATGCTTAAACTCAATGACTTCGTCCGTTCCTGCAAAGATCACCTCGTGCTCTCCCACAATCGTGCCTCCGCGCACGGCTGAAATACCGAGCTCCTTTGCATCACGCTTCTGTCTGCGGCCGCTGCGGTCATATACATATTCGTACTGTCCGTCCATCGCCTCGTTCACCGCATCTGCCAGAGCGATCGCCGTTCCACTCGGCGCGTCTAACTTCTGGTTGTGGTGCTTCTCGACGATCTCCACATCAAAGCCCGCCGGTGCAAACACCTTCACTGCCTTTTGCAGCAGATCCATCAGTGTGTTGATGCCAAGCGACATATTCGCCGACTTGAGTACGGCGACCTGTCCGCTCGCCTTTTTTACATTTTCTAACTGTGCTTCCGATAAACCGGTCGAACAGAGCACCACCGGAACCTTGTGCTCCACACACCAGTCGAGCAGTCCGTCGACTGCTGCCGCGCTGGAAAAATCGATCACGGCATCCGCCGCTGCCTCACACTGTGCGATCGTCTCAAACACCGGAAAATCATTCTTCTTTTCGGTATAGGTATCTACACCCGCAACAATCGTGATGTCGGGATCATTCGCACACAGTCCTGCGATCATCTGTCCCATCCGTCCGTTGCATCCATGCATGATTACATTTGTCATTTTTTACCTCTTTTTGCCTGTCAGTTATTGTTATTCTACGACCTTTAAGCCGTAGTCCTTCATCACCTGAATGAGCTTTGCTGCATTCTCCTCACTCATCTCCGTAAGCGGTGAGCGCAGGGAGCCGACGCCAAATCCCATCGCATTCAATGCGCGCTTTACCGGAATCGGGTTGACCTCTGAGAATAACGCATCTACGAGCGCACGACCCTTTAACTGGAGCTGTGCTGCCTTTTTATAATCGCCGTCGAGCGCATACATACACATGTCATGGACATCCTTCGGTGCCACATTCGACCATACGGAGATCACACCGAGTGCTCCGATCGACATTAACGGCACGACCAGTCCGTCCTCACCGGAATACATGTCGAGCTTTCCGTCACACAGATCCATCGTTGTGACCGCCTGTGCGACATTTCCGGTCGCCTCCTTGATACCAACGATGTTGTCATATTTCTTTACAAGTGTCGCTGCTGTCTGCGGCAGAATGTTGCATCCGGTACGCCCCGGCACATTATACATAATGATCGGCAGCTTGGTGGACTCTGCGATCTGTCCGTAGTGGCTGATGAGTCCTGCCTGTGTCGCCTTATTATAATAGGGAGTCACAATCAGCGCGCCCTCACAGCCTGCCTCGTAAGCATCATTGGTCAGCTCAATCGCTGTCTTGGTACAGTTCGAGCCGGTTCCTGCCACAACGGGAATCCGGTGCTTTGTCATCTGCACGGCTGCACGGATCACATCCGCATGCTCCTCCATCGTCAGCGTGGAACTCTCGCCTGTTGTTCCTGTGATTACAATACAGTCTGTTCCGTTGTCTATCTGAAACTGAATCATTTCATCCAGCTTGTCGTAATTTACCTCGAGATTTTCCTTCATGGGTGTGATGATCGCCACACCGGCACCTTTGAAAATTGCCATCTTCGTAATTCCTCCTGCCTGTCTATCATTTAGCGGCTGCTTTTCAGTTTTCATAAGCAGCTGCTAATTTCCTTTCTATACTATATTCGAATTTCGCCAAAATGTAAAGTGCCCACTGACGCGCAGGGGCACTTTTTTGTTCAAATTTCATCATTTTTTATTTTTCTGATTTAATTTTATAGATTTCGTCCGCATATTCGCGGATGGATGCATCCATATTGCGTCCCGTCAGGATCAGATCCATACCTCCCGAACGCGATTTGAGCAGATTTTCCAGCTCCTCATTCGCCAGAAGCCCCGCGTCTGCGAGTCCCAACACCTCATCGAGAATAAGCAGGTCACATTCACCTGTGAGCAGCACCTTTCTTGCAAAATTGACACCGTTTTTTATATTGAGCGATGCCTCCTTTTTCTCCTCCGCAGACAAATCCTCATAGCAGGCATCCGTCTTTTCAAACTGGAATACCTTGATCTCCGGCTCGAGCTTTTTCATAAACTGAGCCTCCTCCTCCATCCGTCCTTTCAGATAATGAATGATAAATACACTCTTTCCCTCACTGGCTGCTTTTAATGCGCATCCTAACGCCGCCGTAGATTTTCCGTGTCCTTCTCCGTAAAATATTCGTACAATTCCTGTAGCCATTTTCATTGCCTCCCTGTCTGTGCGATACATCATAATTTCAATCGCAGTCCACAAATCTCACAAAGGATAGCACATTTTCCTAAAATTGTCAAAAATACACCTATTTAGTCTTCCACGCAATCAATTTTGCTGACTGATACCTCGTAGGCGATGCGCTTTTCCGTCTCAAATTCATTCAGCTTTTTCACATACTCGCGGCTCTGGATACGCCCCCAGATCTGTACGTGCTCACCGACCGCAAATCCGGCAGCGTAGCGGGCATTTCTTCCCCAGCAGATACTCGGTATGTAATCGGACTTTCCATAGGAACGGTTGACCGCGATCAGCAGATCCGCGATCTCCCTGCCAAGCGGTGTCTTCCGGTAGATCGGCTCCTTGCAGATATAGCCGTCCAGAAAGATCTGGTTGCTCTTGACATCCTCTCCGGGTTCGCCTGTAAACTCGATCTCCCGCGCGAACACGGACAATACCAGACGATTCTTTTTCTCCTCATGGCGGTTGTAGGAACGGAACTGTCCAACGACACTGATATACTGTCCCTCATAGTTTTCCGTCACATCGATCAGACGCTCCGACACCATCACTGGTATGTAATCCGCATAGTTGCTCAAGCGGTTCACCGCTACCTCCACCATATAAAAGCCCTCTCCGTACACCTCATGGCTGAATGTAAAGCCGGACACGATCTCACCTGCGATAATCACCTGGTTATTCTCGAATACTTTGTCCCCCGCTTTGTCTGCTGTTTTGTTTCCCATAGTAGTTCTCCTTCCGTTTTTGATTGTTTTAATCTAGTTCGTGACTGAGGAAATCATATCAGCCTGCGCGCGCGAAGTACGCTGATTTATGTCGACAAAACAACATTTTTTCAAAAAACAGTCATATGCACTTGCATAATCCGCGAATTATGGTATGATGATATACGGAATTTTGAGAAGAACAGATAGTTTATTAAGGAAAGAAGGAAAAAAAGATTTATGCAGACTACTAGAGACGACATTCGTAACATCGCAATCATCGCCCATGTCGATCACGGCAAAACAACACTGGTGGACGAGCTGTTGAAGCAGTCCGGTGTGTTCCGCGCCAATCAGGAGGTGCAGGAGCGCGTCATGGACTCCGGCGACATCGAGCGTGAGCGCGGTATCACCATCCTTTCAAAAAATACCGCTGTTTTTTATAAAGATGTAAAGATCAATATTATCGACACTCCCGGTCATGCCGATTTTGGCGGCGAGGTGGAGCGTGTGCTGAAAATGGTAAACGGCGTAGTCTTAGTCGTGGATGCCTTTGAGGGCGCTATGCCGCAGACAAAGTTCGTGCTCATGAAAGCACTTGATCTGGATCTCCCGGTCATCGTATGTATCAATAAGATCGACCGTCCGGAGGCACGCCCTGCCGAAGTCATTGACGAGGTACTGGAGCTGTTTATGGATCTGGATGCCTCCGACGAGCAGCTCGACTGCCCGTTCGTCTACGCATCCGCCAGAGACGGTTATGCGATGCTCGACCTGAACGACGAGCCCAAGGATATGACACCGTTATTCGAGACGATCATCGACTATATTCCCGCTCCTACCGGAGATCCGGATGCCAGCACACAGGTGCTCATCAGTACGATCGACTACAATGAATACGTCGGACGTATCGGTGTCGGAAAAGTCGACAACGGTGTGCTCCGCGTCAATCAGGATGCCGTCGTTGTCAACCACCACGAGCCCGACAAGCTGAAAAAAGTGCGTATCAGCAAGCTCTACGAGTTTGACGGTCTGAACAAGGTCGATGTCACCGAGGCAGGTATCGGATCAATCGTGGCGATCTCCGGTATCGCAGACATCCATATTGGAGATACGATCTGCGCACCGGAAAATCCGGTTGCGATTCCGTTCCAGAAGATC
>CALBJL010000060.1 GCA_937893485.1 uncultured bacterium | reverse complement strand
CGAGGGCGTCAAAAATATTGATGAGATCATTCAGGTTTCCGACGGTATCATGATCGCGCGCGGAGATATGGGCGTGGAGATTCCGATGGAGGAAGTACCGGTCATCCAGAAAATGATCATCAAAAAAGTATATGCTGCCGGAAAACAGGTCATCACAGCGACACAGATGCTCGATTCCATGATGAAAAACCCGCGTCCGACACGTGCAGAGGTCACAGATGTGGCAAATGCGATCTACGACGGCACGAGTGCCATCATGCTCTCCGGTGAGACTGCCGCAGGCGCATACCCGTTGGAGGCATTGCAGGCAATGGCACGTATCGCCGAACGCGCAGAGGCTGACATTGACTACCGCAAACGCTTTTTCTCTACGACACGTGATGAAAATCCCGATATTACCGATGCGATCTGCCACGCGACTTGTACGACCGCACTCGATCTCGGTGCCCGCGCGATTCTGACGGTCACAAAGTCCGGAGGTGCCGCTCGCATGATCTCCCGCTACCGTCCGCAGTCTGAGATCATTGCCTGTACACCGAGCGCGAGAGTCGCCAGACAGCTCAACCTCTCATGGGGTGTCACTCCGATCGTCATGGAGGAACGCCACTATGTACTCGATCTGTTCAACCACGCAGTCGAATGTGCACAGGAAAAGAAGTACATCAAAGAAAATGACATCGTTGTCATCACCTCCGGTGTACCTCTCGGTCATTCCGGCACAACCAATATGATCAAGGTTCAGCGTGTCGGATCGCCCTCATAATCACTGGCAAATGTAAATGAGATCCATCCGGGCTTCTTTTTACAGCGCATATAACTCTCATAAGCAGTCCGTACATCCTCCGTAGTCGAACCATTGTCGGAAAAGCGTGCCACCCGGACGATTCTCATATATTCGTCCGGATCGATGGCAGCGCTCCTTCTGACGGAGCAGCGCATCAAAGCCTCCCGGTAAGAGGCATCGTCCCTGATCCGCCGGAAACGCAGACGCTCCCCTCTGGCAACGATCCGGTACATTTTCCGGTTGATGTAACGGACTGCCTGTGTATACGCACACGCTTCCAGCATCCGTTCTACCTTACGCTCCACATACTGTTCCCATTTTTCATACAATTTCCGCACAGCAAATGCCACGAGCAGCAACGCGGCTGCCGCGAGAGCGATCCACAGCCAGCAGCGCAGTGAGATTCCAAACAATTTCCGCTCTGCCAACAGCTGTTCCCGCTGCACGTTCTGTATCCCCTCATCCTGCGATACGTCCGGCGTGTCCACGTTCTGCTGATCCTCGCGATCCGTCTGCGGACTGGTATTTTCCGTATTCTGTGTGCCGGAATTGTGCGAGCCGTCAGATGCATCCGTATGTGCCGGCTGCTCCTGCCCGTCAAAGCCCGGTGTCATTTCAAACGGTATCCATCCGATCTGATCCAGATAGACCTCCGTCCATGCATGTGCGCGTTCTCCGGTCACAACCGCCTCACTGCCTGTACCACTCTTTTTAAAATCCGATGCAAATGCCACATATCCGGTCACATAGCGCGCCGGTATGCCGAGCGCCTGCAAGAGCAATGTCGCCGCAGACGCATAATGCACACAAAAGCCACGATGCGAGGTAGTTAAAAAATAATCGACCGGATCTGCCCCTGCCGGCAGCCGTTCCAGCCGTGTATCGTAACGCCCAAACTGCTGCATAAACTGCTGTACGATCTGTGCATATGACAGACGCGTACAGTTGATCTCATCGACGGTTCCCTGCTGTTCATACTGATCCGCAGCCTCCCGCAGATAATCAACACCCTGCCACTGCTCCAGATAGCCCAATTCCTGCAAGAAATCCTCAAACTGTGCCTGCGCTTCATCAGACATCTCTGCCCTGGCATATGCATCTCTCACATACACATCGTACCAGTGATCCTCATCATCCTCCTGCGCACCGGCGCGCGGCAGTTCTGAGAGATAGACACCATCCAGATATGGCAGAAACATGCGCGTGAGATAATAAGATATCAGATAATCCTGTAGCTGGCGATCCGCACTCCCGCCCATGACCATCGTTCCGCTGTATTCCCGCAGTGTCCAAGGTTTCTGCACCACGGCATCATCCGACCACTGCAAGGACTCGGGCAGATCACTTACCGCCGGAACACCTGCAGCCGTCCCCCAATGCCTGTAGTTCACTGTAAAATCATAGATTTTTGGGCTCTCCATGGAATAGGACAGCAGATTCGTGTGCAGCTCCGATGAAAGCAATGATTCTGCATTTGCATAATCATACTGCGCCAGCCATCTACCTGCCTCATCCGGCTGCATATCCTGTTGACCTGCCAATTCGACAAACCCATCTGTATCCGCGTACCATTTGCCGTTTTCATAGCGGTTCGCCGCAAAATCTCTCAGATACACGTTTTCTGTTGCCTTGTCAGACAGCCGCACGGTCAATATCTCCTGCTTGCTGCCGGAGGGTGCATCGTTTGTCACCTTGCCGTCCTCGGCAAACAGCTCCGCCACTGGCAATGCCAGCAGCGCATCCTCAAGCGCGAGCTGACGCTCATAAAAGTATTCATGCTCTGCGACTACCCGGTCCGCAAGCGGCGCAAACAATGTGCCGGTCACAGCACAGACACAGGCGAGCGCCGCCAGCTGCCCCAGATGCACACGTATCCGCTGCCACGATGCAC
>CALBJL010000059.1 GCA_937893485.1 uncultured bacterium | reverse complement strand
GTCGGCTTTGATGAGGGTGGTCAGTTGAGCGAAAAGGTGCGGCGCAATCCCTACTCAGTGATTCTGTTTGACGAGATCGAGAAGGCGCACCCGGATGTGTTCAATATTTTATTGCAGGTGCTCGACGACGGACGCATCACGGATTCGCAGGGACGCCGGATCGATTTTAAAAATACCATTATCATCATGACGAGCAACGCGGGTGCACAGTCGATCGTGACACCGAAAAAGCTCGGTTTTGCATCGGTCAATGACGAAAAGCAGGATTATGAGCGCATGAAATCACTCGTGATGGAGGATGTATCGCGCATTTTCAAGCCGGAGTTTTTAAACCGTATTGATGAGACGATTGTATTCCGTATGCTGAACAAGGACGATATGAAGCAGATAGTCACGATTCTGTCAAAGACGCTCGTTGACCGCTGCAAAAATCAGATGGAGATTCATCTGGTCATCACAGAACCGGCGAAGTCGTATATTGTCGAAAAAGCCTACGATCCGAAGTACGGTGCGCGTCCGCTGCGCCGCATGATCCAGTCGAAGATCGAGGATCAGCTGGCGGAGGAGATCCTTGCAGGCAGGATCAAAAAGGGTGATACGGTGCGTGTTGGCTGCAAGAAAAAAGAGTTAGTGTTTGAAATAAAAAACAGCTAGAAAAATACACGTGATTCCTTTATAATAAAGTGACAGAAAAATAACCCCCATGCTGACAGCGCATGGGAATACTTAGGAGGAAAATAAAAACAATGAGTACAGTAAGCGAATTGATCCGTTCTGAGGCAGACGGCAGCCTCAGCTTTGGCGACTATACACTGGGAGAAAAGGCAAAGCTCGATAATTTTGCGCATTCCGGTGATGTGTATAAGGTAAAGACGTTCAAGGAGATCACAAAACTGGAGAAAAACGGTGTGTTTGCCTATGAATCAGTTCCCGGAACTGCTGTAACCGGTATGAAAGCTACAGAGGGCAGCCTCTCCTTTTCTGTAGAGGGACCGGAGGATGCCGAGATCACGGTCGGTCTGGACGAGGAGACTTCCTATGATGTGAAGATCGGCGGCGCAGATGCAGGCACGATGATGACGAATCTCGGCGGCAAGCTGACGATCAGCGTAGAGCTGGGTGAAGATCCTGTGTCTGTAGAGATTCAGAAAGCATAAGGTAGCATAGAATTCAATGGCAAAAGGAAAGACGACGGTATATTTCTGCCAGTCCTGCGGCTATGAGTCCTCAAAATGGATGGGACAGTGTCCGGGCTGCCATGAGTGGAACAGCTTTGTGGAGGAGTTCGTAGACAAGCGGACACAGGCAAAAACAGGAGCGAAGGCAGCGCATACACAGAGTGCTCCGCAGCCGATCAGTGCGGTCGAGCTGCACGAGGAGCAGCGGTGTTCGAGTGGCATGCCGGAGCTTGACCGTGTGCTGGGCGGGGGTATTGTGCCCGGTTCCATGGTGCTGGTAGGCGGCGATCCGGGTATCGGAAAATCGACGCTGCTGTTGCAGGTATGTAAAAATCTGGCGGATCAGAAGACCCGTGTCCTGTATATTTCCGGCGAGGAGTCGTTGCAGCAGATCAAGATCCGCGCACAGCGGATCGGTGAGTTTTCGGATGACCTCAGACTGCTCTGCGAGACGAATCTGGACGACATCCGGCAGACGATTGAGCGGGAAAAGCCGCAGGTCGTAGTGATCGATTCGATCCAGACGATGTACCGGGAGGAGATCAGTTCAGCACCCGGTTCGGTGTCACAGGTACGGGAGTCCACCGCGACGCTGATGCAGATCGCAAAGGGCAGCGGTGTGACGGTGTTTATTGTCGGTCATGTGACAAAGGAGGGTGTCGTTGCAGGGCCGCGCGTGTTAGAGCATATGGTAGATACCGTGCTGTATTTTGAGGGTGACCGTTATGCGTCGTACCGGATTCTGCGCGGCGTGAAAAATCGTTTTGGATCCACGAACGAGATCGGTGTGTTTGAGATGTGCGGTGACGGACTGCGAGAGGTGGAGAATCCGTCCGAATATATGCTGAGCGGCAAGCCGGAGCATGCATCCGGTTCTGTTGTCGCGTGTTCCATGGAGGGCAGCCGTCCGATACTGATCGAGATACAGGCACTGGTCTGTCATTCCAATTTCGGTATTCCGAGGCGCACGGCGGCAGGTACGGATTTTAACCGTGTGAACCTGTTGATGGCGGTGCTCGAAAAGCGGCTGAACCTGAAAATGTCGGAGTGCGATGCCTATGTGAATATCGCAGGCGGCATCCGTATGAACGAACCGGCGATTGATCTGGGGATCGTGCTGGCATTGATCTCCAGCTTTAAAAACCGCCCGATTGATGAGAAAACGATCTGCTTCGGGGAGGTGGGACTGAGCGGGGAAGTCCGCGCGGTCAGTATGCCCGCACAGCGTGTCGCGGAGGCGGAAAAGCTCGGATTTACAACCTGTATTCTGCCGAAGGTCTGCCTGGACGGTTTGCAGCAGAAGGGGAATATCCAGCTGTTCGGCGTGAGCAATGTGAGAGAGGCCATCGACCTGATGTAGAAGCGATAGAAAATTAAAAATAAAAATCAAAAAAGGAAAGCTGATACATTTTCAGCTTTCCTTTTATAGTGCGTATATGGTGCGATTCTAGTTGCTTTCGCTCGCGTAGTTGGGCGCTTCCTTTGTGATATGGATATCATGCGGATGGCTCTCACGCAGGGATGCGGCAGAAATCTTCACAAACTTGCCATTCTGGTGCAGTGCCTCGATCGTCGGGCAGCCACAGTAACCCATACCGGAACGGATACCGCCGATCATCTGGAAAACAGTATCTTCGAGGGAGCCCTTGTAAGCGACACGACCCTCGACACCTTCCGGAACGAGCTTTCTCGCGTTCTCCTGGAAATAGCGGTCTTTTGATCCGTTCTCCATCGCTGCGATACTTCCCATGCCGCGGTATACTTTGTATTTTCTGCCCTGATACAGCTCGAACGTACCGGGTGCCTCATCACAGCCTGCGAACAGACTACCCATCATACATACGTTGGCACCGGCTGCCAGAGCCTTTGTCATATCACCGGAATATTTGATACCGCCGTCTGCGATGATGGGGATATTGTACTCCTTTGCGACCTCGTAGCAATCCATGATCGCGGAGATCTGCGGTACACCGATACCTGCAACGACACGTGTCGTACAGATCGAACCGGGTCCTATACCGACCTTGACCGCATCAGCACCTGCCTCGATCAGCGCGCGGGTTGCCTCGCCAGTGGCGATGTTTCCTGCGATTATCTGAAGATCGGGGTAAGCTGCCTTGATCCTTTTGACTGCCTCAAGAATATTTTTTGAATGTCCGTGTGCGGAATCGACGACGATCACATCTACGTGTGCGGCAACAAGTGCAGCGACACGGTCCATCATATTTGCGGTGATGCCGATACCGGCGCCGCAGAGTAGACGACCCTGTGCGTCCTTGGCACTCAGGGGGTATTTGATCTGCTTTTCAATGTCCT
>CALBJL010000058.1 GCA_937893485.1 uncultured bacterium | reverse complement strand
GCCAAGTACCGCTGGCTCTGTCTGCAAGCTCGCACTTCGCCGGACAAACGTCGCAGCTGACGGGAACTACTGTGGTCGCAAGCCGCCAGCCCTATGTTTTACGCTTTGCCGCGAAGCATCTCAATCTGTAGATTTAGGAATGCGAGCACTATCACTCCATGCAAGGAAGTAGCAGCGCGAGCAAAGTCATGTCTGATTTTGCTGCCTTTGCACGATGGAGATGAGACTTCAAATTGTGGAAGCCTTTGCTGACACAATTTTGTTTTGAGGAGGCTCATCGGAATGGTTCGTGCAATGAAAGCAAAACAGACATGCTTGCGGGAGCTGCGACCTCCTAACAGTGTGCTTGCATGCCCCAAAATCTGAAAAAATAGTTTCGCAAATGCCTAATAAAAATGGTCTGCGGCAGTATCCGTGACCTAAAAATGATTCACTGATATTTAAAATAAGTATACACGACTTTTGTTCGCCAAAAAAGACAAAATACTGACATTTTTTATTCATTTTTTTATGACAAACTTTCTCATTGTGTTATAATAAAGCTAATGTACAGCAGCTCTGTAATGGAGCTGCTGTCGCAATAAATATAAGGAAAGAGAGGTCAATTTGATGGGATTACGAACGTTTAGAGGCGGAGTGCATCCTTTCGAGGGCAAAGAGCTGTCAAAAGACAAGCCGGTAGAAGAATACCTGCCTAAGGGAGATCTGGTGTTTCCTGTATCTCAGCATATTGGTGCCCCCGCACAGCCGGTTGTAGCAGTCGGTGATGCGGTGAAAAAGGGACAACTGATCGCAGAGGCCGGTGGATTTGTTTCAGCAAACATCTATTCTTCGGTTTCAGGAACGGTCAAATCGATTGCACTGCATCGTGTCGCTACCGGCGATATGGTAAATTCGATTGTCATCGAAAATGACGGAAACTATGAGGAAGTGGAATATGATGCAGTGGATGACATCATGACACTTTCAAAAGAAGAAATTATTGAGAGAGTGAAAAAAGCAGGAGTCGTAGGTATGGGTGGTGCAGGTTTCCCTACCCATGTAAAGTTATCTCCGAAGGATCCCGAGAAGATCGACTACATTATTGCAAACTGTGCAGAATGTGAGCCGTATCTGACATCCGACTACCGCAGAATGCTGGACAATCCGGAACTGTTAGTCGGCGGTCTGAAGATCGTGTTACAGTTGTTTGACAATGCAAAGGGTGTGCTCGGTGTCGAGAACAACAAGCCCGACTGTATTGCCAGACTGGAGGCTTTGTGTAAGGACGAGCCCCGTATAGAAGTCGTTCCGTTGCAGACCAAGTATCCGCAGGGTGGTGAGCGCCAGTTGATCAAGGCTGTCGCAGGCAGAGAGATCAATTCCAAAATGCTTCCGGCAGATGCAGGCTGTATCGTGGACAACGTAGAGACACTGGTATGTATTTACCGCGCAGTCAAAGAGGGTAAGCCGGTGATCAACCGTATCTTTACCGTGACCGGTGATGCGGTCAAAGATCCCCGCAACTTCTATGTAAGTGTCGGAACGAATTATGCCGAGCTGCTTGAAGCGGCAGGCGGCTTGAAGGAATCCGGGGCAGAGAAGATAATTTCCGGTGGTCCGATGATGGGATTTTCTATGTTTGATCTGAACGTACCGATCACGAAGACCAATTCATCCCTGCTGTGTCTGTCTACCGATGATGTTTCACATCTGGAGCCGAGTGCATGTATCAACTGCGGCCGCTGTGTAGAGGCGTGTCCGGAGCTGCTTGTACCGTCAAGGCTTGCAAAACAGGCGAACTTAAAGCTGGGTGAGGAATTTGAAAAGTGGAATGGAATGGAGTGTATCGAGTGCGGAAGCTGCAGCTTTATCTGCCCGGCAAGACGGCCTCTGGCGCAGTCCATCAAGACCATGAAAAAAGATATTCTTGCGGCAAGACGTAAAAAATAGAGAAAGAGGTGTAAGACATGGATAACATGTTACATGTTTCATCATCACCCCATGTGCGTGCGAAAGATTCTACCAACCGGATCATGGCATATGTGATTCTGGCATTGCTGCCTACGACACTGTTTGGTATTTTCAACTTTGGACCAAAGGCATTACTGCTGATCGTGCTCACGATCGCAAGCTGTGTCGGCACAGAGTGGGTGTTTGAAAAAATTGTTCACAAAAAAAGCACGATCAGTGATCTGAGCGCTGTCGTTACCGGACTTTTATTGGCACTGAACCTGCCGGTGAATCTTCCGTGGTGGGAGGCAGTCCTCGGCGGTGTATTCGCGATTGCGATCGTTAAAATGATGTTTGGCGGACTTGGTCAGAACTTTATGAACCCGGCACTCGGTGCGCGCTGCTTCCTGCTGATCGCATTCGCTGCCGATATGACCAATTTCCAGACGGATACTTATACCGGAGCAACACCGCTTGCAGCGATGAGGAACGGTGAGATCATCAACAGCATGGATGCCCTGATCGGACGCACGGCAGGTACGATCGGTGAGACGAGCACGATTGCGATCCTGATCGGAGCGATCATTCTGATTTTGCTCGGCGTCATCACACTTGCGATTCCAGCAAGCTACCTGATTACATTTGTGATCTTTATGCTGCTCTTTGGCGGACACGGATTTGATATGTATTATATCGTTGCACAGTTATGCAGCGGTGGTATTATGCTCGGCGCATTCTTTATGGCGACGGACTATGTCACCAGCCCGATCACACCGCGCGGACGGATTGTGTTTGGTATCTGCTGCGGTATTCTGACCGGTCTGTTCCGTTGCTTCGGCGCAAACGCAGAGGGTGTTTCTTTCGCGATCATCCTGAGCAACCTGCTCGTTCCGATGATTGAGAAGATCACGATCCCGCGTGCATTTGGTCAGGTAAAAGAGAAGAAGGAGGGCAAATAGTATGAATACGAAAAAGATTGTACATGATGCCGCCATCCTCACAGCGTTTACATTAATTCTTGGATTTTTACTCGGTCTCGTCTATGAGATCACCAAGCAGCCGATCGCGGATGCAAATGCAGCAGCGGCACAGGCTGCATACAAAGAGGTATTTGCGGATGCGGATTCTTTTGAGGCTCTTGAGGGCTTTGATAAGGACGCAGCCACCGAAGAAGTGGTAGCGGCAGGCTATACCGATTCCATTGATGATATTCAGGTGGCAAAGGATGCTTCCGGTTCACCAATTGGTTATGTTGTGACTGTCACCGCAAAGGATGCGAGCCAGTCTACCATTACATTTTCTGTCGGCATCAAAAACGACGGAACCGTGAACGGATATTCCATTACAAGTATTGCAGAGACTCCCGGACTTGGTATGAAGGCTGAGGATGAGGATTTCTACTCGCAGTTCAAGGATAAGCTGGTGGATACATTTGAAGTTGTAAAGAATACACCTTCCGCAGACAACGAGATCGAGTCGATCTCCGGGGCGACCATTACTTCTAAGGCAATGGCAAACGGTGTGAATGCAGCCCTTACCTATTTCCGCGCAGAATTAGGAGGTGCACAGTAATGAATAAGTATGTAGAACGTTTATATAACGGTATTATCAAAGAGAACCCCACATTTGTGCTGATGCTCGGTATGTGTCCGACACTGGCTGTTACCTCATCCGCGATCAACGGATTAGGTATGGGACTTTCAACGACAGTCGTTTTAGTACTGTCAAACCTGCTGATCTCAGCATTTCGTAAAATTATTCCGGATGGTGTGCGTATGCCGGCATTCATCGTGATCGTGGCATCACTCGTTACGATCGTAGAGTTTTTGATGAAAGCATATTTACAGTCACTGTCCGCAGCGCTTGGTGTGTACATTCCGCTGATCGTTGTAAACTGTATTATTTTAGGGCGTGCCGAGAGTTATGCGTCTAAAAACCCCGTATTACCGTCTATTTTCGATGGTATCGGAATGGGACTCGGTTTCACACTCGGACTGACCTGTATCGGACTGGTTCGTGAAATCCTCGGAGCAGGACAGATTTTCGGTGTACAGGTATTGTCACTGAGCTGGTTTACGCCGATCACTATTTTCGTTATGGCGCCCGGTGCATTCCTTGTGCTGGCATTCCTCGTCGCAGGCATGAACATTATCCGCCGCAAGATGGAGGAGAAGGGCAAGCCTTTGGCAGAGCCTGCCGGATGCTTAAGCGGCGACTGCTCAAATTGTGCACATTCGAGTGTATGTGCGGATAAGAAGGAGGTAACAGACTGATGAAAGAACTCATAATGATCGCCGTTGGTTCTGCGATTGTCAATAATGTCGTGCTGAGTCAGTTCTTAGGTATCTGCCCGTTCCTCGGCGTATCAAAGAAGACAGAGACGGCTGCCGGTATGGGCGGTGCGGTCATATTCGTTATCACACTGTCCTCACTGGTGACAGCGCTGATTTATAAGTACATTCTTGCAAATACTTATCTGATGAGTATCGGCATTGACCTGACCTATTTAAAGACGATCGTCTATATTCTGGTCATTGCATGTCTTGTACAGTTTGTAGAGATGTTTTTAAAGAAAAAGATGCCGCCGTTATATGAGTCACTCGGTGTGTATCTGCCGCTGATCACCACGAACTGTGCGGTACTCGGTGTTGCATTGACAAATGTAACCAAAGAGTATGGCATTATCGAGAGTGTGGTAAACGGTTTTGCAACTGCATTTGGATTCTTCCTTGCGATCGTGCTGATGGCAGGTCTCCGTGAGAAGATCCAGTACAATGATATTCCGAAGCCTTTCAGGGGTACAGCGATCGTGCTGATCACTGCAGCGCTGATGTCAATCGCATTTATGGGCTTCTCAGGAATGATCTAGGAAGGAGAAGAACATGAATATAACAGCAATTCTTGTAGCCGCCGCTGTGGTTGGCTGCACAGGTGTTTTAATTGGATTCTTCCTTGGCATTGCCGGTGAAAAGCTTGCGGTTGAGGTAGATGAGAAAGAAGAAGCAATTCTGGGCGTACTGCCCGGAAATAACTGTGGTGGCTGTGGTTACGCCGGATGTTCCGGACTGGCTGCTGCGATTGCAAAGGGCGAGGCCCCGATCAGCCAGTGTCCGGTCGGCGGATCTACGGTTGCGGCACAGATCGGTGCGATCATGGGTGTCAAGGTGGATGAGAGCGTCCGCATGGTAGCATTCGTAAAATGTTCCGGAAACAAAGAGGTCAGCAAGGCAGATTATGACTATACCGGTCTGATGGATTGTACGGCTATGAAATATGTGCCGAATGGCGGACCAAAGACCTGTAACTATGGATGTCTGGGATATGGCTCCTGCGTAAAGGCATGTCCGTTTGACGCGATTCATGTTGTGGATGGTGTCGCAAAGGTTGATAAAGAGGCATGTAAGGCATGTGGCAAGTGTGTTGCTACCTGTCCGAAGAGCCTGATCGAGCTCATTCCGTATGATGCACAGTACGTTGTTCGCTGCGTATCCAAGAATAAGGGTAAAGCAGTGATTGATGCCTGCGGAGCAGGATGTATCGGATGCCATCTGTGTGAGAAGACTTGTGAGCACGGTGCAATTACTGTGATTGATAATATCGCGCGTATTGATTATGCAAAGTGTGTACACTGCGGTTCTTGTGCAGACAAGTGTCCGAAGAAGGTTATCAAGTTTATTCACGAGGCATAGGATGTATTCAAAAGCAGTATTGGCTACGGTCAATACTGCTTTTTTCTATTATAAATGGAGGGAGTCTATGAAGGATAAACAACGATTGGCAAAGACCGCAAACATCCTGCTGGCATGGCTGCTCGTGTTACTGTGCGGTATTTCACCGCTGCTACAGCCATTGTGTACACAGGCGGCGACCAATTACAATGCGTATTCCAATACAAAAAAAGAATGGTATATCCAGCGGAATACGGAGCATGAGCCGCCGTCGGGGGCAGACACTGCAAAGACGCTCGCAAAATACAATGCTTATTATTATGACGATCAAGCGACGGAAAAGGTCATTTATTTCGCGTTTGACTGTGGGTATGAGAATGGATATACGGCAAAAATGCTCGATGCGCTGCAGGCATATGATGCAAAGGCAGTCTTTTTTGTGACTGGGCATTATGTGAAATCACATCCGGAGCTGTGCAAGCGGATGAAGCGGGAAGGACATCTCGTAGGCAGCCATACGATGAGCCATCCGAGCCTGCCGTCGGTATCGACCACGAAGATCAGGGAAGAATTGACCGGATTGGAGCAGTTGTTTAAAGAAAAGACCGGTTATACACTTGACAAATACCTGCGTCCGCCGATGGGCGAGTACAGTGACCGTGTATTAAAGGTTGCACAGGATCTCGGCTACACAACGATTTTCTGGAGCATTGTCTACAATGATTATAATCCTGATAAACAGCCGGGTGTACAGACTGTGATCGACCATTTCAAAACCTATTGCCATAAGGGGGCGATCACTCTCACGCACAATGTTTCCTCGTCGAATGCAGATGCACTGAAAACCGTCCTGAAAAATCTGAAAGCGGATGGTTACCGGTTTGCGCGGATCGATGAGCTGGGACAGCCGAAAAATCAAAAGGTTGCGAAACCGAAATGGGAGAAAGGGGCAAGTGGCGGCGGACAGGTCTCGGCAAAGCGTATGTTGTTACAGTGGCATGCAGATCTGTCGAAAAAGAAGCAGCTGATTCCCGATGGGTTTGAGATTTACCGCAAGGAAAAGGGCGGAAAATATGAACTGATTAAGACGAGAAAAGCATCAAAGGACAATGCCTATACTTATAAAGACAGGAACATTGAGCCAGGCAAGACCTACTATTACAAGATACGTTCTTATTGTTATAAGTATGGCAGGACACTTTATTCTGAGCGTACAACGGTATTGCGATGCCGTGTGCCGGACTGATGCTCCTGTTATTCGTAGATGGTCATGTCATTGTTTTCGTCGATGAAGATCGCCTGTAAGGTCGTTTCGGCTGCCAGTGTTGGCTGTAAAAAATCATTAGAGGGCATGGAGGATAAAAACTCTGTGCCTTTTTCCTGTCCGAGTGCAAAGCAGATTGTACTCAGTGCGTCACCGACCATCGAGGAATCGGAGAGGATCGTGACACCGTTGAGACCGTTGTCATAGGGATAACCGGTTTTTGGGTCGAGAATGTGATGGTAGATTCTGCCGTCTTTTTCAAAATAGCGCTCGTAGCGACCGGAAGTGACGATGCTGCGGTCTGTGACATCGACGGCAGTGATCGTCTCGCCGTCTTCGCCAAATGGCTTGCGGATGCCGATGTGGTAGGTTTCGCCATTTGCTTTCTGTCCGAGTGTCAGCACATTTCCGCCCAGATTGATAAAGCCTTCGTCGGAACCGTGTGCATTGAGATATTCCCGCATCCGGTCAGCGACATAGCCTTTGGCGATGCCGCCGAGATCGAGTGCCGCATCGGGATTTTTCAGTGTGACGGTATTGCCTTCTACGACGATCTGTCGATAGTCGACCGTGGTAAGCGCCGCGTCAATGTCTGCCTGTGCGGGGATCGTGCCGTCGTTATTCGGAATATCCCACAGGTCGGTCAATGCACCGATGCTGATGTCAAAAACACCATCGCTCAGCTCGCCGAATGCGATGCCGTAGCGGATCAGCTCTGCGGTTTCCTCGTGTACTTTGACCGGTGCGCCGCCTGCATGGTTGATGTTATAAATATCGCTGCCCTTTAAAGTGCGGCTGAAATAGTGCTCATAGGTATCTGCTATCTGAAAACAGTCGTCAATCAGCGATTCATCCGTCGTATCATTGAGCTGGATGGCGATAATTGTGTTGAAATAAAAACTGTTTTTTGCGATCGGCTCCTGTTTGAACACATAATTATTGAAGATATAGGTTAGGATCACTACAATGGTAGCCAGCACAAGTGCGATTACGATTTTTTTGCGTTTGTCATTGTTTGGGTTCATGACTTTTCCTTTCTCTATAGAAATTATGATTAGTGATTATTTGGCGGCATGGGAGCACCATGTTTCGTATTTGCAGCTCCCGCAAGCATGTCTGTTTTGCGCACACTGTGATTGCTTGGCGACGGTCACAGCAGTATCCCAGTCAGGCTGCTCCGACTGCCCGTCGGTGTCTCGCTTTGTTTTGCCAAGTACCGCCGGCTCTGTCTACGAGCTCGCACTTCGCCGGACAGACGTCGCATCTGATGGGAACTACTGCGCCTGCCGCCGGCAGCCATAGGTTATGCAACGTAAAACGCTCATAACGTAACGCGGCATGTGAGCACGGGCATATCATTCATTGTAGATGCAGCGCGAGCAAAGCCATGTCTGATTTTGCTGCCTTTGCACGATGGAGATGAG
>CALBJL010000057.1 GCA_937893485.1 uncultured bacterium | reverse complement strand
TCCATTCATGCAAGCATGATGTCCTCGTTTTTTAAGCCATGGCTGAACTGTTACCCGAAACATTAGGAGTTTTGACCATAGAGTATGCGCTTTTCTATTTGATTTTTGGCGTTATTTTTTTGACCTTTTTGTTGTGTTGGGAAATCGCTTGTGCTAATATATCATTGATATTTTGATGTGGTATGTTTATTATTTTGGAGGATATTTACAGATGAAACGAATAAATTTCAAAGAATGTGTTTGGAAACACCGTTATCTTCTGTTGCAGGTTTACTGGCTGATCTATCTGCCGTGGTTTGCTTATCTGGAAAAAACGGTCACCAGCCATTTTCACGTGATTCACATGGATCTGGATGATAAAATTCCGTTTGTATCCGCGTTTGCAATTCCCTATTTTCTGTGGTTCGGATATGTGGCAGTTGCTTTCTGCTATACATACCTGCACGACAGACAGGAATATTTACGCGCATGCGGTTACCTTTTTACCGGAATGACAATTTTCCTGATCGTATCGACCGTCTACCCGAACGGACATTACATGCGCTACGGTGTGACACTCGGCAGTGGTGTGTTTGACCAGCTTGTCCGCTGGCTGTGGGAGACCGATACAGCAACAAACCTGTTTCCGAGCATCCACGTATTCAATTCAATCGGCGCCCACATCGCACTGACACGATGCGAAAACCTGCGTGACAACAAGATTGTAAAGTACACATCCTTTACATTGATGTGCAGCATCATTCTGGCAACGGTATTTATCAAGCAGCATTCCGTATTTGATGTGATGACCGCACTGCTCATGGCACTGGTGCTCTATCCGGTCGCTTACGGCAAGGCACCGGAAAATGCGATCGAGCGTTTCCGCGCAGCAAGAGAGGCGCGGCGCTTACGCAAGAAATACGAAGATGTTTCATGGTAGAGATTAGATATAATTATAAAAGAGGACACCTGACGGAATTCGTCAGATGTCCTTTTTTGTACTATGCATTACTGCTTTTGCCTCTCTGCCTGTTCATACTCGGTTTCCGAATATCCCAGACTCAATATCACTTCTTTGTCAAAATCCTTTTCTATCATCCGAAGAATCGCACTCAGCCGTTCTTCTTCCCGTCCCATCGCCTTTAAATTCTGTGCAACACTACACATACTGGCACCTTCTTTCTTTTTCAAATTACGCCGTAATCTTCGCATACTCTGCCTGTGCCGCCTTTAACAGATCCGCCGGAGCCAGTTCTATCTGCGAACCGATCCTGCCGCCACTGACGATGATCGTATCAAGTGCTGCCGCGGACTCATCCACACGTGTCACATACTGCTTTTTCATGCCGATCGCCGTACAGCCGCCACGG
>CALBJL010000056.1 GCA_937893485.1 uncultured bacterium | reverse complement strand
AGCCGCGCCCTCGAGCCGGATGCCGGTATCCTTCCAGTAACCGAAGCGGTCTATTTCATTGATATATTCATCGGCAATATTCACGCCGCCCGTATAGGCAGTTTTTCCATCAATGACCAGGATTTTCCGGTGATCCCTGTGGTTCATGATGATCGCGAGCACCGGACGCGCCGGATTGAACGCCGCGCATTTGATCCCCTGCGCCTGCAATGTCCGGTAAAAATGTGCCGGCATCTTTCCCATACATCCGACATCATCATAGATCAGTCTGACATCCACACCCTCCTGCACCTTTTTCACAAGCTCAGCAATGAGCCGGTCATACATCTGTCCGTGATCCAGTATAAAATATTCCAGAAAAATGTAATGCTCTGCCCGGCGGATGTCAGCTAACATCGCCTCAAAAAGCTCCTCGCCGCATTTATAATAACGGCTGTCTGTATGCTGATAAAGGGGAAAATGAGACGCCCGCAGGATATAGTCTGACTGCACCGCTGCCTGCGGATGCTGCGCATGCAATTCCTCCGTAAGCTGCAAATCCTCGTGCAGATAAGGCTCAATCCCCGCATTTACCGCATCCATGCGCCGTCTCGTGCCGCGCGTCAGCCCCGGTCTGCCAAAGATCAGGTAGACCGGAACACCGACAATCGGCACCGCCATAATGAAAAAGATCCATGACAGCTTCATCGACGGATTCGACCAACGTGTCACGACATAAAACGCCAGCAAAATAGCAATGATGCGGATCGCCGCCGAAAAATACTGGTGGCGTGCACTCACATCAAATAGCAAAATGACGATCCATGCGATCTGCACAAGAATCATCACACCGATAATGAATAGTCTTCCGGTTAGAAATTTAAATGCACGTTTCATAAGTTAGTTCCTTTTTTAATTTTAACTGTTCAGAACCCATTCGCAAAATCGCTGTTACACAGCTTTCCTTTTGCTCATGTTTGGTTCTCACCAAAGAAATTTTCATAAATACACTTTGTAATGCAAGCATTCCACGTGTATTTATTGAAAATTGCCTTGGTTCTGAACAGTTGTATCATATCATACCAAGTCAGAAAAATCAAAATGTCCCCACCCGCTCGAGCCCTTTCTGCGCCGCAGCTTGCTATACAAAAACAGCTTCATATCGGACGGTGTAAACTGCGGATAGATCTCTCCTATGACTGCCAGCCCACCGGTCACAACCGCCGTTGCCATTGAAGAACCGCTCTTACTCACATAGCCGCCCTGTCTGCTGCAGCTGACGACCCGCGTGCCGGGTGCTAAAATCTCCGGTTTGACCACACAGTGTTTCGTCGGACCTTTGCCGCTGTAGCCTACATGCATACTGCTACCTAAAAGAACGCGGTCATTGTCATCCAGACTGCCGACGGTAATCAGCTCCGGTATCGTGCCGGGAACTGTCACCGTGGAAGTATCCGGCCCGTTATTGCCTGATGCGACAACGACACAGATATGGTTTTCCCACAGGGCACAGATCGCATCAACCAACGCACGCTGTTCACTCAGATGCGTCTGCGGCATCATTCCGATCGAAATATTCAGGAAGCGTATGTGATATTTTTCCCTGTTTTTCAAAATCCAGTCAACCGCCCGCACAACCGACTCAATATTTCCGTTTCCCATGCCGTCGAGCACCTTCAGGGAGATAAATTGACACTCCGGCGCGATTCCCATATAGCGTCCGCCGCCGAGCACACCGTTTCCACCAATAATGCCTGCCAGATGCGTTCCATGTCCGTTGTCATCATAGACACCGCTTCGCCCGTTTACAAAATCCCGAAAATCCAAGATACGGTTCTTAAAATCCGGATGCATCGAAATGCCGGTATCCAGAATCGCCACCGTAGAGCCTTTACCGAAAAATCCTTCCACGTGGGGAAGCTCTGTATGAATCATTTTTCGTACACGTTCCATACGAAATATCCTGCCAAAAGAATTATTTTTATCTTATGCAAGGACAAATTCGAACGTGTAAGGTCAAAAAGAGGACAGCCAAGTTGTTCTGACTGTCCTCATCATCAATCTATATTTGCCCATTGTGGGCGTATCTGTGAAACATTTTTATTACAATCTCTTATTTCTCAGACTCTGCGACATCCTTCATGGAGAAGCTCATGCGTCCCATCTTGTCTTTACCCATACATTTCACCGTGACCTTGTCACCGAGGGTTAAGACATCCTCCACGCGGTTGATACGTTCCTTTGCGATCTTGGAAATGTGAACCATTCCCTCTTTTCCGGGAGCAAACTCAACAAACGCACCAAACTCCTTGATGCTGACAACAACACCCTTGAAGATCTGTCCCTCTGCGAAATCAGTAGTGATGATCTTGATCATTTCGATCGCCTTGTCCATCATCGCTGCATCTGTTCCGCATACGGAAACAGCACCGTCGTCTGTAATATCGATCTTCACTCCGGTACGCTCAATGATCTCATTGATCGTCTTTCCGCGCTGTCCGACTACATCACCGATCTTCTGAGGATCAATCTGGATCTGGATGATCTTCGGTGCGTATGCGCCAACCTCTTTACGAGGCTCTGCGATTGCCTTTGACATACAGGTATCCATGATGAAGAAACGTGCCTCGCGGCATCTTGCAATCGCACCCTCTACGATCGGGCGTGTCAGACCGTGGATCTTGATATCCATCTGGATCGCTGTGATACCATCCTTTGTACCGGTTACCTTAAAATCCATATCTCCAAAGAAGTCCTCAAGACCCTGGATATCGGTCAGTAATACGAAATCATCATCGCTGTCACCTGTTACCAGTCCGCAGGAAATGCCTGCTACCATCTTCTTGATTGGCACGCCGGCAGCCATTAGGGACATGCAGGATGCACAGGTAGAAGCCATGGAAGTAGATCCGTTTGACTCAAAAGTCTCGGATACGGCACGGATTGCGTAAGGGAACTCATCCTCGGAAGGAAGTACCGGAAGTAACGCGCGCTCAGCCAGTGCGCCATGTCCGATCTCACGACGCCCCGGTCCACGGGAAACCTTCGTCTCACCGACAGAATATGACGGGAAATTATACTGATGCATATAACGCTTGGTCGTCACATTTGCATCCAGTCCGTCTACCTTTTGAACCTCTGATAAAGGAGCCAGTGTCACGATATCGCAGATCTGTGTCTGTCCACGTGTGAACATCGCAGAACCGTGTACACGGGGGATGATATCGATCTCGGCAGCCAGCGGACGGATCTGATCGAGTGCACGGCCGTCGGGACGTTTGTGATCCTTTAAGATCATTTTCCGGACAGTCTTTTTCTGGTACTGATATACCGCATCGCCGAGCACTGCCAGCCACTCCTCATTGTCTGCAAAAGCAGCCTCTAACTTCTCTGTGATCTGACGGATATTCTCCTCACGAACCTGCTTTACATCAGTAAATACAGCTTCTTCCATCTCAGCCGGAGGAACGATCTTTTTGATCTCCTCAAACAGCGCATCCGGAATCGCACAGCTTGTATAAGAATGCTTCGGCTTTCCTACCTCAGCTACGATTTTGTTGATAAATTCAATGATCGTCTGGTTGACATCATGTGCCTTGTAGATTGCCTCGATCATCTTCTCCTCGGGAATCTCATTGGCACCAGCCTCGATCATGATGACTTTCTCGGACGTAGAAGCAACCGTCAGCTTCAGATCACCCTTGTCCCACTGCTCCTGAGACGGATTGACGATCAGCTCTCCGTCAACCATACCCATCTGTGTCATCGCACAGGGACCGTCAAACGGAATATCGGAAATACAGGTAGCGATCGCTGCGCCTAACATAGCGACGATCTCCGGTCTGCACTCGGGGTCTACGCTCATGACCATGTTATTCAAGGTCACATCATTGCGGTAGTCCTTCGGGAATAACGGACGCATCGGGCGGTCGATCACACGTGAGGTCAGGACTGCATTTTCAGATGCCTTTCCCTCTCTCTTGTTGAATCCTCCGGGGATTTTGCCAACTGCGTACATTTTTTCCTCAAACTCTACGCTCAGAGGGAAAAAGTCGATGCCGTCACGGGGTTTTTCGGATGCGGTAGCTGTGGATAATACAGTTGTCTCACCGTACTTCATCAGTGCTGCACCATTTGCCTGAGCTGCGACTCTGCCGATATCTACGGTCAATGTCTTGCCGCCGAGCTCAATCGAATAACTCTTGTACATATGTGTTCTCCTTCATAAAAAATAAAATAATTTGAAATAATTTGTGAAGGCAGATGTTCCCGAAACTACTGAAAAAAACAAAATCCTTTTGCACTTTTCAGTGGTCTCGGAAGCGTCATCTGCCGTGTTGATAACCGTAGAGCCTGCTACCGGCAAGCCCCGCGGATGCATGGCAACTTAAAATAGAGCGGAAAAATTCCGCCCTATTCCAAAGTTTATTTTCTGAGTCCTAAACGCTCGATCAGAGAACGATAACGCTCGATATCCTTCTCCTTTAAGTAAGCCAGTAAACGACGTCTCTGTCCTACCATCTTTAACAGACCTCTACGTGAGTGGTGATCCTTTGCATGTACCTTTAAGTGCTCGTTCAGCTCATTGATACGAGTGGTCAGTAATGCGATCTGTACCTCAGGTGAACCTGTGTCTGTGGGGGTCTTGCCATACTCAGCGATGATTGCTGACTTCTGGTCTTTTGCTAACATCTTTGTTTCCTCCTTAAAATAGAATCGCCGGATATTCAGTAAGCGGTCGGAGTGTCCGACAAACCGAATATGTGGCTGTTTACTCATACTTGAATACTATACCATAACTAAAAATAGAATGCAATGGTTTTTTCCGGTAACAATACCCGTTATTCATAATATGGCTTAACACCATCGATTGGGGGTGCTGATATGTCTAGCGTGTTTGGTGTTTCTTGTATTATTGTATGAGGTCGCAGCTCCCGCAAGCATGTCTGTTTTGCTTTCATTGCACGAACCAT
>CALBJL010000055.1 GCA_937893485.1 uncultured bacterium | reverse complement strand
AAATGCGCCCTGATCCGAAAAGCTGTCCACACACGAGGCTCCCGTGTCATACTCCGCCTGTTCGTATACCGTCAGAAACCGCCGCACGATCTCATGATCGTAGACGACAAGCACGGTGTAGAGACCTTCCTCTGTGGCATTTAAATCCTGACAGACCAGAATATCATTCGCCGGTGTCTTTTCCAGCACCCGTATACACTTTAAACGCATTTTCTGCGACTGATATATCATCCTATCAGCCCTCCTTAGGCTTCCTCTGACTCGTCAAGTCCCTTCTTTTTGACAATCGCATACGCATAGGTACAAATAGACGGATAATCCGCACAGTAGATCAGTATCTCATAGACACCTTCCTTGGCGGGCGAGGTGTAGATACCATCCGAACTGATCTCGCCACTTCCAGGCTCCGTCAGCTCATACACAATGCTGCAGCTGTCCATATTGTTATATTTCACATCAAAGTAGTGGCTCTCCTTCGTTCCCATCACAACGGTCGGTGTCTCTGCTGCGATGCTCTTGCCCTCCATATCCTCGGGGATTCCCAGATCATTGCCTGCCGGGAACTTGATCGCTACCCAGCGGTAAGACAGCACAAGATAATCAACATTCTGCAACAGCTTGACCGCTACGACAAAGCTGCCCTTGTCATTGAGCACCTTGACCGCAGTCTCGGCATCAACCGCCAGATTTGCGCTGTCGCGGAACAGATCCGGATTGCCGTATATGGTGCTCTTGGCATTTGCCCCGAGCGCTGCATCCTCCGATATGTACTCATATCCGATATCCACATAGACATTTCCTTTTCCGAGTCCGTGCATGATCTCGCCGGAATAGCAGATATCGCCCTTGCGTGCCGTATCTCCGAGCGGAATCTCCAGAATACCGGTCGCCACCTCAGGGACATTTACACGTGAGATATGCTGCTGCTCGCTCTCCTTTTGTACAGAAACGACCTTGTCGCCGCCCCCAAGCTCCACTTCCTTCTCGAAGTAGTCGAGATACTCACTGCGCAGCATCTCCTGTGCCGGAGCGGTAATATATTTTTTGATATTTGTTTCCTTGACTTCTTCTATGATATAAGCGCTCTCTGTGCGCACCAGACGAAGATCTGCCAGACGGATAAAATCACTCGTGCCTCCGATATTTTTCATTTCAAGGCTCATATGTCCGATCTCACGGCTGACAAGCTCTCTCGGCTTGCAGTCAGCCAGCAGGATCTTCAAAGAAAAGCCGGTCACGGCAGTGACTGCCGCACCATCCACGAATGCGCCCGCAGATCCGCTCTTTAAGATCACGTTCGTATCAACCGCTGCTGTCTCCTGCGCACTCATCCAGAACTCGCGTTCGAGCACTTCGCCCTCGGTCAGCGTTACATCCTCCACGCCGATCGCAAGCTCATGTCCACCATCGGCTGTCACAAATGTCGGAACCTGCAGGATGCCGTGATAGGTCAGTCTCTTTGTATCGGCGGTCAGCTTTGTCACGCGGACAACAACCTTGATATTTTTTCCTTTACATGCAGTCGCCGGCATCACCAGCTCCACACGGTAGCTGTCGTCATTTAATAATACACCACTCGTGAGGAACTCTGTCTCCATCTCAAATTCCTCAGGGATGTCCTCCGTGTCCATCAGAAAGAGCTGATAACCCTCGCTGATGCGGTTATATTCGTATTCTTTGTCGGATTCCTTCTGGTTCACCGCATAGACTGCATGAACCTCATCCTCTTTATATTTCAGACACAGGCTCGCCTGATTTGTGCGAAGCTGCTCAAACCCGTCTACCGCAGACAGCTTTTTGACAACCGATGCATCGACCACGATTTCTCTGCCCATGCCGTCGATGGCAACACCACTCTCCACCAGAATTGAGAGATCATCTAAGCTGAATACGCCACAGCCACATACGATCCCTGATCCGTACATCAGATTATTGACAAATCTACGCTTGTTGTTAAAGTAGTTCTGTTCCGCCTGAAAATCTGCACTGGTAAGCATCTTGCCTGAATAGTAACGATTTCTTTCAAAAGGATATAATTGATTATTATTCATGTCTGTTCTCCCGCCTCTGGTGATATATTGTTCGTATTGCCTCACATACTAATAAAAGCGTTAAGCCATCTCCCGCCCCTAATAGCTTATACAGGCTGCCGGACACATATGAGTATTTTTATCTGTCTCTGCCAAACAGATTGCTGTTCATCCGGCAGCCTGCCCCTTGAACATACTTCTCTTGATCCTATGTGAACATTATACTGAATAAATACAGACAAAAGTTGGACACATTTCGTCTGTTTTTGACATTTTTTTCTGCGGCTATCCAAGCTGCAGTAATCTGCGTGTTCCGAGCATCCGGTCATCGCGCTCCTTTGCGCTGCGGTAATCCTCCACGCGCGCGGTCAGCAGCCGGTTATTCACACGCATCCGGTTCCATGCATCATCCATCACGCCCGCGTACCGGTCGCTTTTTAAAATCACATGCACCTGCGTATCAGTCCCGTATTTCAGCGCTGCCGCTTTGAGTGCCTCTGCCGCCAGCACACGTGCATCCGCATCCGACGGTGCACAGCACAACACCGGATAGAGAATATTTTCCCTCGACCGGACGATCATCCCGCCCTTGATCCGCGGGGTGTCTCGCACGACACACTGGATCAGCAGCCCGCCGCACAGCTTTCCCTGATCAGACAGCACAACACTCGCATCCGGATCAAAATAGCGTTCCTGTGCGCGCATCGGATACAGTGTGTCACATTGTTCCATCCGCAGGAGCTGTGCAATGACATCCCCCGCCTGCGTGACACTCAGATTGCGGAAAGTGCCGGTCTGTGCCGTCGTCTGCGCTTTGGTTCGAAGCCCCGGCTGCATCGCCAGTGTCTGCAGGTCGGTCAGCCATTCACCGCCAAGCGGCTGTTTTTCGCGGAACAGCCGTTCCCTGAAAAAATGCTCTTGTCCCGCACAGATATCGCTGCGGCCGTATTCGTCATTGATGTAGGCACCCAGCCGCACGATACCCTTCTGCGCCGCATATTCAAATGCCGCGACCAGCAGTTGTTCTCCGATCCCCTGCATCCGATGCGCCGCCGCGACGTACAGCCAGTCGATGACCAGCAGCTCCGCCTGCACCGAGGCGATCAAAAGCCCTGCCGGAAGATCGTCTTTTGTCTGCGCATCCGATTCGATGGCAAGCAGTGCAAACGCATTGGGAAATTCCAGCCGGTCCAGCATCATCAGCGGATCTAAATCCAGCACGAATCCCCTTTGATCTCTTTCTAAACGTGTAATTCTCATTCGTCATCTCCCTGCTGCTTAAACAACACCTTCATGGAATACAGGAAACCTAACCGGTCCAGTGCCGCCTTCTTATTTGTCATGATTACATCCGACATTACACTGAAAAATGTCTCCGGCTTTTCCATGCTCGTAACCGGCTGATCCACTGCTTCCTTAAACGCAGTCATCCGGTGTGACTGTATCTGTAAATACTGGCTCACAAACGCAGTCTTTTTCTCTTCCAGATCGGGAGACTGCTGCGCCTGTGCCTGACAAAATGCCTGATATGCCTCGCGCAGCTCCTTTCCCTTATAGGAAGCATCCTGCAGAAGCGATCCCAGCAGAAGCTCCGCACCGGATGTCTCGAGTATCGGCTGTACGGATTTATAAATCATCAGTTTCTGGTCTGCATGAACAATATATTGTTTCATGTAATTTTCATGGAATGCATCTTCCTGACGCACAAGTTCCTCCCCGGAGCTGTCAGGATCATCCTGCTTTTCCCAAATGGCATGCAGCTGGACACGCAGCGACTGAATGGCTTCCGCCGATTCTTCCGTCTCTATTCCATCAATATAGTTTTGTTCAAAGGCATGCCGTTCCTCCTCCGTCTTTGTTTCACGAATCACATTTATGAAGGCATCATGACTGATATCCAGCGGCATATCCCTTTTGATCTCTTTATACATTTCATCCCGGCGGCGTGTTATGAGCATCAACGTCACCAGATCACCCTGATCACCGCCTTGCATACGACCGTCTGCGAGCCGCACAATTTCCCGCTGGAGCGTCTCAATCATCGTATTCATTTCCTCGATCGTCTGCTGTAAGCGGATCTGGCTCTGTGAGAAATTCGCGATTGCAGGCGGCAGCTCAAGTCCGAGCTCCTGTGCCTTTAACAGCACGACGGCAATACGCGCACCCGTATCCTGTGTGGTGCCCATCTGGAAGACCTCCTCGATCATCGCTCCGAGCGCCTCGCGTTTTTCCTGATATTTTTCTTCCGGCGTATTCTGCAGCAGCATATGGAAGCTGTGACGGAAATCATCCATCATGCCGTATCCGGCTGCCAGCATCATTTTCACGACATGTGACTGCTGTACCTCATCGAGCTTGGTCGCGTTACCGAAATCGATGATCGTCATCCGCTCATCGTCTACCATGATATTGCCCGCATGCAGGTCACCATGGTAAAAGCCTCTGCCAAACACACCCTCCGTCACCCACTTGTTCGCCAGTGTCGTCAGATACTTCTGCCGTTTGACAAGCTTGTCATACATCTGCGTGAGCTTCGTATAGGTTTTCGCAAAATCTGCCCCGCTGCGTATATGAACCGCCGCATCCACGTCCATATCGGCAAGCCTTTCCACCTGATCCTCGTACATGGTGGCTATCTCTTCGCGGTATTCGCTGCGTGTCTCATCCATATATTTATCCAGCGTCGTACCGGGCGCTTTCTCGAGCACCATCGCATTGACGGTCGGCTCTACAAGCGGATTCACCTTCATCGCCTGAACCGTCTGCACACCTTCATCGTAGAGCCTGCCTCGCTCTACATTCTGTGCCTCAATCGTCAGATCCAGCTCCTCCTCAATACGCAAAAGCTGCCCGCGGTAGGTCGCCTCCATACCGCCGATCTCATCCATATCCGTACCGTCCGGATGATCGGTCATTTTCGCACACCGGAGCATGATGTCCTTCTCGCGCATCATATGGTTGCGCACATTGGGACGCAGCAGCTTTACAACAACATCCTGTCCTTCCTCCGGCAGATCCGGTCCTTTAAATTTGCATAAGAATGCCTGCCCGACCGATGCCGCGCCGAGTGCACGCTCTACCTTGATATCCGTCACCTTGCCCTGTGAGCGCTCGATCATGCCGCGCAGCTGTGCACGCACGAGCTCCTCCGGAATCGGTGCGAGGTTGGAACGCATATCCTTCAAAGCACTTTTTAATTCTTCCGGCATGGAATCCAGCGGCATACCCTGCAGCATCTTCTGCAACAGCGGTCCCGCTCCCTTTAACACACCGCCCAGGTAATTGCCCATGACTTTTTTCTGGTGTGCCTGCACTTCCTCCTGCGATACATCCGGTGCAGGCTCCTCAAACGGCTTGGCACCGCGCAGCGCAGATGCAAGCATTGCGCGCTGATCCATGCGCGAAACACCTTGAAAATAATTCTGGAATACATTTTTTGTAAACAGACCCTGTCCGCGCTCTCCGCTCGCCGCCTGCCGCAGCAGCCGGTTCAGCTCCTCCGCAGAATCCTTCTGCCATCTTTTCTTTTCTTCCTGTGTGTCGCCGTAATTTTCGCGGCGGACACCCGTCTGTGCACCTTCCGCATCCTGCTCCTCCGGTCGGAATACGGCAGACACGGAAGTATTGATCATCTGTTGGATGCTATTCATGCTCTGTTCAACCGCCTGGCTGATCTGTGTATCCAGCTCCGCCAGCCTTGCCATCGCATCGGGGTGATACAGTGCAACGCCGAGCGCCTTCTGAAAACCGAGCTTGGCCAGCGGCTCAAGCGGTCCGTTCGCCATCTCCCGAAGCTGTACGAGCTGCGGCATATCAAGCATCTGGTGAACCGCCGCCTGAATCTGCTGTTTCATGCCCGCCTGTTGTCCGGTCTCGCTGGCCTCATCCGCCGGAAACGGCAGTTTATCCAGCATGCCGTTCAAAAGCTGTGGATCCTTCACGACGTAATACAGCGCATCCGTGTGGTTTAAAACCACCCTGCGCATCCGCTCTGCCGACTGTGTCCGGCGAAGCTCCTCGATCTGCGCGGCATTGCCTGCCTGTTCTGCCTCACGCAGTTTCTCCATCGTACTGCGCTCGTTCTCGTCCAGCTCCCATGTCTGCGTGGAAAAGAACAGGTCTGAGAGCAGATTTTTTACCTTGCTCTCGTTCTCCTGCCAGTCCGCGCCCTCATCCTCCTGCACACGCTCGCGGCGGGTGATCTCCACGTGCATTTCTTCCGCGCGTACCTGCTGCGACTTCTTGAGCAGTGCCAGCGCCTCCTCGCCGTTGATGAGCGCCGAATTTTCCAATTTATTGACATCGGCGATGACCGCCTCGGCAGTCGTCACGCCCTCTACTAAAAACAGTGCGTAATCCTTTAATCTGCGGTCGGAAATATTATTGAAAAATGCCGACGGCTGACCGGTTCTGCTCTGCAGCAGCTTCAGGCACAGGTTGCGCACACGCACCATATCTCCGCCGCTCCCATTATCCGTGCGCTGCGCGCGCAGAATATCCGCAATATCTTTCTTTTCATACAATGACTCATTCGTCATCATGTCGGTTTCCATACGCTCTGCCAGCATGGCTGCGGTATAGGGCAGCATGATCGTGCGCCGCTCCAGCACCATGGACAGCACACCGCTCTGGCTCTGCATGAGCTGCACCGTCGTGCCTGCGACATTCACGCGCTCCGCATGCGGGACACCCGCTGAAAACCGCCGCAGTGCGCGATGCAGATCTGCCAGCTGATTTGCGGTATCTTCTCCGCCCGTCTCTGCCAGTTCGGATGCCTGCTTCTGTAACAGCAGTACGTTTAACACCTGTTTTGCATCCGCACTCATCCCGCTGCCGAGTTCCTTTGCCCGCTGCACCGTCTCACTCATCTGCGCTTTCGGCTCAGGCCGGCTTTGCGGTCTCTGCCTCTGCAGTGAGCGCACCTGTGCCGTAATATGTCCTGCCGCCTCCTCAAACGAGAAGCCCTGCTCAAGCACGCGCGCCTTTGCCGTGGCAAAACCCACCGCAAAACGGCTGCCCTTTAATTCCTGCGCAACGAACTCCATGTCACCCGCAAGCGGATTGGCAGAGCCGTCCGACTGTGACTGTAACATATTCTGGATCTGCGCTGCGAGCTGCTGCATGTTCGCACGCTGTGCATCCGTCAGATCCTCATACAATGCACGCTCCTGAAGCTGTGTCAGCGTCTGTAAGCGGTCGCACAGACTGACCAGCCCGTCATAACCGCGCTTCATCCGGCTGCGGTTCTGCCGCCATGCCTCGCACTCCGGCAGCCGTTCATCCACTGCCTGCGCAAGACCCGCCGAGCCGCCGACTGCCAGATCACCGACCCGCGACTGCTCAAAATCCCTGCCGAGCTCCTCCTGATCGCTCAGCACGAACGCCATGCCGGTCATATATGCCTTCTGCTCGTGCTCTGCGATCTTTCGTTCCTCAGCAGTCTCTGCCGTTATTTTTGATATTTCATAGACGAGCATCTGGAAAATCAGTACGTCATTGGCGGCTACCTCATTGACATCCACATCGCCGTCTGCATTCATACGGCAGCGCATATCGTACACCGCATTCAGGGACGCAAACAACTGATCACGCAGCAGGGGCAGATTGCCCTTTACGAGCACATCCATCTGATGTCTGGACAGCTTCGGTACCTGTATGCCCCACTTTGCGGCATTCTTTAACATACCGGTGATCTGCGCTTTCATCTCCTGCTCGACCTGCCGGGGTGTATACGCCACATCCCAGTCGCCGAGCGAGCCGCCGATCAGCTGTGTGACCTTTTCTGCCATCACCCGTCTGCTCTGTGGCGCCTGTTCCCCTTCTTTTAAGGTCTGTGCGACCTGTGAGGACTGCAGGTTGACCTCTGTAATCACCTCATACAATTCTTTTCTGGACAACGGCTTAGACTCCCGCAGCTCTGTATCCAGTCCCAGCATCTGCTGTAAGTGCATGGCAAACTCCGGCGTCATCTGTTCGCCCATCTTCTGCATTGCCGCAACATACAACTGCGTGCGCACCTCAAAGTTCTCGGCGGATACCGTTCCCTCTGCGGAAGAAAATACGCCGTTGTTGATCATTTGCAGACCATTTCCGGAAAACGAGATCTGACCGCGGTTATGTGTGCCAAGCATCGACGCAAAATCCGCATAGGTAAGCGCCGCAATCCCGCTCACCGGCTCCTTTGTCCGCTGTCCGGCAGTATACTGCGATGCCGCAACGAGCAGATCCCTCCGGCTCGTCACCTCCTGCGGCAGCTCTCCCCGCTCAGCCATCGCCCGCGCCGCATGGATCTGCTGTGCCTCTGCCTGCAGATGCTGCAGAGTCTCCTCGACCATCTGCTTGCGCTCCTTGCCGCTGCGAAACGTCGGATTTTTGCGGCTGCAATAGTTTTTGCACGAGGCGATCGCCACCTGATAGGCGCTCTCCAGCTCTACGATGCCATCCAGCGCGTTCTCTGCATCCCACGCACTGCCGAGCATCTGCTCGAGTGCGCCGACATCGGTCTTTACCATCGCCATCTCAGGACTGTCCGTCGAAAACTGATTCTGGTTTAACAATAAATGCGAAATATTTCTGCCCTGAATCGCACGAAGGCGATACTGCTCCTGATTCGTCAGCTTGAGCTGACCGGCATCCGCCAATGCCTGATCGATCAGCCTCTGATCGCTTTTTGTCTGCTCAATGCTGTAAAACTGCTGTCTGTCCTGCTCTACGCTCTGCAAATTCGCCGCCACACGCACATCCTGCTGCAGCACGCGGTCGATCTGCTGTCTGGTCTGTTCCAGTTCCCCGAATTGTGTA
>CALBJL010000054.1 GCA_937893485.1 uncultured bacterium | reverse complement strand
TGATATAGCCCTCGCCATCGGAGATATCCACATCTGCCGTCAATTCGTCCGCTGCATACTCGATCGCCATCGGATAGACTGCGTTTGGTGTCGTAATATAAATCATAACCGCAAAACGCTCACCCGCCTCCACAGCCACCGTTTTGTCAAAACGAATCGTATAGTAGCCGGCATTCGAGAGCTGTCCCTGTGCGACCTTAATCCGGTTTTCCGGCGCGAGACTGTCCGTATTCTCAAAATTTTTCACAACATAAACATCATAAGAGGTATCCTTGCCGGTCGCATAGAATCCAGCTGCCTGAATCTCCTCTGCGCCCTCTGCGCGGAATACATTGGCTCCGTAGATGCTCTCCCGGTCATAACCCATCTGTCCGACCCACCCGCACAGATCCGACTGGTAAATATGATCATAGTTATCCACATCTTCCACACAGGTATACACAACATTGTGGATACCGATATTGGAGTCGTAGTAGGAAATGTAAAATACACCGTCCTCACCGAACTCCTTCCCCCAGCTGTTCTGGCAGATAAACGCACCGTCCTCCTCCGGCGGTGTCGAGAAATTACCCTTGGAAAATGAATCATCCCACCCGATAATCACAACATCGTGATTGGGCTTTTCCGAGCCCTGATAACAATATGCATATGCATCCTTATTATAGTAAACACTGGTACTGTCCGAATCCTGCAAGGTCGTGTAGATTGAGGTCTGTACGCCACCGTATTTAAACACTGCCTCCTTGATCTTCTGCTGGTCGCCGGATTCCATGATCTGCATCTCCTGCACGTGCTTGACCGCCGTGAGCGAGGGATCACTTTCACCATCCCCGTAGGGATCATCCTTCGCGAGCACCGGCCCCTGCCATGCCGCAAGATACGCCATCGACATCGTATAGTCGCCGCCGACATCCTGCCCCTGCCCAAAGCTGTTACACAACGTCATATGATCCTCTGCAAAAGAAAATTTCTCTTCCGGCATCAGGGAGGATTCGAGCGCGGTAAGCGTCGCAAATGCCCAGCACGTTCCGAGCGGTCCCTGATCCCTGACAGCCGTCACACGCTTCTGCTCCCGCAAATCATATTTGTACGGCAAAAATCCCACATCGCTCATCGTGTCGACGCCGGTCGCCCTGTTCTGCTGCATATCCCACTCAAAATCATAGCCGAGCAGATCCGCGAGATCCTTCATGCCTACATAAAAGCCATTCTCATCCCTTGTCATCGGAGAGATCAGCTCCACCTCCGTGTCATTCACCAGACAGGTCGGCTGATCGAGCATGAAGCTGATCGACAGGTCACGCTTTTGCACAACCAGCTTTTTCTCACGGTAAATATGCGCACTGCAATTTAAGCTGTCACGCAGAATGCTTACCGGAACCATCAGCTGCAGCCGGTCGTCCATGTACAGCCCCGTGTTGATGCTCGTATAGCTGCGGCTGCCGATATTGAGTGTGATCACGCTGTCATTCACACTCGCCGCAATGAGCGGATCCCAGTCCTGCTCCACCAGCCGCGCGCCGCGAAACGGCTGCACATCTACCAGCTCGCGCGTCGAATGGTTGAATTTTGTCAGAATCATCAAAAATAATACTGCTGTAAAAAATATATATCGCTTTGAATAACGCATTTCTCATTCCTTTTGTATATGAACCGCCGCATTTTCCGGCTTTTACGCGCGGTCTGTGCGGGGTCGTTTCGGCGGTTTTGCCCCCAGAAACTGGTAAAAATAAGTACGGATCATACCGTTGTAGAGCTTTCGGTTGCGGTCTGCCTTTCTGCCTATATAGCGCTCTGCCTCCTCATAGCTGGTAATCAGATACATCGACCAGTCATCGAGTGCGGCATAGACCTCACCGATCTGCGTGTAAAGCGCGGGCAGATCCTTTTTATCCTCCAGACGCTCTCCGTACGGCGGATTCGTGATGATAAAACCATATTTTTTCGGATGGCGCAGCTGTGCCACAGGTCTGCGCTGGAAATGGATGAGTTTGTCCACACCGGCACGGCGTGCATTCTCCCGCGCGATCGCGATCACGCTCTCATCGGCATCATAGCCCTGTATCGCAGTCTCCACATCTAGGTCAACCAGATCATTTGCCTCCTCGAGCGCCTCATACCACACTTTTTTCGGTATCAGCCCGCTCCATTCCTGTGATAAAAAGTCGCGGTTCATGCCGGGCGCAATATTTGCCGCCATCATCGCCGCCTCGATCGGAAATGTGCCGCTTCCGCAAAACGGATCGACCAGAATCCGGTCTGCGTGCCACGGTGTGAGCATGATGAGCGAAGCTGCCAGCGTCTCCGAGAGCGGCGCTGCGCCTGCCATCGTCCGGTAGCCGCGCTTGTGCAGTGATTCCCCGGTCGTATCGATCGTCACGGTCACTTCATCCTTGAGCAAAAATACCCGCAGCGGATAGTCCGCACCGTTTTCCTCAAACCACTCGATATGATACTGCCCCTTCAGGCGCTCAACGACCGCCTTTTTTACGATCGACTGGATATCGGACGGGCTGAACAGCTTACTCTTGACCGAAGATGCCTTCTTGACCCAGAAACGCGCATCCTTTGGCAGATATTCCTCCCACGGCAGCGCTTTTGTCCCCTCGAACAGCTCGTCAAACGTCGTAGCCGTAAACCTGCCGACCTGAATCAGCACGCGCTCCGCCGTGCGCAAAAACAGATTGGCACGGCAGGCCGCCTCTGCATCTCCCGTAAACGTCACTCTGCCGTCCTCGACCCGCGTGATCTCATATCCGAGATCATAGATCTCCCGTTTCAATACTGCCTCCAGCCCAAAATGACAAGGGGCGACCAGTTCATATGTCTGCATAATTTCTCCATTCCCTACAGGCATGAGCCGCCTGCTTTTCTTTCTGTGTATACTCTGTTTTTTCGAGTCTTTCCTAGTATCTATCATAGTCCATAGATCGTTCTTATGTCAACGGTCATATTTTGCTAACGCCTGCCAACACCGCCAATCAGCGACGCGACCTCGTAGCCGTGGCTGCCCAGATACCGTGCGGCAAGGATACTCTCATTGCCGTGCATGCAGTACAGCAGGATCGGGGTCTGATGATCCAGCTCGGACACCCATTCATGAATGTGGTCATAGCTGCGGTTTTCCGCGCCCTTGATGTGCCAGCGACTGTAGTCCTCCGGATCCCGCAGATCGATGATCCGTACATTTTTCCGGTTCAGTGCCCGTTTAAATTCACTTTTTGACAATAGCTGATAACGCATATTCTTATCGTCTCCGTCCGATTACGAAAAACAGACCAGCAGTGATGCTGATCTGTCTTTCTTTTTCTTAATTATATGCAGTTATCCGAAAACGGTGCACTAATAGCGGTCTGCTGCGTCGTAAGCGTTGTCGGTCTTGTTGGATGACTTGTTGCCTGCATTGGACGCATTCTTTGCGTTCTTGCTGTTTGTCGCATTCTTGCTGTTTGTGCTATTTGTGCTGTTTGTGCTGTTGGTAGTTTTGTTGCTGCCGCAGTTTGTCTCGTTTGAGTAATTCTTTGCCATAATCATTGCCTCCTGATCCTTGTGCGGCGCTGACGCCGCAATACATTTGATTCCTACAGTCATAGTATTTACACGAGAACCACATTTATGCTGGCATTATCTGTAAAATGTGTTAAACTGTTATTGAATCATTTTTTGATCCGATGCCATACTCAGATATGGATGTTACGAAAATACTTTTTGGAGGACTTTCATAATGGAAAACGTTACTTTTTTTGATCATCCGCTGCTTCAGCACAAGATCTCCATGCTGCGCGATGAGAACACCGGAACAAATGAGTTCCGTAAATTAGTAGAAGAAATCGCTATGTTGATGGGCTATGAAGCGTTACGCGATCTGCCGACGGAAGATGTTGAGATCAGGACTCCGATCGAGACCTGCAAGACTCCGATGATCAGCGGTAAAAAACTCGCCATCGTTCCGATCCTGCGCGCAGGACTCGGCATGGTAAACGGTATTCTCGCGCTCGTTCCGAGTGCAAAGGTCGGTCATATCGGTCTGTACCGTGATCCTGAGACACATG
>CALBJL010000053.1 GCA_937893485.1 uncultured bacterium | reverse complement strand
TGAGGAGCTGGCAAAATACGCCGAGCCGATCGTATCGATCGGAAACCAGACCGGTGAAGGATGGTTTTTGACAGGCGAAATGATGGAGCTGATCCACTGCGGTGTAAAAAATATCGTATGTACCCAGCCGTTCGCCTGCCTGCCGAACCATATCGTAGGCAAGGGCGTCATCAAAAAGATCCGCCACGAGCATCCGGAGGCGAATATCGTAGCGATCGACTACGATCCCGGTGCCAGCGAAGTCAACCAGCTCAACCGTATCAAGCTGATGCTCTCGACTGCGCAAAAAAACCTGTAAATGTTCAGAGCCAAGGCAATTTTCAATAAATACATGTAAAATGCTTGCATTTTTAAATGTATTTTTGGAAATTTCTTTGGCGAGAGCCAATCATGAGCAAAAGTAAAGCTATGTAACAGCGATTTTGCGAATGGGCTCTGAACATTTAAAAAAAGAGTTGCCAGCCGGCAACTCTTTTTTATCCTTATATTCTCTACAAATGCAACACGCGCTCCTTGATCTCCTGCGTCCTGCCCTGATTCCAGAACTGTGTACCGATATAACCGCAGGTACGACGTGCGACATTCATCTTGCTCTGGTCGCGGTTGCCGCAGTTCGGGCACTCCCACACCAGCTTTCCGTGTTCATCGTTCACGACGCGGATCTCTCCGCCAAAGCCGCAGACCTGACAATAATCGCTCTTTGTATTCAGCTCCGCATACATAATGTTATCGTAGATATATTTCATCACGGTAAGCACCGCCTCGATATTATTTTTCATATCGGGGACTTCCACATAGCTGATCGCGCCACCCGGCGACAGCTCCTGAAACTGTGCTTCGAATTTGAGCTTGGTAAACGCATCGATCTGCTCGGTTACATGCACATGATAGCTGTTCGTGATATAGCTCTTGTCCGTGACACCCGGAATCATGCCAAAGCGTTTCTGCAGGCATCTGGCAAACTTATACGTCGTGGACTCTAACGGTGTACCATACACACTGAAATCAATGTTTGTGTCCTGTTTCCAGCGCGCACACGCATCATTCAGATACTGCATCACCTTTAACGCAAACGGTGTCGCCTCCGCGTCCGTATGCGACTTTCCGGTCATATACCGCGTACACTCACACAGACCCGCATAGCCGAGCGAAATCGTGGAATAACCGTTGTATAACAGCTTGTCGATCTTCTCTCCCGGTGCCAGTCTCGCCAGTGCGCCATGCTGCCACAAAATCGGGGCAACATCCGAAGGCGTACCCTTCAAACGCTCATGGCGGCACATCAGTGCACGGTAGCACAGATCCAGACGCTCGTCAAAGATCTTCCAGAACTGATCCATATCACCACCGGAAGAACATGCGATGTCTACGAGATTGAGCGTCACAACGCCCTGATTGAACCTGCCGTAATATTTATGTTTTCCCTCTTTATAATTGCCTGCGTTGGCGATATTGCCGACTCCCACATCCGTAAAACGATCCGGTGTGAGGAAGCTGCGGCATCCCATACACGTATATACATCACCTTTTTTCAACTGACGCATAATCTTCTCGGAAATGTAATCCGGCACCATACGCTTTGCCGTACACTCCGCCGCGATCTTCGTCAGATAGAAGTATTTGCTGTCCTCGTGGATATTGTCCTCCTCGAGCGTATAGATCAGCTTCGGGAACGCCGGTGTGATATAGACACCGCGCTCGTTTTTCACGCCACGGATGCGCTGATACAGCATCTCCTCGATAATCATAGCCAGATCATCCCTGCTGCGTCCCTCAGGCACCTCATCCAGATACATGAACACGGTCACAAACGGGGCCTGTCCATTCGTCGTCATTAAAGAGATCACCTGATACTGGATCATCTGTACACCCTGCTTGATCTCCTCTCGCACACGCATCTCCGCAATATCATTGATCTGTGCCTCGTCGAGCTGTAAGCCCTCTGCCTCAAACTCCTCACGCACCTTTGCGCGGTACTTCTCACGGCTGACCTGTACAAACGGTGCCAGATGCGCCAGAGAGATGCTCTGACCGCCATACTGTGCACTCGCGATCTGTGCAATACTCTGAGTCGCGATATTACATGCGGTTGCAAAGCTCTTTGGACGATCAATCATCGTCTCGCTGATGACCGTGCCGTTTTGCAGCATGTCCTCTAAATTGACCAGACAGCAGTTGTGCATATGCTGTGCAAAATAATCTGCGTCATGGAAATGGATAATGCCTTTCTCATGCGCCTCAATGATCTCGTGAGGCAGCAGAAAACGTCTCGTGATGTCCTTGCTGACCTCGCCTGCCATATAATCGCGCTGCACACTGTTGACCGTCGGGTTTTTATTTGAATTTTCCTGTTTTACCTCTTCATTATTGCACTCGATCAGACTTAAAATCTGCTCGTCCGTCGAGTTGGATTTACGCACAAGCGCTCTCCGGTAACGGTATGTGATGTAATTTCTGGCAACACCAAATGCGCGCAGATCCATAATCTGATTCTCCACCAGATCCTGAATCTCCTCCACGTTCAGCGCACGGTTCATCTCCTCACACGCATTACGCACATTACCTGCAATCTTAAGAATCTGCTCCTGTGTCATGCGCTCCGCTGCGGGCACACTCTCATTTGCTTTCTGGACTGCCGCAATAATTTTGGTGATATCGTAATCGACCTCTGCCCCACTTCTTTTAATAATCTTCATACCATATACTCCTTCAGCTTGTGTCTTACTGGCGCCAGAACCGCGGGATTACTGACTCTCGCGCTAAAAACGTCGCTAACATGTATTGTACTAGATGTTGTGTAGGGTGTCAACTGAGATACTAGATATTTCTTTTTTTAGTGATTTTTAACAAAATTTAAGAGGTGGATTGCACATGCATTCCACCTCTTTTTTTCTCATTTGACACAAATATGTGAATCCTATAAAGCGCCCTTTGTCGATAACACATCCGTGATGCGCGGATCAAACCGCGTCGCCGCGTCGAGCGCTTTCGCAAACGCCTTGAACAGCGCCTCCATCATGTGATGGTCATTCTCCCCGTAAAGCACCTTCAGATGCAGGTTCATGCCGGCTGCATAGCTGATGGCATAGAAAAACTCATGCGCCATCTGCGTGTCCATACCGCCGACCATCTGACCGCGGAACGGTGCATCAAACACCAGATACGGCCGTCCGGACAGGTCGATCGCACACATCGCCAGCGTCTCATCCATCGGCAGCATACAGCTCCCGTAACGGACGATGCCCTTTTTATCTCCGAGTGCCTCGCGGATCACAGTGCCGAGCACAATACCCATATCCTCGATCGTGTGATGGCTGTCGACCTGTATATCACCCTGACAGGCTGCCGTCAGGTCAAACAATCCATGTCTCGTAAACCCATCAAGCATATGATCGAAAAATCCGATACCGGTATCAATCCGGCTCTCTCCACTTCCGTCAAGCTCCAGCTCTACCTTGATCTTTGTTTCCTTTGTGCTTCGCTCAATCACTGCTGTTCGACTCATTTATTAAAACCCACCTTGCTCTGTTCTCTTGATAATGTCATCCTGCAGCGACTTGGACAATGTCGTAAACAATGCGCTGTAGCCTGCTACACGGACAACAAGTGTCTTATAATTTTCCGGGTGCTTCTGTGCATCCAGCAAAGTCTCCCGGTTCACAACGTTAAACTGCATATGCATCCCCTTCTCATCGAAAAAGGTACGGATGTAGGATGCAAATTTGCGCAGCCCGTCCTCGCCTGCCAGTGCAGACGGATGGAACTTCTGGTTAAACAGCGTACCGTTTGAAGCAATTCCGTGATCCAGCTTTGATACAGAGTTTGCAGTCGCTGTCGGTCCCTTGATATCGCGTCCCTGCATCGGTCCGACACCGTCTGCAACCGGCGTATTTGCCAGTCTGCCGTCCGGAGTCGCTCCGGTCTGTCTGCCGAGCGGTACATTCGCAGATACCGGGTAGAGACCCGCCTGATACATACCGCCTCTGGGGTTTCTGTACTGCTGCAGCGGCTTGGTATAAGCATAAGCCACGCGGCGTGCCATCGCATCCGCATCATCGTCGTCATTTCCGTATTTGGGAGCCTGCTCAATCAGGTGCAGGATCTCATCATAGCGCTTCTGCGCTGCCTCATCCGGCTTCACATTGGCGAGTGTCTCTGCAATGACAGCAATCTCTTTCTCGCCGACCTTCTGACCCTTTGCGAGCATATCCGCGATGATCTGTGCGGACAACTCCTGCATCCGGATTGTGCTCAGCCCCTTGCCAAAATTATTCTCCAACGCATCCTTTAACTCTGCCATCGTGACCGTCTTTTTGTCATAGACAAGCTCACGCACCGCGAGCATGGAATCCGCCACGTTTGCGATACCAAATCCCTGCGGACCGGTAAAGTTGTAGATCGCGCCGCCCTCCTGCAATGCTTTTCCGCGTCCGATACAGTCATCGATCATGCTGGACTGGAACGGCAGCGGCATACGTGTCGCATGTGCATTGTCAATACAGTTGAGCGCATTGACCATGACCGCGATAAAGTAATTCATCTGCTTCTCATACGCATGATAAAACTCCTCGAAGGTCTCCATCTTCGTGACATCGCCGGTCTGCGGACCGACCCTCTCACCGTTCTCATAGCCGTTCGAAAATACCAGCTCTAACGGGCGGCACATATTAAAGAATGCGGCATCATGCCAGCCGTCTGTCTTGCCTGCCTTCTGTGGCTCCACACAGCCGATAATGTTGTAGGTACGCGCATCCGCGAGCGATACACCCCTGCTCATCAGGGAAGGGATAATCACTTCATCATTGTAAAATGCCGGCAAGCCGACACCGGTACGTGCCAGACGCGCCGCCTTGATGATAAATGCATCCGGTGTCTTGTTCCAGATACGCACAGACAGCGACGGCTGCGGCAGCATGACATGCATACTCGCCTCCAGACACATAAACGACAGGTCATTCGTCACATCCAGACCTTCCTCGTCCTGTCCGCCTGCGATCAGATTCTGGAACAGGCTGTAGCCTGCAAATCCGTCCGCACTGCCCTCATCACGGCACTTATTCAGATCATTCAGCTTGATCCAGATACAGTCTAACAGTTCCTGCGCTGCCTGACGGGTAATACGTCCCTCATCAATATCCTCCTTATAATAAGGATACATATACTGATCAAAACGTCCGGGCGAGATCGAATGTCCGCTGGACTCGGTCTGTAAGAGCTCCTGTACAAACCAGAATGACTGACATGCCTCATAGAACGTCTCCGCAGGCTTTGCGGGCACCTTCTCACAGTTCACGGCAATCACACGCAGTTCTTTTTTTCTGACCGGATCGGTTTCTTTTTCTGCTTCCTCCGCAGCGAGCGCTGCATAGCGCTTCGCATAGGTAATCGCTGCCTGACAGCTCATTTTTGCAGCCGCAAGAAATGCATGATGTCTCGCATAGTCCGGCGCACACAAAGTAAGCTTGTCCAGCTCTCGATCTATCTTTTCAATAATGCCCTCAAATCCGATGGCAAGCACTTCCTCGTATTTTACCGTAAAATGACCGATACCGTTATAGTAATAGTTACCGGGGGTAAAAATATTGTGCTTCATCGCCATGAGTGCTTCGTCTGCCATCGTAGCAGTCGCCAGCTCACTGGTCGTCTTTCCCTTCCAATACTTATACGCCTCATGCAGACGCTTTTTTGTATCATCGGCAATATAGAATGGATCTGCCTCGCGGGTCGCTACCGTGTCATATTCCTTCTCCATCCACTCAAAGGAATACTCGGGGAACATCTGGCATCCGCGCGGCGCGATCGAATTACTTCCCACGATCAGCTCTAACGGACGGATGACGATCGGCAGTTTCTCACAGATCGCCTGAAATGCCTTGGCACGGCGCATAATGATCGGATCATTCTCGGTCGCGCGATAGCTCTCTGTCACAATCTCTGCACGATCTGCCTCTATGACCGGCATCTCGGCAAACAGATACTCTATCAATTTCGGAATACGGGGAGATTTTTCGATCTCTCCATCATAATACTGTTTCGGCATACTTGCTTCCTCCAAACAATTATCTTTGTTCATTTTGGTTTCTGCCTAAAAGTATAACATAATAGAACAGAAAAAACCACATATTTTTCTGTTTTTTTGTGGTTTTTTCTGTTTTGCTGTTGTTTCTATCTATTTATTTACTTTTATTATGTTCTCTGTCATATTTTGAAATCAGCATCGTGCGCACCCACTGCGGATCGTTGCGGTAATGGTGCTGCACATAACTCGCATACTCGTTTCTTGTCATGTCTTTAATTTTCTTCGGTTCACTCACTGTAACATTTCCTCTTTTCACTTATTTATTCATATTTAAATGGTATCCGGCCTGTGCTTTTGCACTGGATTCCCCTGCACGCTCGGACAGCTCCGTCGATGAACGCTTTTTCAGCTCTGCGAGCAGACCGCGCATCTTCTCCTCCGCCTGCACCTCGTCATACTCCTCAAGCATCTGTACAGCATCTTCAATACATTTGCGCACATAGCTTCCGATATTGTATTTCTGAAGATCATTTAACTTGTCGATCGCTTCCTTGCGCTTAAAGTTTGTCAGATCATCGACTGCATACAGGATGCGCACCGATATATCGGACTCCGAGATTGGCAGTGCATTTGCCTTTCTACCGGAAAACAGACGTTGCTCCATAAAATCAACGACACGATCCATCATCTCAATCGCATTCTCCACATGATCCTGTTTGAGCTTGTTCAGTACCGAACGGATACGACCGGACAGTTCCTCATCAATCTGGTAATTCAATACCTCGTCCGTCTTTACGATCGCCTGCTTGATGCGGTTCTCCTTCATATCCTTGGAAATACCGGTCACGCGCTGGTAAAGTTCTTCCTCCTCCATCGGCAGCACGCCCAGACGCTTAAACACGCGCTCGATACGCTCGTGCAGATCCTCCGGGTCAAACGGTTTCGTAATATAATCCATGATGCCCAGCTTGGCACCATCAATCACTGTCGCCTTGTCCTTTTTTGCGGTGAGGAAAATAACCGGTACGGTCACTCCGTTCTCCTGTGTACGGATCTCCTTCAACGTTTCTATACCGTCCATAATCGGCATCTCTACATCCAACAAAATCAAATCCACCTGTTCCCGGTACAGATACTTAATCGCTCTGCGTCCTGAAATCATCGGGACTACTTCATATTTTGACTTTAATTCCTGTTCCAGAGTCGCAAGATTCACGGTGTTGTCATCTATCGCAAGTATTCTCATTTTCTCCATGTTCCTATATCTCCCTATACGATTACATCAGACCCTGACGCTTCATTTCCGAGAAATGAGCGCAAGATATTCTCCGCAGTGTCATCATCATACATTTTAAGCCTATTTCGTACATCTTTCAAGCATTGATTCACACTTTTTTCAATATTTTCAGACAAAAGCGCCTCAACCTTGGCTGCTGCGTCTTTTGAACGGAAATTTTCCACATCATTTAAGATCTCTTCCATCCGTTTCCTCGTCTCATCGGAAGAAAGTAATGCGCCCCCATGCTCCTGTTCTGCCGTTTCCCTCAAATAGCCCCGCGTTTTTAACACGCGCTCAATCTCACGCAGCAAAACACCATATTCCGCAGCCAGCTTTGACACGCCTCTCCGGATGAACTCATAATTGCCTTCCTTTACAGCAAACTCGTGATTCCGCGCCAGCTCTGAAAATTCATAGGCTCCGATATTGGCGGAGGCACTTTTCAGACCGTGGACTTCGATCTCATAGTTTTTGTAGTCAGCATCTTCCGCCAGCCGTTCGATCAGCTCCCGCTTGGATAAGCCATCCATATAATACAGCTCCAGCAGTTCCAGATAATCGTCTACGCCTCCGGTGTGCACCCCGAGCGCACGCTGCACATCCACACCTGTCATGTACAGCTCTGCCATCCCTGCCCGCTCAAGCTTCTCATTTGCCTCTTTCGTCCCTTGTACCGCCTGCCTGCGCTCCTGCGGAATCCATTTGCAGAGCATCCGGTGCAGTTCATCCCTATCAAGCGGCTTTGAGATAAAATCCTGAAAGCCATTGCTCAAAAACATTTCTTTTGCGTTATTATAAGCATTTGCGGACAACGCGATGATCACCGGTTTTTCTCCGTTTTCACCACACTCGTGCCGGATACGGTCCGTCGCTTCGATACCGTCCATCTCCGGCATCATATGATCCATGAGAATCAGATCGTAGGCGTGATCCTTCACCAACTCGATCGCCTGCGCACCGCTCCGTGCCTCATCAATGAGAAACTGGTATGGCATCAGTGCCCCCGACACGACCTTTAAGTTGATCTTGTTGTCATCCACGACCAGCACACGGTAATCCGGCACGATAAACGCACGGTCAATTGCAGCAGTCACATCATTTTTGCGCCACGGCTGCTGCTCGAGGCTGCGGATATCTGCCACCTTCTGCGGCAGACACACCGTAAACGTCGTACCCTTTCCCGGTTCGCTTACCGTCTCAACCTTGCCGTCCATCAGATCGACAAACCGCTTGGTCAGCGCGATACCGAGTCCCATGCTCTCGAGATTGCGCTCCTTCGTTTCATCCATAAAGCGGAACTGGTCAAAGATACATTCCAGTTCCTCCTCGTCGAACCCGACTCCGGTGTCCTCAAACTGAAAGACAAGCAACACACGCTCCTCGTCGAGCCATTTATGCGTCAGGGTGAGTTTCACATAGCCACGCTCCGTATATTTCATGCCAAAATCAAGAAAATTCATGATCATCTGGCGGATACGGATCGGATCGCCGATTAACTGACAGGGCAGCTTTTTGGATATCTCGCGTTTAAGCTGCAATCCCCGAGAAGCTGCTGACACTTTTGCAAGATGCAGCGTTTCCTCAATCAGCTGCTCGGTGCCGTACTGCTCCTGTGCCAGCTCCATCTGCCCGTTTTCAAGTTTGGACAGACTCAGAATATCATTGATGATCACCAGAAGATTCATGGATGCATTTTTAATATCACATGCAAAATCATACACCTTTCTGCCGCGGCTCTCCTCAATAATCAGCTCAGCCAGACCCACGATCGCATTCATCGGTGTACGGATCTCATGCGAAATATTCGTAAGAAAATCGCTCTTTACCCGATCCGCTTTTTTTGCCTCACCCAGCGCGCGCAGCGCCTCCTGCTGGGCACTCTCCGCCTTCTTTCTGCCACTGGTGATCTCGGCAATATAATTGTATTCCCTCGTCTGGTCGCTGATCACCAGCACATAGCCGCACACCTCTGACCACGAATCGTAGATTTCGGAACGGTTCACGCTGTAATGACGGCTGCCGAAGTCAATTTCCCTTTGCTCATAGTCCTCCAGCAGCTCTAATGGCAGGCTGTGCAGCCGCCTGATATTGCGCCGGAACAACTCCGGCTCCAGCTCCGGAAAGACACTTTTCGCAGCCGGATTATAATAGAGGAGATCTTTTACCTTGTTGAGCACGATGATACCCTCCTGCATGTTTTCAAACACCGTGTCAATCGCAGCAGTCTCCATATGAAATCCATGCCGCCCCCAGAACCGCAGCACAAACACATCCACAATCAGCAGTCCAAGCGGTGCCGCAAAATTATAACAGCCCTGCATCACATGTGCGAAAAACAGTCCCTCGCAGGCATAGGAGGCATAGACGACTACCGCCACCCATAAGATCTGCCCGCGCAGATGCAGTGAATTATCTTTCCCGATATAGGAGATCACTGTGAATAACGACACCAGAACCGGTGCTGCCTCACAGCCGAGCAGCATAAACACAAATAACTCCCCCGGCTCGAAAAACAGTCCGTAGCCGTGCGCAAGCGGCACATAAGTCACATTCTTAAACATCAGCTCATGGTAAGTACCTGTCCAGACGACCACCAGCATGATCAGATCATAGATCAGGGTATAGACTGTCACCCACTGCGGCACATGATTCTTTGCATAGAAACAAAAGAACAAACAAATAAAATATCCCATAAAGATGAAGCTTCCATACTGCATCTCCAAAGTCATAAAGGCAGCTGCCTGCCCGCCTGCCGTCAGTTCAAACAGATACGCAACATTAAGCAGCAGCGACATGACTATATAAGCCACGACCGCCTTTTTCTCTTTTGTGCTCCGCCCCCGATTTGTCCAAAACAGCACTAAAATCGTCAATATGATCACGATCCATTGCGCTACAATCGCTGCTTCCAATCCCTTTTCCTCCCCATAGTCGCAGCATATCTCAAAAAATCCAAGATGGATACTGCTCATTGCTTTTTTTTATTATACCATAACTTTCCTAT
>CALBJL010000052.1 GCA_937893485.1 uncultured bacterium | reverse complement strand
TCTTTTTCGCTTTCACCGTTTTGCCCGTCTTCGTCTCTCTTGCCCATTTTTCCACATATGCCGAATTATATTCCGTGGCTTTCAGATCTACGATATCCTTGGCATCGACCTGCCACATTCTTCCTTTCCAGAACACGCTGTAGATATACATACCATTACAAGCGTTTCTTTCATACATCAGATAGACAATCTCTCCCTCCGGGATAGTCAGCACGGTATTCAAAATCCCCGCTCCGCCCTTTCCTGCCTTTCCATAGGTCTGAAACGCTGCCACGGACTCCCGCTCCGCCATGTCCGTCGTGAGTCCCGGCGTATATACTGCTGCCTGCACATTCTCCGGCAGGATCGTCACTGTCATCGCAAGTATTAACATCAGACAGATTACGGCTCTAAAATGTGACCGTTTTCTCATAAATTCTCCCATATACATAGTCCCTCCTGTTATTTCTTCACATATTCGCAATGCATCCCCAAAATCTTCGATTGGCACTGCTCACTGCTCATTGCTTACGTTCATTCTACCATAAATTTTATATTTTTCCAAAAAATAGCGCGAATGGTAATTATATGGCGCGAATGGTATTTGTGGCACTGATCTTTTTGCGGATGCGCTGCAGCGCATTATCAATCGATTTCGGTGACTTTTCCATATAATCTGCAATCTGCCGGTAATCCATTCCCTGTAGATATAGGTCACACACCCGCTTTTCCATCGGACTGAGCAGCTGTTCAAGCTGTGCAAAAAGATTCTGGTAGTCCTCCTGCTCGATAAACAGACGCTCCGGATTGTGCTCGGACGTATCCCCGATCAGATCCCCGTAAGTCAGCCCGCTATCCTCCTCGCCACTGCCCGCAGAGAGTGACACATACGAATTGAGCGGTGCATGCTTGAGCCGCCGCGACGCCTCGATCGCATGATACATCTGTCTTGAGATGCACAGCTCTGCAAAATGATAAAAAGAGGACTCTTTTTCCGGCGAAAAATCGCGGATTGCCTTAAACAACCCGATCATCCCCTCCTGAATCAGATCCTCTTTCTCTGCTCCGATCAGATAGAGGGCATTCGCCTTTTTCATGACCAGATGTTTATATTTTTTACACAGATACTCCGTGATGCTGTCGCTGCCGGCAGACAACTGCCCCAGCAGCTCCTCATCACGGATATCTTCATACGGATGTTTATTCATAGTCCTACCGCCCTGTCTGTGTCCTGTTGCCGCCAGCCGCCCTATGCTTTCAGGCGCTGTCTCACGATCTCATACGCCAGCACACCGCATGCCACGGATGCGTTCAGCGAATTGATGTCACCCTTCATCGGGATCGATGCAATCATATCACAGTGCTCGCGCACCAGCTTGCTCACGCCCTCGCCCTCGTTTCCGATCACGAGTCCGATCGAGCCTTTCAGATCCAGATCATACATCTGCGTGCCGCCCATATCCGCGCACACAAACCACATGCCTTCCTTTTTCAGATCCTCGATCGTATTTGTCAGGTTCGTTACCTTTGCGACGGGGGTATAATTGACCGCCCCGGCGGATGCCTTCGCAACGGTCGCCGTGAGTCCGACTGCACGGCGCTTCGGTATGATCACGCCATGCGCACCTGCCAGATTCGCAGTACGGATGATCGCGCCGAGATTGTGCGGATCTTCGATATTGTCGAGCAGGATCACAAAGGGGGCTTCCCCGCGGTCTCTTGCGATCTGCAGAATATCCGCCACCTCCGCATAAGAATATGCCGCAGACTGTGCGATCACGCCCTGATGCTTTCCGGTCTCGGAAAGCTGATCCAGACGCTCCTTGGACACAAAATTCAAGATCGTATCATGCTTTCTCGCCTCGCGCACAATCGAGCGCACCGGTCCATCCTGACAGCCATCGAGCACATAGAGCTTGTCGATCGTCCTGCCGGAGCGGAATGCCTCCAGCACCGCATTTCTGCCCTCGATCTTTGTCTCTGTCACACTCACTGTCTCCTGTCCATGCAACTGTGTATCTTCCATTGTATTACTCCTGTCTGTTTTTATTCCGTGCCTCCGCATACCGCGCCTCTCTCGGATGATATGCATCCAGCGCGAGCTTTGTCAGCACCACAATACGCTCCATCCGGTCGGTCAGATACAGATAGCCCATCAGCGCCTCAAATCCGGTCGCACGGCGATAATCACTGACCGATGCATTTTTCGCCATGGTCGGTGACTTGGCATTGCGCCCGCGCCGATAGACGCTCTCTTCCTCCTCTGTGAGCACAGGGAGCAGCACATCCATCATTTTTGACTGCGCCTCCGCCTTGACATACTGGCTCGTCTGGCGGTGCAGAAGCCCCGCGCGTGTATTTGTCCGCGCCACCATCACGGAGCGGACGACCAGCTCGTAGATGCCGTCCCCGATATACGCCAGTGTAAGCGGATTGACCGTGCGGATATCCACATCCCGGTCAATCCCGAATTGCTGTTTGATGTACGCATTTAAGCCCGTTTCCATTTCACGCCTTCTCTGGTGTCTTCCAATAAAATACCCATATCCTTGAGCTGATCGCGGATCTCATCCGCTCTGGCAAAGTTTTTCGCCTTCTTTGCATCGGTACGCTCCTGAATCAGCGCCTCGACATCCGCATCAAGCAGCTCCTCCTTCTGCTCTAAAATGATGCCGAGCACGCCGCACAGCGTATCCAGACGATCATAGAGCTTTTGTAAATATTCCCTGCTGTTGTCGGAGCTGGCGTTGGTGTTGATATATTTTACCAGCTCAAAGACTGCCGATACCGCATCTGCCGTGTTCGCATCATCGTCCATCGCAGCCTCAAATTTCTCTACATAAGCAGCCGTCTCCTCATACGAAGTGCGCTCTGCATCGGACATTTCCTCTGCCGCAGCCGCCTCCATCTGGCGTTTTAACGTGCTGCCTGCTGTGCGGATACGCTCCAGTCCGTTTTTCGCTGCCTCCATCAGATCAGCAGAGAAGTTCAGCGGACTTCTGTAATGTGCACTCAGCATGAAAAAGCGCAGCACCTGAAGGTCATATTTTTCTGCAATGTCACGCACGGTAAAGAAATTGCCGAGTGACTTTGACATTTTCTGGTTGTTGATATTCAAAAATCCGTTGTGCATCCAGTATTTTGCAAACGGTACGCCGTTGGCTGCCTCTGACTGTGCGATCTCATTCTCGTGGTGCGGGAAGATCAGATCCTCGCCGCCGGCATGGATGTCGATCTCATCGCCGAGATATTTTTTGGACATGACGGAGCACTCGATGTGCCAACCCGGTCTGCCGTCACACCACGGGGACTCCCAGTAAGGCTCTCCCTCTTTTTTCGGTTTCCAGAGCACGAAATCAAGCGCATCCTCCTTCAGATCACCGGTCACCTTGATGTCGCGGTGTCCTGCCTGTAAATCATCGAGATTTTTATGTGAAAGTTTTCCGTATTCCGCAAATTTGCGTGTCCGGTAGTACACAGTGCCGTCTGCCGCCGCATACGCATAGCCTTTCTCGATCAGTGTGGATATCATATCGATCATTCCCTGAATCTCTTTCGTGGCGAGCGGATGTGTCGTCGCGGGCTTGACATTCATGTCTGCCATGTCCTTTTTGCACTCTGCGATATAGCGTTCGGAAATGACGGACGCATCCACGCCCTCCTCGTTGGCTTTTTTGATGATCTTGTCGTCCACATCCGTGAAATTGGAAACATAGTTTACATCATAGCCCTTGTACTCTAAATAGCGGCGGAATGTGTCAAACACGATCATCGGTCTGGCATTGCCGATATGAATGAGGTTGTATACGGTCGGTCCGCACACATACATGCTGACCTTTCCATCCTCAAGCGGCACAAATTCTTCTTTTTGTCTGGTCATTGTGTTAAAAATTTTCATGCTTTTATCCCTTCTTTGCTTCGCTTCTATGTGATATGATGCCCTTTTTATTTTATCATTTTATTTCTTCGTAGTTTTTCCCAGTCTCTGCTCCCGCGTCTGCTGTCGCATCTTAGTCTCTCCAGCAAAAGCAGTCACCCGCAGTTTCTACCGCTGTCTGGCAGCACAGCCGCCACAGCCGCTGCAGCTGCGACCGGAATCTGCTACCGCGACGCTCGCGTCAAACAGGTTGTCGAGCGCACAGATTGCCTGTGCACTGATGCCTTCCTCCCTGCCGGTAAAGCCCAGATGCTCCTCGGTCGTCGCCTTGACATTCACCTGTGACAGGTCGAGTCCGAGTGTTTTTGCGATATTTTCTTTCATTTGTGCAATATGCGGTGCGAGCTTCGGCTTTTGTGCAATCACCGTCGCATCAATATTGCCGATCACATAGCCCTCGTCCTGCAAGAGCTGTCCGACCTGTGCAAGCAGCCCCAGACTGTCCGCGCCCTCATACGCCGGATCTGTGTCCGGAAAGTGCTGCCCGATATCTCCGAGCGCCGCCGCTCCGAGCAACGCATCCATCACCGCGTGTACGAGTACATCCGCATCCGAGTGACCCAGCAGTCCCAGCGTGTGCGGGATCTCCACTCCGCCCAAGATCAGCTTGCGCCCTTCCACCAGACGATGTACATCATATCCGGTTCCTACTCTCATATTTTCTATCCGCAGCCACATATGCGGGCTGCGATCCTCCTTTTTCATTTATTACCAGTGAACTGCAAACCTCCCGTATAAGGTCGCAGTTTCTTCATACGAAATCTTTTTTATGTGGTCGCAGCTCCCGCAAGCAAAATCTTTCTTAATGCGGCTGCGGTCACAACCGTATCCCGATCAGGCTGCTCCGATTGCCCGACGGTGCCTCGCTGTTTCTTCAGCCTTGGCTCGATGTGTCCTTCGCACACATAGCCTGCGGCTTCCAGTTATGACATGAGAATCGTTATCAATTCGCTCGCACTTCGCCGGACAAAAGTCGCATCTGCCGGGAACAGTTGCACCCGCAGCCATCCACGTTACGAAGAAGTTGCGGGATTGCCATTCATAACGTAGCAGCGCGAGCAAAGACATATCTGATTTTGCTGCCTTTGCACGATGGAGATGAGACTCCAAATTGTGGAAGCCTTTGCTGACACAAATTTGCTTTGCGGAGGCTCATCGGAATGGTTCGTGCAATGAAAGCAAAACAGATATGCTTGCGGGAGCTGCGACCCCTTATTCAGTTTAAAAATCCCATACGAGCGCCCTACATCTGCCGGTAATGCGCCAACACCATCATCGCGATCTGGAATGTCATCGCATCATCAAACTTGCGGATATCCAGCCCGACCAGCTTCTCAAACCGCTCCAGCCGGTACACCAGTGTATTCCGATGCAAAAACAGCCGCCTTGCCGTCTCCGAAATATTCAGATTATTCTCAAAAAACAGCCGGATCGTGACCTGCATCTCCTCGTCGATCTCCTGATCGGGCAGATGCTCGCCGAACACCTCGTGCAAAAACAGCTCACACAGATCCGCCGGCAATTCATGGATCAGTCTCGCCATGCCGAGCCGCGAATACGCAGCCACTTCCCGTTCCTCCTGAAAAATACCTGAGATCTGTAACGCCAGAGCCGCCTCGCAACGCGCATCCCTCAGTTCTGCCAGCGTCAGCTTTTTCGTACTGTAGCCCACCCGCGTCTTGATCATCAGCTCAGAGAGGATCGTATCGACCGCCGAAAGCGCATATCCGTGCGCCTGTTCGGGTGTGACATCGCCCTCGTATGCCTTGACACAGACCAGATGGGTCTCATCCTGTAAAAACAACAGATCCTGCCTGCCGTCCGCAAACAGACTCGCCAGCATCCGAAGCGCCGTATGATCCGAGAGCGGCTGTGCCAGTTCAAACAAAAACAGCACGCGCGGCGTATCCTTTAATTTCACACGCCCCGCCAGCTTATACACCTCTCCCTCAGAGATCTCCCCCGCCAAAAGTGCCGCCGCAAACGCATTTTTGTCCAGTTCCCTGCGCACCGCATCAAAAAACACCTGCACGGTGTGCGCCGCCATTCTGCCGGACACAGATACATCCGCAGATGCACCCTCTGCAATCAGCAGCTGTGTCTCATTGACCGCCCACACCGGAAATGCCGTATACGCATCCCCATCACCGGTCAGTACCGGCTCTGCGTGCGCCGCCTGTGCAAAAAACTGTGCCACCTGAACCGGATCACAGGTCTCCTCCGGCAGTGTACCCGCCACATATTCCTCCGGCGTGCGGTACAGCGCAAACCGGATATCTGAGATCACTGTCAGCTCCGTCAATATCTGCTGTAATTTTTTTTGCATGATTACACACTCATTTCTGCTATCGTATCGATCAGTCTCCTTGTATCTTCCCAGCCAAGACACGGATCTGTGATTGATTTACCATAAGTCATATGGTCACTGATCGGCTGACTGCCTTCCTCCAGATAACTCTCAATCATAAAGCCCTTAACGAGCTTTCGCAGCTCCTCGTTGTGTCTGCGGTTGTTCAGCACCTCCTTCGCAATACGGATCTGCTCCTTGTACTGCTTGTTGGAATTGGAATGGTTCGTATCCACGATCACCGCACGGTTGGCAAACTCCTCGGGTCTGTATACCTTCAAAAGCTGCATCATATCCTCATAGTGGTAGTTTGGATGGCACTCGCCACGGCTGTTCACATAACCTCTGAGAATGCAGTGTGCCAGCGGATTGCCGCTCGTGCTGACATTATAGCTGCGATAGATAAATGAAGCCGGATTCTGTGCCGCCTTGATCGCGTTGAGCATGACAGACAGATCACCGCTCGTCGGGTTTTTCATGCCGACCGGAATATCCATGCCGCTTGCCGTGAGGCGGTGCTGCTGGTTCTCCACCGAGCGCGCCCCGATCGCCTCATAAGATAAAATATCATCGAGATAGCTGCGGTTCTCCGGATACAGCATCTCATCCGCCGCTGTCAGACCGCTCTCGCTCATCGCGCGGATATGCATTTTACGGATCATGACCAGACCCTTGTACAGATCCGGTGCCTGCATCGGGTCAGGCTGGTGCAGCATGCCCTTATAGCCTGCGCCGGTCGTCCGCGGCTTATTTGTATAAATGCGCGGAATGAGGATCAGACGATCCTTCACCTCCTCATTCACCTTCGCCAGTCTGCTCACATACTCGCACACCGAATCCTCGTTATCCGCCGAACACGGCCCGATAATCACGAGAAACTTATCTGACTCACCGGTGAATACTTTTTTGATCTCCGCGTCACGTGTACGCTTGAGATCCGTAAGCTCCGCAGACAACGGATATTCCATCTTTAAAATCTCCGGTTCCGGAAGCCGGTTATGAATTGTCATTGACATTTTTTATCTCCTCACCTATTTCCTCATCATGTCATTTTCCTGTTCCTGCGCCAGTTCTTCCTCTGTCATATACTTGCGGAATACCTTCTCAATCACGAGGTTTAAAAATACCATCGCAACCGCCGGGATGAACCACACGAACGGAATAAACAGCCAGCTCGCATACAGCGCCACCGCAGTGATCGCCAGTACAAGCAGGGCGCTCACCGGATTGGTAAATGCCATGACTGCTGCATTTTTAAGTGTCGTTTTCATTGTATCCTCAAAACGTGCCATATACGCAAAGACGAACACAAACCAGATCAGTGCAATCGCCAGCAGACCGTAAAACAGATACACCATCGTTCCGATCTTCTCGCCTGCTTTCAGATACTGCGCACAGATATTGATATCCAGATAGAACATCGCAAATACCACCAGAAAGATCAGCCATGTCTTTGTCGCCTGCTTGAAATTGCCCTTAAACGATGACCAGTACTCCTTCCAGATGCCGCTGCGCTGATTGCGGATCACCTTGTGCGTCGTATAATAATAGGCGGTCGTCGCCGCTCCGATCGTGATGATCGGCACACAACTGATCAGCCACATGATATTCAGTAAAATTGCATCTACTGCCGAGTTGACTGCCGACCACAGTTTATTTTCCGTATTGAAAAAACCTGCCATTTTTTATCCTCTTTTCGTAATTTAAAATAATTCATTTTAGTATAGCATTTCCTATATAAGAGTGTCAATTTTCGCACCATAAAAATCTTGTGAAAAAATATGAAAATTGCAAGAGAAATTTAGAATTTTATCCAAAAACAGCAAGTTGCACAAAAAAATAGAATAAATTATACTAAAACCTAGTATTTAATTGTAAAAATTGCACAACAATAAGACGCGCTTTTATTTTCGCTCCGCTCCGCGGAGGGTAAAAAGGCGCGTTTTATTGCCATTGGTTTGATTTAATCATTGCCGCGCTTGAATCAATTTGTTATGCTGTTTGACAGATAGGCCGCCAAACATCCGGCGCGGATAATTATTACACCAGTCTGCAACTTGCTGAATATGCGCATCTGTATATTGAGATATGTCAGAACCTTTAGGAACCCACCGGCGAATCAATTTATTTGCATTTTCATTAGAGCCGCGTTCGGATGAACAATAGGGATGGCAGTAATAGTAGGCGGTTCGTGGTTTATTATCAATGCATGACATAGATATACCATCACTGTCTAAAAATTCAACTCCATTGTCAGATGTAATAGACTGGTAACGCTGTCGGAAAGCATCTGAACCAATGGATTTTTCAATGCTATCTAATACCGCAACTGTAGAGCATGCGCATTTATCCGGCATCCTATAAATTTCTTCTTCCCTTGTCTTGCGTTCCGTAAGAACCAGTAAACACGTTTTAGATTTCTTTTGTCCAGACACTACCGTGTCCATTTCCCAATGTCCGTCAGATTGCCGCTTGTTGATGTGCTCCGGTCGCTTTTCGATAGAATTACCCATGATGTTATTTAATGAAATACGTGAACGAACAGACTTATTTTTCCGTGCGGCTTTATGGTATGGCAAATGCGATTTTTTAGCATCCGGTATCAGACCACGATACACATAATTATAAATTGTTTTTTCGCATAATGTCACGCCGTACAATGCCACTTTTTGAGACAGCACAACGGACACGGCATAGGGCGAATACTTATGATTGACAATCAAATCACTAACAGCATTAAGCAAGTCAGTATTATATCTAGCTTTCAAACATGCACCTTTATTTTTCTGATTTTCCATAGTTACCGCCTGTCCTCTGTCCGCACAATATTCAATACGTGTCGTGTAGTCCGAATTAAGCAGTTCAACACTACCGCGCTTTATTTCATTGTATACAGTCGCCAGACAACAACCCAAACGCCGCGCTATTTCCGGCTTGCGCATACCAAGTTTCAAATATGTTTCAAGTTCATAACGTTCACGTTCCGTCAGATTTTTTCCATTCATGTCATATAACCCCCTATATTCAGAGATTATAAATAAAAAAAATCCCTTTTGAAAGGTCAAGCGTTGTCTGTCGAACCTTGCAAAAGGGATTTATTTTTATAAAGTTTGTCCAGTGCTATTTTTTTTTGAATTGTCTATCACATATTTATTTGTGATAGTATCCACCTTATAGCCGTTTTTCAATAGCATTTCCCTCAATGCTAAATCGTTCAAATAATCTAGCTTGAGTTTATAAACCTTGTAAGAATCATCACCATCAAACGAAAGAGAATCGACAAAACGGTTATGTGCTATAACATACTGCTCTGTATAACTGTGACCTTTTGCATATTCGTCTGATATATCATTTATTACACGGTCTTGCATTGATTCCATAATTTCACCCCCCTCAACAGAATTATAGAACAATAGGAAATACATGGCAAGCAAAAGACGGTTCAAGCGATTGAACTTTTTCAATCTTCTAGTTCTAAATACCGGATAGCCTGAGAAATATGCTTTACTTCCAATGTTTTTGAATAGACAATATTTTCTGTTAATGAATCGATTGTATTGTTTACATCATCATCCGACATGTAAAAATATGATTTCTTAGGTCGATCAACATTTTTTGATACCCAGTAACGTTTCTTTCCGGCGGTAACACTGGTCAATTCTTTAGTGATGTATTTTGTAATATATGAGCAGACAGCCGCATTGTTAGATACGATAGTAGCAGTAGACCATCCATACACGTATGTAGGCAGATTGTAGACAATACGCCCCTTTCGGTCTATGTGCTCGGAATCTAACAAAGGCATTTCACCCATATTAGCAAGCAGTCCGTGAAAATGATAAGACACGCCATCTTTATGCAATTCCGGCACAAGGATGTATTTTAAATCCGGTGCAAAATCGCGTTTCATTTTCCGAATCCATTCATGTAAAGTAGGTACTATTACATCATAATCTGTCCGGTCTATAAGTACCGGATTCAAGGTGAATGTAACAAAAACTTGCCAATAATTACATCTTGCTATTTCATAAATTGTCTTTTTTGTACGGTTCATAGACTGTTCAACACTTCTTTTTATCTCATATTCAGTCCGTTCTTTTTTTTCATGTTCCAGAAAAGATTCATTTCTTTTATATCCGGTATGTACGGCACGCTTATAAAACCGCGCTTGTTGTTTGCCGTCCAGATAATGATATAATACCACATTATAAGCCCCCACGACACGCCCCCATTTATAGCAACACAAATAAAAAACGCTTTTCCTTATGTGTTGCTATTGTCAAGTAGTAGCGCGCATTCGCGCGCGCGGAGAACGGTCTTTCAGACACCCCACGCGCGCAAATGCTCACCCCTCAAAAATTTTGTATGAATTATATAGGTCAAAATATTTTTTCTTTCCTACAATAAATTGTGTAGACGTTTTTCCTTGCTTGCCGCGAACGGAACATAAATGTTCAACCGCAACAAATAAATTCCCACGAAAGAGCAGAGAGAAAATAAAGCCAATAGACTTATAATTCATAACTTTTCTATGCACCACATCAAATTCGAAACAACCGCGAATTTGTTTATCAATCAACTGCTGAAACTGTGAAACAATAATAACCTCATATCCGTATTTTCTATGTTGCGTGAAAAAAGTTACCCATTCCTGCCTATTCCGACTCTGCCATGATCTGGAATTGAAAACAATCTGTGCCTCATCAATTACAAGAAGTGTTTGCTTTTCAATAATCTGCCCTCTGTCATTGCGCTTGTGAAAATTTAATGCAAAATAGTAGAGTGCATCTAATGGAGTTTTATACTTTTCAACGTATGAAGTTTTTTCATATGAATCCGTACATATTTCACGGTATGTAATATTTTCCATAAGCTGAAAATTACTCAAATATATAAACGAACCTTTTGTTTTTCCTTTTCGCTCTTTTATAATCACATCATTTATTTCAAAGTTCGCAATTACATTTTTCCCATTTTTAATATAATGCTCAATGTCACTGGCTACATGTAAACTTTTACCACTCCCCGGAGTGCCACTGTAAAACCGTATCATAAATATGCCCCCTATCTTTTATTTGAAAAATCCGAAAATCTTATCAACTATCTTTTTAACATTATCAAATGCATAATAAGCCCCGATTAAACCGCCCCACAACACAAGAATCTGCAAGCAGGAATCAAAAGGCAGAAACCAATTCATATAAGCAAGCCAAACCGGTTCACTCAAATCACCGAAAAAAGTACCGAACGGGCTATCCGGCAAAATCGAAAATATACGGAATAAAACCGCAGACAATAAATCTAACATTGTTATTCACCCCCATAAAGCATGCGTTTTGTAACCAACAGTAACCAGAGAGTAAACATCACTGATAGCAAGGCACGACCGAACCGCGCGACACGATCAAACTGTTCTAAGTCAATAACAAGAACATCATCATATTGCTGCCCCAAAACATTAAAATGTATCGGTATTTCAAATTTAGGTATCTGTGGCTCACAAGCCATAATACTGACTATTCCAATTATATCCCACGGAATAGAAGTTGGAAATTTTGTTTTCACCAATTCAACCGTAGGTGTTAAATCCTCAACAATACCGCCCACAAAATCGTCTAATGCGTCTACATCATCCTTTATATTCAATAAAGTGTCCAATGTATCTATAATATTTCCGGCGGTAATAGCATGAGTAATTTTCTTTAGATAATCTATGACCGTATCAAAAAATGATCTATTCTGCTCTAAATGGGCTTGTTGCACTTCTAAAATTTGTTGTTGTGTATTATAAATATCTTCCAATATAGACTTGCTGTTTGCATTATCAGATTTTAGATCATTTACAATCGTATTTAGATTTGACTGTATTTGTTTTAGATCAACTTGCCACATAGTATCTAATGACAACTGCAAATTATTAAGCATCTGAATAAGTGTATTCATATCAAAATCAGAGCCGGAAGAATCGGAACTATCGCCAGATAAACTACTGGCTATCTGTTGTAAAATCTCATAAATTTTATCTAACTTTTCATTCGTTTCTTTGCTGATCTGATTATTTTCGTCCGCCTTGTCGTTGTTATCTTCAACTTTATCAATCAATTCTTGATCGCGTTTTGCCTGATCTTCTTCAAATTTTTTCAAAATATCCTCTATACTGGATGTATCAATAGTAGTATTGTTTTCCTCATAATATTTGTTGACGGTTTTATTGATAGTAGTATAGTTGTTGTTATTGATTGTTTCATAGTCTGTATTGTTGTAAACATTCTTGTTGATTGTAATAGAGTTATCATTATTTACGTTGTAATTGTTGTAAGTATTGCTTGTGTAATAATTTTGAACGCCGTGAGATTCATAATATTTTTGCAACGCGCTTGAACTGTTCCATATTTTAACCGCATGCCCATCTTTGGTATACAAATACCTAGATTCCATATCATCACTTTGATAATACACATGTGATGCAGGGTTTTTATATAAATAAAAAGGCACGGGTAATGAAACTTTTTCAAAACCGCTCGTAGAAAAATAGTTAGTCCAAACCGTATCATAATAACTTGAGTAAAAACGCGTTCCGTCACCAATGCCAAGATACAAGACAGAATCCTCAGAATGATCTATATAAAAATCACATCCCGAAAGATCAATAAGCTCAAATTTTGAAATAAAACTGCCGTCAGAAAAAGTAGCGCGAGCCCTAAAGACATTATAAGTGCTAGAAGTGATTTTATCTTTAAAAGAATTATACTGTTCAGCCCAATAGTCGTTGCCAATATAAGCGGCAGAAAAAAGGTATTTATAAGTTGGATAAAAAATATACCCATCGTCTGTCTGGATAATATTGGCAATGCCATTCCGAACGTCATTCACGTAATCATTACTGAATGTAATATTGTCACCAACCTCTGTTTTGCGGTCAAGTCTAAGATACATATTTCCGGCATCGTCTTTCACGGCAGAACTAGAAAGAACCAAAGCAGAATTGGCGATAGAAATGCCACCTTTACCAAAGACACCTAATTTGTTTGCAATGGCGTATATTTCACGTGCATATTGATTCTGTTCTAAAGGTTCATATTCAATACCATCCACGATAACGTGACCGTTTGACAAATACTCCCAGTCGCCCTCTGCACTATTCTCTGCATAAACTGTATATGTAGACATAAACACGCAGAGTAGCGAGAGAGCAATACACATAATTCGTTTAGATATGTTTTTCATTATATACCCCCTAATAATTCAATCGATTGAACTAAAAAAGGGAATCCATACGAATGAATCCCCTTTTTTGCGTCTGCTAAGAGACTACGCAACCAGACCACGGAAGAAACGAACTCCAATGCGAACTGCAAGGATTGTTCCCATAATTCCCAGTCCTACCGGCATTGCAACATTGATCATTCCAGACACGCTAGACTGAATACCGTCTAATGCCGTGCTTAATGTTGACGAAAGATCGAGAACGCCGGCGCTTGCATCTGCTAAAACTGCAAAAGGCATAGTAGATACCCCCCTTTCATATTTTTTCATATTTTAACAAGACCAAAAGCCTTGAAAAAACCATATAAGGCAATTTGTACTACAATGCTGAAAGCAAAAGAACTACAGATCAGCATTGCGTATATTTCACATAATTCTTGTAGTGTAAATGTCATTTGTTGTTTTCCTCGTCTATTCGCAAAAAAGTGTTTTTACCAAGTAACATAGCTTTTATTTGCAATGATGCTAACATAGTTAAAACTTCCTTTTTATCGTCTGTAATGCAAATGCGATTTAAGCAACCCCGACATTCAGAGTACAAATTATCCTCTTCTTCTTTTGACAATCTGGTATCCAAAAATAAACCATTCGCGCCCATAATACCCCCCCCTATAAAATATTATTTGAAATACCTCATAACGATCAACGAAAAAAGCAGCCCTGCTATAATGGCAAGAATCCACCCGTTCGCCAGTTCGACAAAAAGAATGTTCTGCAATATATCATATTGCGCCGCCGCTTCAATGGCTGAATCTGTAACAATCTGTTCCATATACATTACCTCAAATTTGCAAACAAAAGAATAGCGAACACCACATACGCAATAAACAATGCAACTTTTTTCCGGTGCGTCATTTCAATATATAGCTTGCTATTTTTTTTAATAGCGTCAATCTGTGTCTGATCTTCCATAGACGTTTCAATTTGTGTTTTTTCACTGTTCATTCATATCCCCCATTTCATCAACATCCGGTGTGCTATATAAGCCACTACGCATACATTCATAATTAAACCACGCATTTCTGACATTGGCATGTCTGGCATATCTCCGCGACCAACGCCGCGACGTCCTGTCGCGACTGTCTTTTATTATCTGCACATACAAAAACTTGTTGGTGGCTACCGCACATCCCTGTGCGGTCGTACTAGCCTGTCTGGTTTTGCCCCTACGCCGCAGGAACAAAACGCGGACAGACTGCACGTGAAAGAATGCACTTCTACTTTTTTGTGCCTACGTTGCTGTTTGTGGGCACATCCGGCAAGTTGGGGGAGTCTACGCCGGTAACGCGAATCCTTGCGCCGGTAGTGGCGGATGTGTTGAACTCTGCGCACAGCGCACACACTTTGCCGGTTTCAACATCGCTGTACGCTTCCTCTGTGCAACTGAATGTTTCAACATTATCGTTCTGATCGAGAACTAACTGATAATAGGGCACTTCCTTGCCGCTTTGACGGTCTGTAAAAGATTTCTGCAACTTTTTGTACACAATGACGTTTTTGATTGTTAATTCGATAACCATACTTTTTTCCTCTTTTCTACTTTTTTTGATAATTGATATGTATTGTATATAGTTCAATCGCTTGAACTATTTTCTTGAGGGCATGGGGGACGAATCCCCCGCGCCCGTTGAAAACTCTTTGACGACCATCATCCCCAGATCAACAAGTGCGTTCTTATATGCATCGTCATATTCCAACGATAAAGATGTTACTGTCTGTTGGCATATAAGCAAATCAAGCATGTTTTCCGGCTCGTTCTTTTTTTTCAACTGGTCATTGATAGAGTTGAATGCATCATTGAATTTCCGGCTTGTTTCCTCTAATTCCCGACAATGCAAAATCTGTTGTAAGATTTCATATGTAAGTACGATCACTTTTGTACCCCCTCAAAAGCAGGTTCTTCCACGATACGGACACAATAACCGCTTGTTATCAGCTTGTAAACAACGTCTATCGTTTCATGGAACTGTTCAAGAATGTTTTCCTTTGCTTTTTCCTCTGATTCCAGATTTGCGCCGAGAATAGGCAAACTGTTGAACGTAAAGACATTACTTATAACAACCTCTTTTAATACGGAATCGTCTGTATTCTCGTCACCAAAAAGTTCCGTCTGCTCACCGTCAATCACAGTATTTTCTGCATCTGCATTACCCTCTGCATCCTCCGGCGAAACTTCCTTGTACTTTTCAAGTGTTTTCTGAATAAGGCGCACACTCATTTCCGGTTTGATCTCTTTCAACTGCTCGTCCGTAAAAGGACGCATAACAATGAGTTTTGTAATAGAATAGTCTTTGTACCGTTCGTCAATTTCTGTCCGGAACGTTTCGCCGTCCGGTATGCGGTTCGCAAATCGCGCTACGATCTGGACGCAGTTATTGACATGTCCACGCGACAGACCATACTTGGCTGAACAATAATCATAGATGTTTTTAAATCCCTCAACCTTGAACAACTTCAAGTTGTGAATCTGGAAGATTGCACAAGCAATATCAAGTGTAGATTTGTTAATGCTTGTTACTCCCTTTTTGATAACCGCATCATATTTGCGATACTGTGCTTTATCTTCTTTAGAGATAATAGCAAGTTCATTCGATTGAACTTTTTTCGGATTGTTTTTTGTTGCCATGTTTATGCCCCCCTTGCATTACTGAATAGCTAGTTGCTTATTATATGTAAGTAAAAAATCACGCTCGTAAATACTAATCATATTTTTTTCATACCATTCGCAAATCTTTGATTCACCGACCAATTTTGCGGCTTGCCTAAAATCTGCAAATGACTGTTCTAAACGTTCTTCATACGCTTTAACGTGTGAAGATGGTTTGCAGATATTTTTCCATGTACAATGCTTACATTTTTCTGACAAAACTCCACGACCATTTATGTCGTTGTATGAAATAAAATCATTTTCATCCACTGTGTAATGTATAACCATTTCACACGGTGCAATCTCTTTGCAGTCACAAATATTCGCCATTTTTTTGCCCTCTTTCCTCAAAAACTAATGTTTTTTTAACTTCTAAATATATTTTACAAGTTACCTCTTGTGAAAAAATATTAAAAAACTGTTGACAATTTCCAATTCATTCTGTATACTTTGTTAAGTCGGGTCGCGGA
>CALBJL010000051.1 GCA_937893485.1 uncultured bacterium | reverse complement strand
TACGCAGCCGTTTCCGGCTGCGCACTTTTTCGGATCATTCGCAATCACACGAATGCACCGCCCAGCCTACGCTATAGAAAAAAGTGTCGTGGATTAGACGGCTGCAAGCAGCCGCCCTCTCATCGAACGGATAATTTTAGTCTATTTTACCACCATTCTTTCAATTCCGCCACAATAAATTTATCGGTTATTTGTTAAATTTCATCAGATACATCACCACGACCTGACGATCATGGGTCTTTTTTCCGACATCATATCCCCCTCAAACCTACAGAACCTGTCACCGGCAGCCTTTCCGGATACGCGGCAAAAGTTTCACTGATTTAATATTTGTTTTTTGTCAATACTTTTATGATAGGATTTCTGTTCCCGGCTGCATCGGCTCTGTCTCCCGGTGCACAAGCTCGCGATCCTGTCTTGCCTGTTTTTTCACAAAACGATACGCCCAGATATCTATGACAATCACAAACAGCAGGAAAAATAACATCAGCCAGTCCGAATCCAGCGACAGTGAGGTATCATAGATGCCGTGCTCGATCGCCGGCACGAGTACCGACCGCCGCAGGCACTGTTTCCGGCGCTTTTTATCGCCCCTGAGATCTGCCTCCTTCGCCATGCCAAAGAAATATCCCATGATCACACCGTCGATCGCGTGCGAGGGAACCGACAGCAGCATCCGGCTGATCGCAGTGTCCAGACTGCCATCCATCACATAGATCACGTTTTCAATCGCTGCAAAACCGAGCGCTGAGGTCACACAGTACACAATCGCATCGAACTTATAATTGAATGTGGGATCTTTCCATGCTGCTTTCTTGGCAGCCTTCATTTTCCAGTATTCCTCTACGACCGCCACGCATATAAAGTTATCCAGAACGATATAGGCAACCGAGGTTTCCTCAAAAAACAGACCTACCACATCACCCAGTATGAGTTCTAAAATGATCGTCGGGATCACGGAGAGCACGCCCAGAAAAAATATCTTCCACAGCAGTTTCTTTGGCTCTCTTTCAATCTTATCCTGACGATAGATCCACACCGCCAGCGCGATTGCCGGCAACAGCGCCAATACGATTAAAAACATACCTACTCCTCCCCTTCGTCATTCTGATCCGATGTTTGTCCCCGCTTCTTTTCCTTCCAGTTGTCGATCCGCCAAGCGACTTCAAATATGATCAAAATAGCTACAAAAATCGTCCCTATGATCTCGATCACTGTATTGACCGGCTCGTCATAAACCATTCGGTAATCACTCTGCAGCTTCTTAAACATCGCCATGCGATCCATGAAATCGACGGTCAATTGTGCCTCCGGGTCTGTGTAAAACGTTGTTTTGTAGATATTGGTATAGAATCTGCGTAAAAAACTGACACCGTCTACTCCCGTATAACCTTTACCGACCGGACTGCCATCCCAGTCAAACAATATCGTGCCGCCTCTACTGCTGCAATAGTCCAACTCTTCGCCATCAGCATCTAAAAACACAAGAAAAGACTCTTTTTCTCCGTCCATTGTATCCAGATACCGATCCTGTGCATAACCCAGACAGTTTCCATCGGCATCATAATATCCATAGGTCGTGCCCCCGTCCTCATTGATCGGTTCATCGGTCACATAATCAATGGAAAACCATTCCTCCCCATCGATATACACCGTGTCCCCTTGCAGATATCCGGCGACTTTCCCATCTGCTAAGATCTCCGTTTTTTTCTTCTCTGAATACAGATCTGCATAGATCTCAATATTTTCTGCGGTATCCAGCGCCTCTATCGCTTCCTCTGCGCTGTCAAATTCCATCTGTGGTGCCTTACCGCAGCCTGTCAGCCACAGGCATCCGGTGAGGACAGTCATCATAACCGCCCATGACCGCCATCGTTTTTGTTTCTTTTTGTCCAAATCTATGTACTCCCTCTCCTGTATCATCAAGCATTTGTTGTGTGATCTGTGGATCTGCTTATAGATCCGTTTGTGTTTAATTTCTATTACTACTGCTGATAAACTACACTCCTGCGTCTTCAATCTGTTTTGCGGTAATGTCAACCAATTCCATGCAGCGCTTTTTCTTGTTTCCGAATGCACCTGACAGGCTGGTCAGTCCACCGGTCAGATCGCTCAATACTGCATTTTTTACAAGATTGCCAACACCTACTACCTCCGAAGAACGCATCACCTGGTACTTTCCTTTTCCGACATTCATAATCCATACCTGGTTGTTGCGATCCTGCTCCGGAAATACGATTACCGGATTAAATCCGTGCTTGGTATAAGTCGGTTCTCCTGCCTCGAAAGGAATCACTTTGATCGCCTCATACAGCTCCTCCATGGTACCATAAGTACCCTTCAGATTTAATTTTACATTTTTTACACCTAATGCTTCACCCAGTCCCATTGTATCACTCCTCCTGATTTCTCCTGTTCACACGCTAAGGAATATAAGCAGATCAACAGGTCACACAACATGCCAACAGCCTTTTACATATAATTATCCAGATAATACCGCTTCAACTCATCAAACTTCGGCATCGTCATCACGATTTTATCCTTGATATCTACTTCCTGATTAACACCGTCCTCCATGACAAAATTGATCGTGCAGCCCGTTCCGATCAGATCAATGCTTCCATTCACTCTGGCGATCACTTTTCCCTCTTTGTCTAACAGCATTGTACCGTCCTCAGTTGCATAATAATCTTCTTTCGGATTGCCGTCTGCATCCAGAAATTGAATATACCATGCTTCCTCACCGCCCTCCGGTGTGATGACCCGTTCCTGTCCATAACCGAGACAATTATCGTTCATATCATAGTAGCCGTAGGTCGAGCCCGTTTTGACACCCTCTACATTATTGATCGGCTCATCGGTCACAACCTTCAGATAAAACCAGTCCTGATCATCCACATTAACCGTCCATTTAATGTTTACAAAACCACTTTGAGACATATATCCCGCAATCTTTTCGTCCGCCAGAATGTTTCCCATCGTATCTGCATCTTCCAGATCCTCAGTCAGAAACGTAACGGTCGACGCGTGATTCAGCGCCTCCTTTGCTGCGTCCGCATCCGGATATTCGATCTGTGACGGTATAACGAGCGAGCAGCCGGTGAGCAACAGCCCTGCACCCAGCACAAGCCCTGCCATAATTTTTCGATCCATGTTTCTCATTTTCTCCGTTTTCTTCCCTTTCTTCTATTTCATCGCAATTGTGTTACCGGTCTATCGTCGATTTGACAGACCGCCGTCCCTGTCTCTTGCCAATTCACGCGCCGCCATCACAGCCAGTGCCGCCATCTGCGGCAGATACCGCGTATCATAAATGATCAGAAATGCATTATCGAAAAATACATTGCCGACCGTAATATCCATGTTGTCCATGATCGCTCCGATCATCCTGCCATTCAGCGTCACCTTATAGTTATGACCAATCGAACCTGCATATTCGCTCATTTCCAGCTTTCCTTCGGGCAGCTCCATCGCAAATTTATCCCTGACGAGCGCAAATTTCTCTTTCAACACACCATACGGTTCACCGTACAGGTAAAAGCGATAGGTCGCCAGCACATGAATGAGTTCCTTTGTCATACGGAATACCTCGTTATGCGACGTATCGTAGATATGGAACGTCTTTAACGGCACGGTACTGTCGATCTCATAAACCAGATTGCCCTCGGAATCCTCCAGATCAAAATGCTGTCCCGTAAGCTTGAAATCCTCGGTAAACGTATAGATCTGGGACGGCTTAGTCTGTGAAAACCGCAGAACCTGACCGGTCTTTATAAACCGCTCGATATTCTCCCGCAGCTCACTCTGGAACATGAGCAGATCGGAATGATAGCTCAGATGCCCCGGGATACTCAGACTGGTATCCTCCGGCATTGGGATGAGCGGCTTTGTGACCTGCTTTTTAATAAAATGCTCAATAAAAGAATATCCGATATAGCCTATGTCTCCGTTTTTTTGAATCCAGAAATAGATATACTGACCTCTGGCATCCGGTCCGAACACAAGTGCCGTCTGCTTCATCGTGTAAAATTTGCCCAGCCATGCAGATCCTAACGGTGTCCACACATTTTTATATGCCTCATAAAACTCCTCGATTTTTCTTGGTCTGTCCATCTCGATCATCGCTGCCATATCCGTCATGGAGTTATAGTCCTTCGGTGTCGCCATCATCCAGATTGCTATGCCAAAAATCAGCACAACCGTAGCGATACTCAGCGACCATGTCTGTCCGTATCCGATAATCATCAGATAGACACCCAGTGCCGTGACGAGAGCCCCCGCCAGCCGGAATTTAATGATCCTTGCCTTCACTATGCAACTCCCTTCTACGATACCTCATTCCATGAACTGCGAATCGTACCCCCGATTTCGTAGCTATGCAGTGCTCCCTTCGGTGCCAGTCTGCGGTCTTCGTAGCACGCGCCCAATGTCATCAAGAGCTCCGCGACTTCTATGCGCAGCATCTTTGCAAGACTCTCATCCTCCGGCACAAATGCGTAATAATACTCCTTTTTCTTCCTGACGCCCTTGAGCAGCCAGCCCTCCCGCCGTCCGTCTTTCATACGATCCTCTACCGCGCAGCAGCCACTGAGCAGAATCTCACAGCATTTCTTGCAGGGTGCGCCGTCCGGTGTCGAAAACTGTACATAATAGTCATACTCCGTTGACATATCATCATCGGTTCCGGCCTCTCTCTCATCCTCAACCGTACTGTCGAACAGGATGTCCGCAATGTACAGATTTCCGTCCCGGATCATTTCCTGTACCGTCAGTTTATCATTGCCAAACAGCTTTTTCTTCTGCACGCCCATCTGTTCAGCGACGCTCACCGGCACCTGCTTGAACTGGAAAGCATCAAAACCGACCATCGGATTTGCCTCACGGCCACAACTGCTGCACACGCCATTCACAAGATCCATTCCGCAAAACAGACAATAATCTTTTCCCGCTTCTTCTTTTTTCTTTCTTGAAAATAATCCCATACTTTATATTCCTCCCGATCATGGAGTCTTTTATAACAGACCAATTTCTACCGCACGGTTCACCGCCTGCTGACGGTTCTTCACCTGTAGCTTTTTAAAGATTCCGGAGCTGTGGAATTTAATACTGCCTTCTTTTTTCCCCAGTTTATCCGCCATCTCATGATATGTCAGCCCCTGCGCCAATAGCTGTAGTACCTGCTTCTCGGTGACAGTCAACGGTTCGTAAATGTCCCGCGGTGACTGCATATAGTCAGGCAGCTTGCGCGCGAGCTCTTGTGCCGCATCCATGATCTGCGCTGTAAAATCGTCCGCACCACACCGCTTGCGATACACGGATAACATCCGCACCATGTAGACCCCCTCATCCGCCAACAGACGGATATAACGATGCCTTCCCGCGATTTTTAACGACTGCTCCAGTTCGAGACACATATCCTCCATCGCACCCGCCTTATAGCAGGCGATCGCAGACAGCATATAGCATTCACACAGATCCATATACCGGTTGCCGTCCTTCAAAACATGAATCAGCTTGTTCGCCAACACAAAAGCCACCATATATTTTCCGGTAAACAGATAGCAGCGGATCTTTACCAGATAGGCATAAACCTCTGTCATGCACATCTGCTCCTGTTCGTCCGGCGCGCGCTGGACAAGCCATTCTTCTACGATCTCCCGATTGCCGTCATAGCATGCCGACCATGCCTCCAGCGCATTCAGACTGCTCTCTACTTCTTCCCATCCGGCATCCTGCACGCGCTCGCGGATTTTTTTTACGAGCGGGGCGGCGGCCTGCATCTGACCGTTCAATAACAAAATTTTCATCTGCAATGCCATCGCCACAAACAGGCACTGGATATCCTGCTGGTTCTCCATGAGCGGAATCGTTCCGGTAACTAACAGCAATGCGTGAAAGCTGTCGTTGCTCTGGTAATACCATTCCGCCAGCGCGATCTCGTAAATACCTTTATATTTTTTGCCGTACAGTACCCGCAGGATCTCCTCGATCTCATTCCGGTACTTTGTCATTTTTCCCGCATATCTGGTGAAATCGCGGAAGCCGTCCAGAATACCCGGTCTGCCCGCCGACAGTGTCAGACTCTGCACCGGCGGCGAATTGATCTCACGCAGCGCGTGTACAATATGTAAAAACTGATTGTCTGTCGTATATGGCATGACCAGCTCCGTGAGCAGCCGTATATAATCCTTCGCCGTAATGTCCGCCGCTTTGATATGATGCGGTGTCTCCCCGAGCAGCTTTACATATTCCCTCGCCGTCTCAAGCTGACCCTCCATTGAAGCCAGCAGTGCCCGCGCTGATACCAGCGCCATGTTTCCCGTCTCCTGTAACCGGTAAACTGTCTCCGGCAGACTATGAAAATATTTCCTGCATGCCCACAATGCCTGCATACTGAACGGATGCAGAAATTCTTCTGTCATTGTCTCTGTCAGCCGCCCCTCCCGGTCGGCCTTTTCCAAAAGCTGTACCATATCCTCACATTTTCTAGGATATGATACCTCTTCTATAGTTAGGTTTTCTGCCATCATTCCCCCTATAAACACCTTATAAAACGCTTTTATATGCTTTCTCTACCTTCATATTACTGGTTCACTTTACTACTGTCAACCTAACTAAAGTATGGGTTTTTATCATTATTCATCCTAACCTTCCTATAAAATGTTGGTTTGACCGCCCTTTAAAAGTATAACAAGGTAAAAAAATACCTGTGACAGAATACTGTCACAGGCTCATCAGCCACTCATTCTCCGGGGTTGCTGGAGATCACTTTTCCGGTATTCCACAGCAGCACCGTCCGCTTTGCCGCGTCCAGACGATCCTCCTCCGAATGGAAATCAATCGTCACCGAATGACACCCGCACTCCAGACACATCACATAATAGCCGCATCCGTTTTCCTCCTCAAGCAATGCACCGCCCTCACACAGCGGGCAATCGTGGATCTCTAACATTTCTTCAATATTCATGGTCTATCTCCTTTTTCTATTGCCTGACTTCATTTACTTTAAGTATCCCATATTCGCTTGTAGCTATTCTATAAATTTTCTACCTGCGCCTGAATCTCATCCTCGGATGCCGCCATCGCCTGCAGGGTCATCGTGAGCAGCTTGTCCAGCTCCCATCCCAACTGCTCGGCTCCGCGCTCGATCACACCGCGGTCGCAGCCGGCTGCAAAGCCCTTCGACTTGTATTTCTTTTTCAGGGATTTCAGTTCCATATCCTTTGTGCTCCTGGACGGACGCATCAGGGCGGCTGCCCAGATCAATCCGGTCAGTTCATCCGCCGCAAACAGCACCTTTTCCATCTCATGCACCGGCTCCACGTCGATCGTAGTCCCACAGCCTACCGTGATGCCATAGCCGTGTGAACAGACCGCATGAATGATATCCTCTCCCACGCCGCCTGCGCGCAGCAGTTCGGGTGCTCTCAGGCAATGCTCCTCCGGATAAAGTTCAAAATCAATATCATGCAGCAGACCGACGATTCCCCAGTATTCCGCGTCATCGCCGTAGCCTAATTCCTTTGCATACCATTTCATCACAGCCTCCACAGTCAGCGCGTGCTGCAGATGAAACGGATCTTTATTGTACTGCCTTAATAATTCCAGTGCTTTGCTTCTCTCAAGGTACTCCATATGTTCTCCCAGCCTTTCCTATCTATGTAGTATGTAATGATACTATTATACACAAATAAAAGCAATTAAAAAAATTTTTTCTTCTTAAAATAGGCGATTTCCAGTATTACGATCACCAATACACCGATGATCACCGCCGCATAGCCATAACGCCACGTCAGCTCCGGCATATAGGCAAAATTCATGCCATACCAGCCCGTAATAAGTGTCAGCGGCAGGAAAATCGTCGTAATAATCGTAATGATACCCATGATCTTATTCCCCTGTGCATCCTTCATTGACTGATAGAGTTCCCGTATTTCAAGCACATTTTCGCGAAGCAGATGCACATGATTCTGTAACCGCTCCGCACGGTGCATAAACCGGTTCCAGCCTTGACTCTCCTGTTCAGAGCAAGCGCTGTATGAACGAAACAATTCACCTATATCAATCAACTGCTCATAATAGATGTTAAATTCGGATAATTTCTGCCGGTATTTTGTCAGCGCTAAGAAAATATCGTTATCCGATCCTACACCGTTACCGATTTCCTCCTCAAGCTGATCTACCTTTGACTCCATATGCGAAAAGAATAACGTATCCTCCTCAATCATATATTCCATCATCTGCAGCATTAGCTGCACCGGTGTATCTGCCTTTTGGAATGTCTCGACGCGCTTTTCGATCCAGGGCTTCAGTTTTCCCTCATCCTCAACAAAATATACTTTGTCGCCCGTCAGATAGAATCCAAACGCAAGCTGCACTTTCTTGTGGTCATTTTTCTGCGGCAGCCGGATCGTTCCGATCATGCAATCCCGAAACTGCTCCGCCTTACAGTACCGAATCGAACCCAGACTGTGCAGCATCTCTTTATGATAAGTAAACTGCTCCCTTTTTTCACGGAACTTCGCGGTACTCATAATTGTAAAAAAAGAAGTATCCACTGTATCTCGCATTTGTTTCTCACTCCTTCGATTTCTCGCATTTCTTTAAGGAAACGTCCGTTTCATCATTATAGCACCTTCCGTTTTTAACCACAATCGCAATTATTTGCTTTCCTGTATAAAATATGTTATGTTCACGGTAGGCACTTATGAAATCATAGGCGTTTGCGAAACTATGTATATGATATTTTTGAGACATGTGAGCACCATATCTGGCATGCGCAGCTCCCGCAAGTGCATCTGATTTGCTTTTATTGCACGGTTCATTCCGATGAGTCTCGGAAAAACCTAACTCGTGTTCAGTAAAGGCTTCCACGAGTTACGAGTCTCATCTCCATCGTGCAAAAGCAGCAAACAGACGCACGATTGCTTGCGCTGCGTAACATATGACTTGTCGGAGGCAGTGCGGTAGTTCCCGTCAGATGCGACTTTTGTCCGGCGAAGTGCGAGCGAGTCGATAACAATTTTCGTGTCATAACTGAAAGCCGCAGGCTATGTGTGCGGAGGACACATCGAGCCAAGGCTGAAGAAACAGCGAGACACCGCCGGGCAATCGGAGCAGCCTGATGGGAACTACCGCAACCGCCGCCGGGCAACATGTTTTTAAGATAGTTTCGCAATCGCTTATTATGAAATCAAATGAAAAGGAGTGACAACCATGCGGATTCTTCTCGCAGAAGACGAACAAGATTTAAACAATATTATAACCCGGAAGCTGACAGCGGACGGTTACAGTGTTGACCGCTGCTTTGACGGCGAAGAAGCGATCGATATTCTTTCCTATACAGAATTTGACGCTGTCATTTTAGATATTATGATGCCGAAGGCGGACGGCTTTGCCGTACTGCATGCCCTACGGAGCATGGGCAGGACAACACCGGTTCTGTTTCTGACCGCCAAGGACGCGATTTCAGACAGAGTCCGTGGACTCGACAGCGGCGCAAATGATTACCTCGTCAAGCCGTTTTCCTTTGAGGAGCTGTCCGCACGCCTGCGCGCCATGACACGGACTTCTTTCGGAGTTGTCAGCAATGTACTCCGCGTCGCGGATCTTTCCATGAATTGTACCGCCCGCACCGTCACACGGGGCGAGACGGAAATCCATCTGTCGGCAAAGGAATATGCGCTGCTGGAATATCTGATGTACAATCAGGGGCGCGTTCTGTCGCGTGAAATGATCGAGGATCACGTATGGAACTTTGACTATGAGGGCGGCACCAACGTGGTGGATGTCTATATCAGTTATCTCCGGAAAAAAATTGACGATGGATACGACAAAAAACTCATCTATACGGTTCGCGGCAGAGGCTTTGTACTGAAAGAGGATGCTTAAGGTATGAAAAAATTATCAATTCGACTGAAAATTACCATCTGGTTTACCGCAACGCTCATCATCGTTGTGCTGTTCGCCTTTGTAGCTGTTTTCGCCGGCAGCCACCGTAATTTAAGAAAAAACATGCAGGACCGTCTGATAGAGATCGTAAATGATAATGCAGATGAAATCGATTATTACTGCGATACAGACGACATAGAAGAAATGCTTGAAGACGATGACTACGACCATCTGATTCCATATGGACAGGGATATCTGGATATCGACGAGGATTTTCTTACCTGGGAGAATGACGTTCATGTCAGCTTATATAGCGGGCATTCCGGTCTGATTTATGGAGAAAATCCAATAAATGCTATCATATCTGATCTGGATTTTGTTGATTCCAAAACCCGGCAAATATGGGCAGATAGCACGTGGTACTATATTTTTGACCGTAAACTGGTCTTCGACGGATCGGACGAGCTGTGGATCCGGGGCGTAATGTCGGAGGAACAGGGCGATCGGCAGCTATCAGGCATGATTCAAATTGCATTGATTCTTCTGCCCCTTCTGGTTGTGCTCGCATCCGTAGGCGGATATCTCATCGCCAGGCGGGCATTAAATCCCATCCAGAAAATTTCGTGGACAGCACGGCAGATCGGAGATGGAAATGATCTGACGCGCCGGATTGATCTGGGTGAAGGTGATGATGAGCTCCATCAGCTTGCTGCAGCCTTTAACGAGATGTTTGACCATCTGGAACAATCGTTCGAACAGGAGCGCCAGTTTACCTCCGATGTTTCCCATGAGCTGCGGACACCAATGGCAGTCATTACGGCACAATGTGAATATACACTTGAACAGGAACGGACAACTGAGGAATACGAGGAAGCCCTGCGGGTGATCCGACGACAGGGACGGAAAATGACGAAGCTCATCAACCACATGCTGGATTTTGCCAGACTGGAAATGCGATCCGGAAAGTATACAGACGAAATTCTCGACATGGCGGAGCTTGTGAACACCATATGTCAGGATATGAAACTCATACGGGAACACAACATTTCGCTGGAATATCAGGCAGAAACAGTCATGTTTTCCGGAAACCGGGAGCTTTTATCGAGACTTCTCACGAATCTTGTCAGCAATGCCTACCGCTACGGAAAAGAAAATGGGCATATTTTCGTGAATCTGCAGCAAAAAGAATCCGCACTCATCCTGTCGGTCAAAGACGACGGAATCGGAATTGCAAAGGATGAGCAGGAAAAAATCTTCCACCGATTTTATCAGACAGAAAGCTCCCGCGGCGGCGAAGGGACGGGACTCGGGCTCGCCATGGCATATGAAATTGTACGGTATTACAACGGTACGATCGGGGTGGAAAGCGCACCAGGAGAGGGAAGTACCTTTACCGTCCGGCTGCCACTTGAATAAAATTGTATCGTGCAGGTTAAAAATTTAATCCACTAATCATTTTCTAATAATTGCATGATAAAATGATCCTACAAATAAAACATTGAAGGCTCTCACAAAATAAATGCCTTGAGAACCACAAAATAGGAGGATTATATTATGATGAAAAAAACAAAACCGTTTGTAACCACACTTTTAATTGCAGCAACAATCGTCGGAACAGGAGTGATTCCTACGCATGCGGATGCAATGCCTACTAATGTTTCCCTGACAGAATCAAGAAAAAGTATTGCCCAGGGCAGAAAATTTGAACTGAGAACACAGACAACTCCGTATGATGCGGATGATGACTATATCTGCTGGGAGATCGTTTCCGGATCTGATTGTGTCACATTTGAAGACTACGACCAGACCGGCGAGGATATGGATTTTATCGCAGTGAAACCCGGAACAGCGACCATCCGCTGCTATGTATATGGAAAAAACAAGACCACATCCGGTGATACCATTACAATCACTGTAACAAAAGCAAAGGGGGATTATTCTCTGAAGAGAGCCGACGCACCTGTCAAATACGAGGAGATCGGGGATGATTTTGATCTGGAAGTCAGAGCCGGACACTCTATTAAGAACAGTTCTCTGAAATGGGAAATTAAAGATCAGCGTATCGTTACTTTCGCCTCTGGAATACAAACCGGTCGCGAAGTAGAATTTTACGCTAAAAGAACCGGAACAACAAAGATAACCTGCAGCTACACGAACAGCAAGGGCGCAAAAAAGACCGTCACCTATACAGTAAACGTTGTTGCTGAGGATGACTGAGATTCCATTCTGTTTTTTATTCACATGTTTCCCATCGCATGACAAAAGCCCCCTTGCGGATCCGATCCGTCAAGAGGGCTTTTCCATATTTCCCTGTCTGCAATCACCAGTCGTCCAATCGTCTATTTTTCCAGCCGTTTATTGACCGGAATCAAAATCAGGTAGATCAACATTCCATAAAAGATTGACAGCACTGCCACTGCCAGATTGGGACCTATTGTAGCCGGATTTTCCAACATGCCCATGATTACCACAATGGCAATCATCGAAATAAATACGCCTGCAGGAATCGCTGTCTTTTGTACGATTTCGAATATTTCCTTCTTTCCCCTTGCACCCGACAGCAGCACAATAGATACACAGATCAGCACAACGCCGAGCAGTGACGGAATATCCAAAAAGAATGTCAGCATATTCGACCGCGTGCCGTGCATCGAACTAAACAGCAATACCAGAGTCAGAATACCCAAAATACCGCCTACTACCAACTGCCACTTGGAACTTTTCCGGTTGTCTTCATTTTCCTTCAATAGATTCATCATGTTTTCCTCCGCTTTCATAGAATAATTTTCTACAGGCAGCTTCTCGCCGGAAAGCAGTTCATTAACAGAAATATCAAGTGCCTCACACAATGAATTCAGGATCGCCGTATCCGGAACGCTGTTCCCGTTCTCCCATTTGGATATGGTCTTGTCACTCACGCCGATCTGCTCTGCCAGATCTTTTTGTGTCAGTCCCTTTTCTTTTCTGCTCAACTGGATAAATGATCCAATTTTGTTATCACTCATAAAAACTTCCTCCACCCTTTTTCCGTCAAGTCACCACTTGCAGATTTGATACCCAGATCATATGCGAGAAGTGCACTCTACGCAACCTATGTTGTGCAGAATCCACTCTACGCGTCGGAGAATCACTGATATTTCCGGCATTTCTAAGGGTTCCAAGCCGCTAATAGCTTCTCGTCCGAAAACCATATTCCTTCTCTGCCAGCGGAATCGTTTTTGCGGAGATCCGTTGAATTTCTATATAAGTCCCCTTTTCTATCATAAGGATGACCCAGTCAATCTGTTCTTCGGTTCCCTGTATCTCCATAGAGACACCTCCGTCCGGATCATTGCGCACCCAGCCGGTTGCGCCGGCCATATTTGCCGCATGTTCCGCGCGGTATCGAAAACCGACTCCCTGAACAGCGCCATAAAATTTTAAATATTTTCGAATCATTTTGCTACTGTATTCACTCATTTTTTTAATATTATAAATAAGAGCAGCCTTCTCTGCCCGGCATCTCATCACCTTTTATATATCTGGCGTTAAACTCCATGTTAATCTCGCGAAGTTCTTTCTTTCCATCAATATAATCCTGGTACATCTCCGCCAGTCCTGACATGCATCCTTCACAACTCGCCTCGATATTACCTAAGGATTCTGCTACGATCTGCTCACGTTGTTCTCTTGTTGTCTCACTGATTAAATAGCCCATTATTGTTGTTCCTTTCATTTTATCATATTTATCCGATATTCTTCATACCTGCTTCTACGAAAACGTGCGCCGCATCACCATCCCACCCTCTGTTTTCAGCCACGCGAGCGCCTTTTTATAATCCGGCATCACATGCGCGACTTCCTCCCAGAAAGCCTTCGAGTGATTCATCTCTTTCCGGTGGCACAGTTCATGTACCACAACATAATCGATCACCTCCGGCGGCGTCAGCATCAACAGACAGTTAAAATTCAGGTTGCCCTTGCTGCTACAGCTTCCCCAGCGCGTCTTCTGGTTACGGATGGTGATTCTTCCATAGGTAACCCCCATTTGTCCGGCAAAATATGCCACTCTTCCGGGGATATATTCCAACGCCTTGTCTGCAAGCTCATGAAGTTCAGCAGATGTGAGCGGCTCGAGTCCCTGTGAGTCGTATTGGTGGTTTCTCCGGCGGATCTGCTCCACATGCTTTTGTATCCAAGGCTCCTTTTCCTGTACAAAAAGCCGGATCTCCCTGTCGGACATACGCTTCGGCGCGCGAACCGTAACGGTCAGATCCGGATTCACCTGGATCGCGATCGTTTCTCGATTTGAACGAATAATCGTCACATTCATACCGATGTCCCTACTTCAATCAAATTTCCATCCGGATCATAAAACCGCATGCTCCGCTCTATATCGTTTACCACAATCATCACATTTCGTAGTCTCATCAGAAATCTCCCTTTTTCATAAATTGATCTTTTCTCCAGCCCCGTCTGTGTCACTAATCCAATCTGATTTCATTCTAACACACAAAGTTGGATCTTGTGCCTAATATAGTAAATAATTCTGCATATATTCTGCATATACTATATACATCTCTCCGCAAAACAGTTTTATTCTATTTTTGTCTTGTACGCAGAACGATATTGCTATATAATTGTTTTGTGATGCTGGAGGTGATGCTATGAATCGAGATACCTTAAAACAAATTATGATTGATCAAAAGACTATTTATTTAGATAATCCATTTATCACCAGACATTATCCTTTAGAGGAGAATGTAAACTATTGCTTTGTGGGTATTAGAAGAACCGGTAAATCTTATATAATGTATCAGCAAATCAAACAACTGCTTCAAACCGGTGTTCCGCTATCTCAGATTGTCTACGTGAATTTTGAAGATGAACGCCTTCTGGAAATGACATCAGACGATTTAAACACCATTTTGGAAATCGGTCTGGAACTTTCAGGTACAGAAAACCGGCCTTATCTTTTCCTTGATGAAATTCAGAATATTACAGGCTGGGAAAAATTTGTCCGCAGAATTGCAGACATGAAATACAAAATCAATATTACCGGAAGCAACAGCAAAATGCTCAGCCGTGAAATTGCATCCACTCTTGGCGGACGCTTTGTGATCATGCATGTGTATCCTTATTCATTTTCCGAATATCTCATTGCAAATGGAAAGGAAAAGGATTACCTTGACACAATCAGCACAAGTGATAAAGCTGACGTACTTGCAAGCTACAATGAATATATCACCTACGGCGCTTTTCCTGAGCTGGTAGGAATCAAAAATAAAAGAATGTTCTTAAGCAATATTTATCAAACGGTCTACCTTGGCGACATTATCACAAGGAATAAGGTCACCAATGATTTTGCCATCAAGCTTGTATTGAAAAAAATAGCAGAATCCATTACGAAACCTTTATCTTTTAGCAGACTGGCTAATATTGTAAAGAGTGCTGGTACTTCGCTTGGCAAACAGACGATCATTAACTACGTTAGTTACATGACTGATTCGTACCTTATCTTTGCTTTAACAAATTATGCTGCAAAGCTTGTGAAGAAAGAAACCTCCCCAAAATATTATTTCATGGACACAGGTCTTCTTGGATTGATGCTCCTTGATTGTAAATCTGCTCAACTAGAAAACCTTGTTGCGATAGAACTCATCCGACGCTATGGCACAGAAAATGTCTTTTATTTTGAAAATAATGTGGAGATTGACTTCTATGTTCCTTCTGAAAAACTTGCCATACAGGTAAGTATGCAGATTCTCGATGACATAGACACCCGTGAACGTGAAACCAGGGAATTTGTGAAACTCCGTAACTTTATCCCTGACTCAAAGTGCGTAATTATCACAAGCAGCGAAGAAGCCTCTCTTACATGCGGCGGTATACTGATTTCCGTAATTCCTGCCTGGAAATGGCTTTTAGAAAGCCCTGAAATTCCAGCTAAATAGTTTTTTCGTCAAGCTCTGATCTGTGTGGGCTGTCCTCCCGCAACTTCGTTCTGACGATATCCACATGCGGATTCACCTTTGCCAGCCCAACCTCTGTCACCAGCGCGTCAAATGGCACAAACACTTCTTGCAGCACACCAAATGCAACTGCCATTTGTTCTTTACTCAATGTTTTTCCCATTGTCACATGCGGTAGCCATGAAAACGGTCGGTAATAATTACTTACCCTCGTCTCCGGAAGATCTCCCATCGCATCATAAACCGATCTCGAAAGCTCCTGCAGATATTCATTTAAAACCGGTGTCACATACATAACATACGGCAATAACTGTCCAACGGATACAAAACGAATCCTTCCCTGCGACAGCCGTCCACACAAGTCCTCAAATGCCGGCCGCAATTGCTCCGCAGATCGTGCCTCCACTGCCGAAACCGTCATATGTGGCGGAACCTGATGCTCGGTCATGAATGTATTGCCTGTCTGCTGCGCGATTTTGTCTATAAATCTCTGTAACAGGCGGTTTGTTTTTTCATCAAAATAGAGTGATATCAGATACATTTATCTGCCCAATTTGCTAGTATTAAAAAATTTGTTTTCTGTTCCATATGCTTCCCTTGCTGATTCGTCTGACAAATATATGAAAATATTATATTCTATTATCAGAGTAATAGCAATCGGTTCTATCGACCAGCCAAAAAGGAGAAAATCTGATAAAACCAGTCTTTCTCCCTTTTTTGTTCTCTTGATGTTGCATCATAATACTTGACACTTCTACTTCACAGATTTATAAAAAAGAAGTGAAAATGGAGGTTGCAGAATGGCACAGAAAAAGGTTTATGATGA
>CALBJL010000050.1 GCA_937893485.1 uncultured bacterium | reverse complement strand
GATATAATGAGTGCAAACGAGTCAACATGCTTGCATGATTGACGAGTGACGAATGTTGATCATGTGCTGGTTTTGCACATGATATAATGAGTGCTGATGATGTGTCAGTTTTTGCATGATGTAATAGAGAAAAAGAGATAAAAAATACCGAAATTTAAAATTGAATTGATTATTTCGCTGCTATGTGCTAATATGTTATTAGAATTTTGTGGATTTACAGGAGGCATATCATGAAGAATCTGGTTGTTCGTTTGTCATCGTTGACCTTGAAAAATATTAAAAATGTGGAGAATGGAACGATCGAGATGCCGCTTGCCAATGAACAGGATTTCAAAAATGTCAAGGCTGAAATATTAGGCATTTATGGGCAGAACGGTTCAGGTAAAACAGCGATTGTTGATGCACTTTATTTTTTGCAATCGATTATGATTGGAGAAACATTAGATCCAACAATTTCAGATTATATTACTACAGATGCGATGAATGCAGAAGTAAATGCAGAATTCAAGATATTTGGAGAAGGTGTTTTATATGAAGCGGGTTATCATATTGTTTTTTCAAAAGTGGATGATGGGGTTGCTATTGAAAGAGAATATCTGAATGGTGCAATCAGTCAGGATGGACATAGAACAAGTAAGAATATTTTTATGGATTATCAAAAAGCTCAGTCGGATGTTATTTTTAAACCGTTGAAAAGACTGGAAGAATTGATAGGAAAAGATAAAAATGTTAAGATGGATCTTCTTGTTGCACGAAAAATGGCGGAAAAGAGTAATTGTTCTTATATTTTTGGAAAAGACAGCAGGGATATATTCTTTAAGAAAAACGATCAATTTAAGAATTATGCGCTTGTGATTCAGGCGTTGTTTGATTTTGCGCTGAAAGATCTGTTTGTTATAAAAAGTTCCCATTCAGGGATGATTTCAGCAAATTTGCTAGTTCCAATGGCTTTTCGTATTGAAAAAGACAAAAAGGGAATGAAGGGAGATTTTGCAGTTCCATTTATGGAGCCGGTGATTTTAGATGTCAAAAGGAAAAAACTTCTCAACGAAATCGTAGCCCAGATCAATACTGTTTTATATACGATTATTCCGGGGATGAGCATTGAAGTAAAAGATTATGGAAAACAAGCGCTCGATTCAGGCGAAGAAGGATGGAAGGTTGAACTGATGTCAATCAGAGGGGACAAAAAACCGATTCCGATTCGTATGGAATCCGAAGGTATCATAAAGATTGTATCTGTTTTAAATGTTTTGATTCAGGCGTTTGGAAATCCTTCGATTTGTTTGGTTATTGATGAATTAGATGCCGGAATTTTTGAATATATGCTAGGGGAATTATTAGATATTTTTAATAAAAGTGCAAAGGGGCAACTGATTTTTACATCCCACAATCTTCGGGCATTGGAGATGCTGGACAAGGGCAGTATTATGTTTTCTACTGCAAATCCCCAGCACAGATATATTCACATGAAAAATGTGAAGGGGTCGAATAATCTTCGGAGTATGTACATTAGAAGTATTACACTCGGTGGGCAGGAAGAAAATATTTATGAAGAAACAGATAGCTTAAAAATCGCGCGGGCATTCAGAAAAGCAGGAAGGAGTCTGCAAAATGAGTGAGAAAAAAGTGGTTGCAGTTATTGTGGAGGGACCAAGTGATGAAAATGCGATAGGTGGGATATTAAAAGAATTCTTTTCTTCAAAAGAGGTACAGTTTGCGGTTGTTCATGGGGATATAACATCTGATTATGATACAACTGTAGAAAAGGTAGTGTCAAAAATCACTGATTTAATCGAAGGTATCAGGAGTAAATATGGGTATCAATGGGGAGACTTTGTGAGAATCATCCATATAGCGGATACCGATGGTGCGTTTACGGTAGATTGCATTGAGAAAGCAGAAGTCGAAAATATTCAATATTATGAGGATCATATAGAATGCTCTGATATAGATGCTGTTAAGAAAAGAAACCAGCATAAATCAGAGCTGATGTTCAAGTTGTATACAACAGGAAAGATTCATAATATTCAGTATAGGTTGTATTTTAACTCGTGTAATTTGGAACATGTTTTATATGGTGAGCTTAAAGATTTTTCGGATGATGAAAAGGAACTGCTTTCTGATGAGTTTGCTGAAAAATATGAAGGGAAGATAGGGGAATTCATCGATTTTATATCAGATCAGGCAGTTGCTGTTGACGGAACATATAGAGAAACATGGAAATACATAGAACAGGGTAGACATTCACTACAACGTCATTCTAACATGCATTTGATTTTTGCAGTGGTTCAGTAAAAAAATAGATAGGGAAATAAGGCACATATCGTTGTGTCTTATTTTTTATGTGATAGGAAATTCCTATCACATAAAATGCTCCGCATGGATGCGCTTCTACGTTGCCACTTCGGTCGGAGCAAATCTGAAGTCCACAGGACTTCATGCTCCTCGCGGAAATGAAGTATATGCTTCGCATACCGCTCGGGCGCAAAAGAGTCGCAAGCGACTCTTATTTTTTTATAATATATATTGACAAACAATATTATATGATATATAGTATTAAACACAAAACAGTATTATACAAATACAAAAAGCAGGGAGTGATGGAATGGTTTTTAATACAGGAGCGGCACTGCTTGACGCGATTGTTCTGGCGGTCGTATCCAAGGAAGAAGAAGGAACCTATGGATACCGGATCACGCAGGATGTGCGTCGGACGATTGATGTGTCGGAATCCACTTTATATCCGGTGCTGCGGAGACTTCAAAAGGATGATTGTCTGGAAATCTATGATCGGGAATGTGCGGGCAGAAACCGCAGATACTATAAGATCACGGAAACAGGTATGGCGCAGCTGCAGCTATACCGGAGTGAATGGATGGATTATTCCGGAAAAATAACTGCATTGTTTGCAGGGGAGGAGTTTGTATGACAAGGGAGCAATTTTTATTTCAACTGGAACAGCTTTTGCTGGATCTGCCGCAGGAGGAGCGGGAGGAGGCATTGGCGTATTACAGAGAATATCTGAGTGACGCGGGGCCGGAAAACGAGGCGGCGGTGATCGAAGAGCTCGGCACACCGCAGAAGGTCGCCGCCAGCATCAAGGACGGCTTGCAGCCGGGCGGAGGAACGGTCGAACAGCCGCCGCAGATGCGGGGCGCTGTCCCGACGGAAGGAAAGCGCGCAGCGAAACGGCAGGGAGATTCGAGAAGTAAATGGATTTTGATTATTTTAGTCGCTGTATTCACATTTCCGCTTTGGATTGGCGTGGCAGGTACTGTGTTTGGGCTGATTTTGGCAGCAATCTTTACAGTATTTGGTGTGAGCCTTGCGGTCGCAGTGATCGCGGTCGTCGGTATCATTGGCGGCATCATTACGGTGATTGTCGGCATCGTGAGGTTTGCGACCGGAGGCTTTGCGAGCGGTATGATAACCGCAGGAGTAGGGCTGGTGCTGGTCGCCATCGGATGTCTGAGCACGGTGCTCATGCTGTTACTTTTCGGAAAGTTTGTGCCGTGGCTGCTTTGGGCAGTATCAAATCTGTTTCATAGAGGCAGAAAAAAGAGAAAGGAGGCCGGAGCCTGTGAATAAGATAAATGCAATAATCAAACATCTGCTGATTGCCTGTCTGATCTGTATTGTGATCGGAGGCGGAGTCATGATCGCAGGAGTTGCACTCGGCGGGTCGTTCTCTGACGCATCGATTTCGGTCGGCAACTGGAATCTGTTGTCTCCGTGGCCCTTTCGCGGAAGCGGGTCTTATCAGGTAGAGGATGCGGATACGGCTGACGCATGGACGGTGACGGCGGATGGTGTCTACTCGGTTCCGGCAGACCATATCAAAAATCTGAACATTGTACTGCGCAAATGTGAGCTGGTGATCGGAGCGTCTGAGGATGATCAGATCTACGTGTCTGTGGATCAGTTCGGGCAGGAATATTGCAAGGTTGAACCGGATAATGATACGCTGGAGATCATAGATACGAGAAGCGATAAACAGGTGACAAAACAGACGAAGATCAGACTGCGCATGGATATACCGCAGGACTATCGGTTTAATAAGGTAAAGCTGGAGATCGGTGCCGGAGATATACAGATGGAAGAACTGTTGACAAAGAAAATGAATCTTGCGGGCGGCGCAGGAGCATTTCGGGCGCAGTCGCTGACCGTCAGTGATGCGTTCGATGCGGAGCTTGGTGTCGGTGATTTTTATATTGAACATGCAAAGCTCGGTGATACGAAGATCCAGTGTGGGGTCGGTGCGATGGAGATTGCGAGCTGTAAACTGACCGGTGATGCCCTGTTCAGAGGAGGTGTCGGTGATGTGACGATCGGTCTGGACGCAGAGGAGAAGGATTATAACTATCACTTGGCAAGCGGATTGGGACGGTTGACCGTGTTTGGAAGGAACTATCATGTGCTCAACAAAGCAAAGGAACAGAATAATGATGCTGACTATACGATCACATTGGACTGCGGTGCAGGTGCCATGTGTATCAAGCAGGCAAAAACAACACGTTAGGAGGAAACTATTATGGAAACAAAGAGACTGATGAAATCGGATGACAATCGTGTATTGTGTGGTGTGTGCGGAGGTATCGGAGAGTATTTTAATATCGATCCGGTCGTGATCCGGCTGCTGTGGGTGATCTTCTGCTGTCTGGGAGGATCGGGAGTGCTCGCATACATTGTGGCGGCGATCATCATTCCGAGCAGAACTGCATAAGTATTGAAACCAAAATGAGCGAAAAGAGAATCTCTGATGGGATTCTCTTTTTTCCGTATGCATGAAAAGCGATTGACAATTTACATAAAATAGGAAATACTGAGAACGTAAAAAAGGTTTTTCAAAGTTTTTTAGAATGAAAAGGAAGTGGTACACATTTATGAGGAAACATACAGACAGACAGCTGCGGGAGCGCTCCAAGGATGAGATACCTTTCCGGGATATGACTGCGGCGCAGAAGCGCAGTTATCTATGGGACTATTGGAAGATTCCGGCACTTGTCGTGATTGCGATCGTTGCATTTGCTTTTTCGATCGTGTATTCGATGACCCATACGAAAAAGCCATTATTATCAGTGACCGTTGTGGACTGTGATCAGGACATCGGCATGGGGCAGCGGCTACAGGATTATGCGAAAACGCATGACATACCGGAGGATCAGGTGGCCGTGACCGATATGGTGGTTGGCACGGCGCAGACCGGAGGCGGTGCGATGTCGCAGGCAGGCATGGCATTTTATGTAAGGATGCAGGGAAAATCAGAGGATCTGGTCATCATGCCGGAGGAGGAATTTAACGAATTCGCCGAGAGCGGTTATTTTCTGGATCTGACATCAATCGTTCCGGCAGAATGGACAGACCGGCTCGTTGTCGTGGAGCAGCGCTATGATGATTATGAAGACGAACAGCCGGAGCCGATGGCGTGTGCGATCCGTCTGAGCGATATTGGCGGTTTTCCGGATACTATGTATACACAGAATGCAGTGATCGCAATTTCCTACAATCCGGCACATCCGGATACGGCAGCAGACTTTTTGAATGATTTGTTGCGAAATGGCGGGAAATAGATTATAATAACCACGTATGTCAATCTGTAAAATGGTTAGGAGCTAGTCACAAATGAGAAAAAGGAATCAAAAAATTCTCCTTTTTATATGTATCATAGCGGTTGCAGGGTTGTGGTGCGGCTGCGGACAACGCGCCGATGATCTGAGCGCACGTCTGGCGACGAGTGGGCAGACGGTTGTACAGGCAGAGAGTCCGGCGGATGACAGCACCGATAATACGACGGATGAGCCGCCGGATGTGTCGGATGTGAGACCGGATCAGCCGGATGCGCTGAATGAGGCGGTTGATACGATATTGTCTGCATCGACGGATTTTTTGAGTTATTATCCGATGGATGAGTCATTTATTTTCTGGTTTCGGGCAGAGTATGGTGAGGATGCATTTGCACAGGTTGTACAGGCGGCAGTCATAAATGATCCTGAGGTCTGGTATCGTGTATCGGATCGTACCCTGCATGTGCTGTGGCTCGATTATTGTGAGCAGGTAGGGATTCATCAGAATCAATTGGATCGTGTGACGAGACAGGCATGCAATTCACCGGATCAGACGGTGATCAGCTTTACCGGGGATATGAATTTTGACGACCGGACCGGAACGATGCAGTATCTCAAGCAGAACGGGCTTGCTGCGGCGTTCAGCAGTGATCTGCGGGAACTGATAGCACAGTCGGATATTTTAATGATCAATAATGAATGTACGTTCAGCACGAGAGGGGAACCGATTCCGGGCAAAGCGTATACGTTCCGCTCCGATCCTGCCAATGTGTCTATTTTACAGGAGCTGGGTGTGGACATCGCAGGCATTGCGAACAACCATGTGTGTGATTACGGTCTGGAAGCATTGTCCGATACGATTGCAACATTAGACGCTGCGGGTATACCAAACGTCGGAGCGGGCAATAATCTCGAAGAAGCTAAACGACCGTGGTATTTTGTGGCGAACGGGCGCAAGATCGCATTCGTTGCGGCGACGCAGATCGAGCGTACCTATAACTATACAAAAGAGGCGACCGATACGACTCCGGGTGTGTTAAAAACATTAAATCCGGATAAATATGTGGAGGTTATCCGTCAGGCAAAAAAGCAGAGTGATTATGTGATCGCATTTGTGCACTGGGGAACCGAGGGCACGAATTACTACGAGGCAGATCAGGCGGAGCTGGCGGCGAAGTTTGCACAGGCAGGCGCGGATGCGGTGATCGGAGGTCATACCCACTGTCTGCAGGGGCTGACCTATGTCGGGGATGTGCCCGTCATTTACAGCCTCGGCAATTTCTGGTTTGGCAGCACACCGACAGACGGTGTGAACAAAAAGGATACGGCGATCGCGCAGGTGATTATCAACGAGGACGGCAGTCTCAGTTTTCGTTTTATTCCGTGTATTCAGGAGAACCGCAAGACGTATTTGGTGACGGAGGAGTCAGAAAAACAGCGGATTATCACATTTGAGCAGTATTTATCGGATGGTGTCAGCATTGACGCGGATGGATATGTTACAAAAAATAATGGATCATAAATCAACATTATAAAAAATAGAAAGAAAAGAGGAAAAAAACATGAGTAAGAAACCTGTAGTTTTAATGGTACTGGACGGTTATGGATTGAATGACAACCCGGTCGGCAATGCGATCGCAATGGCAAATACGCCCGTGATGGACAAGCTGATGAAAGAATGTCCGTTTGTAAAAGGCAATGCATCCGGCCGGGCAGTCGGTCTGCCCGACGGACAGATGGGGAACTCTGAGGTCGGACATATGAACATCGGTGCAGGACGCATCGTTTATCAGGATCTGACACGTATCACAAAAGCGATTGAGGACGGCGATTTTTTTAAGAACAAGGTATTGCTGCAGGCGATCGAAAACTGTAAAAAGAACAATTCCGACCTGCATCTGTGGGGACTGTTATCAGACGGTGGTGTGCACAGCCACAACACACATCTGTACGGTCTGCTTGAGATGTGCAAGAAAAACGGTCTGGAGAATGTCTATGTACATGCATTCTTAGACGGAAGAGATACACCTCCGGCATCCGGCAAGGATTATGTCGCTGCATTGCAGGAGAAGATGGATGAGATCGGTGTTGGCAAGATCGCATCCTTATCCGGACGTTACTATGCGATGGACCGTGATAACAACTGGGACCGTGTAGAGAAGGCATACAAGTCACTGACAACTGGTGAGGGTGTACAGGCAGAGGATGCGGTACAGGCGATGGCCGACTCTTACGCAAATGATGTGACTGACGAGTTTGTACTGCCGACCGTGATCGTAAAGGATGGCAAGCCCTTATCACTTGTCAAAGACGGCGATTCCGTGATCTTTTTCAATTTCCGTCCCGACCGTGCGCGTGAGATCACACGTGCATTCTGTGATGATAAATTTACCGGATTCGAGCGTCCGTTTTTACATCTGACCTATGTATGCTTCAAGGATTATGACGAGACAATCCCGAACAAGCTGATTGCGTTTGAGAAGGAGTCCGTAAAAAATACACTGGGCGAATATCTTGCAAAGTGCGGCAAGAAGCAGCTTCGTCTGGCTGAGACAGAGAAATATGCACATGTAACATTTTTCTTCAACGGCGGTGTAGAGGAGCCAAATGTCGATGAGGCACGTATCCTCGTCAATTCCCCGAAGGATGTTGCTACCTACGATCTCAAGCCCGAGATGAGCGCTCCCGAGGTCGGCATGGATCTCGTAGAGGCGATCAAGTCCGATAAGTATGATGTTATCATCATCAACTTTGCAAATCCGGATATGGTAGGTCATACCGGTGTGATCAAGGCTGCTGTCAAGGCAGTAGAGCGTGTTGATCAGCTCGTAGGCGATGCGGTACAGGCAATCAAGGATGTTGACGGTGTATTATTTATCTGCGCAGACCACGGAAATGCAGAGAAAATGATCGATTACGAAACGGGAAAGCCGCATACTGCCCATACAACCAATCCGGTTCCGTTTATTCTTGTAAATTACGATGATTCTTATACGCTGCGCGAGGGCGGATGTCTGGCAGATATTGCACCGACACTGCTTCAGATCATGGGTCTGAAGCAGCCAGCAGAGATGACCGGAAAGTCATTACTGATCAAGAAATAGAAAAGCATTTATAAACGTAAACAACGCATACATGGAGGACAAAGTAATGAAAGAGTACCAGCCGATGAAAGAGGGAAAGGTCAGAGAGGTCTATGATAACGGAGACACACTGATCCTTGTTGCGACAGACCGCATCTCTGCATTTGATAACATTTTAAAAAATAAGATCACAGACAAGGGTGCGATTCTGACACAGATGTCAAAGTTCTGGTTTGATTACACAAAGGATGTGATCCCCAATCATCTGATATCTGTCGATCCTGCCGATATGCCGGAATATTTCAGACAGCCGCAGTACAGCGGAAACAGCACGCTGTGTAAGAAACTGCAGATGCTGCCGATCGAGTGTATCGTGCGCGGTTATATCACAGGCAGCGGCTGGGAGAGCTATCAGAAAAACGGCACAGTCTGTGGCATCAGATTGCCCGAAGGACTGAAGGAATCCGATCAGTTACCTGAGCCGATCTACACCCCGACGACAAAGGCTGATCTCGGAGACCATGATGAGCATATTACATTTGAGCAGAGTGTGGAGATCTTAGAAAAACTCTATCCTGGAAAGGGTGAGGAGTATGCGACGGCGATCAAGGATGCCACACTGAATCTGTATAAAAAGTGTGCGGCTTACGCGAGAGAGCGCGGCATCATCATCGCTGATACAAAGTTTGAGTTTGGTCTGGACGAGGATGGAAAGGTCGTTCTCGGCGATGAGATGCTCACCCCCGACAGCTCACGTTTCTGGCCGTTAGAAGGCTACGAGCCCGGAAAGTCACAGCCGTCCTTTGACAAGCAATTTGTCAGGGACTGGTTAAAGAGCAATCCGGATAACGATTTCCTCCTTCCGGATGAAGTCGTAAATAAGACAATCGAAAAATATAAGGAAGCATATGAACTGCTGACCGGAACAAAATTTACACGATAAGCCGTATATAATTTGGAGAACAGGCATGAAGAATCAGGCAGAAGTTAGGAAACAGGCGATCAATGAACTGCACGAGGAATGTGGAGTATTCGGAATGTATGATTTTGACGGCGCAGATGTAGCCCCGTCGATTTATTATGGATTGTTCGCATTGCAGCACCGCGGACAGGAGAGCTGCGGTATCGCAGTCAGTGACACGAATGGGCCGAAAGGCAAGGTACTGGCCCACAAGGATATGGGTCTGGTCAACGAGGTGTTTACCCCGGAGGCGCTTGAAAAGCTAAAGGGGGATATCGGCGTCGGACACGTGCGTTATTCGACGGCAGGCGCATCCACGAGAGAAAATGCGCAGCCGCTCGTGCTCAACTATGTAAAAGGAACACTCGGACTGGCGCATAACGGCAATCTGATCAATGCCAACGAGCTGCGCAGGGAGCTCGCTTATACGGGCGCGATTTTCCAGACGACGATCGATTCGGAGGTGATTGCGTACTACATCGCTAGAGAGCGTCTGAGATCAAAGACGGTGCAGGAGGCGGTGCGCAGGGCAGCCACGCGGATCAAGGGCGCATATGCGCTTGTCGTCATGAGTCCGAGAAAGCTGGTGGGCGCGCGCGATCCGTTCGGATTCAAGCCGCTTGTGATCGGAAAACGCGACAATGCCTATATGCTTGCCAGCGAGACCAGTGCTTTGGAGACGCTGGGTGCGGAATATGTGCGTGATGTAGAGCCGGGTGAGATCGTTACGATCTCGCCGGAACACGGCATCCAGTCGGATAAGACACTGTGTCTGCCGAAAGAAGAACATGCCAGATGTATTTTTGAGTATATCTATTTTGCGCGTCCCGACAGCCATATTGACGGAAAGAGCGTATACGGAGCTCGAATCAAAGCGGGACGGTTTCTGGCACAGGATTCGCCGGTCGATGCAGATCTGGTCGTCGGAGTACCTGAGTCCGGAAACGTAGCAGCAATGGGCTATTCGATGGAGAGTGGCATCCCGTATGGCATGGCATTTGTGAAAAACGGTTATGTCGGACGTACATTTATCAAACCGGCACAGAGCAGCAGGGAGAGCAGTGTGACGATCAAGCTGAATGCCTTGCAGGAGGCAGTTGCAGGAAAACGTGTCATCATGATTGATGATTCGATCGTGCGCGGTACGACCTCAAACCGGATCGTAAACATGCTGCGCGAGGCAGGTGCGACCGAGGTGCATGTGCGCATCAGCTCACCGCCGTTTTTGTGGCCGTGTTATTTCGGAACCGATATACCGGTGCGGGAGCAGTTGATCGCCTACAACCGTACGATCGAGCAAATCCGTGAGGTAATCGGCGCAGACAGTCTCGGCTATCTGCAGATCGACCGCTTAGAGCAGATGGTGGACGGATTATCGATCTGTAAGGGATGCTTCACCGGACAGTATCCGCTGGAGCCGCCGGTTGATGACATACGTGGAGATTATATAAAATAAAAAACAAGGGAGAATGATCATGAATACAGATAGATACACAAGCCCCCTGTCTGAGCGCTATGCCAGCAAGGAGATGCAGTACATTTTTTCACAGGATATGAAATTCCGCACCTGGCGCAGACTCTGGATCGCACTTGCCGAGACAGAAAAAGAGCTCGGTCTTGACATCACACAGGAGCAGATCGATGAGCTGAAGGCACACAAGGATGACATCAACTATGATGTGGCAAGAGAGCGTGAAAAACTCGTCCGCCACGATGTCATGAGCCATGTCTATGCATACGGACAGCAGTGCCCGAAGGCAAAGGGTATCATCCATCTTGGCGCGACCTCCTGCTATGTCGGGGATAATACCGATATTATCATTATGGCGGAGGCGTTAAAGCTTGTCCGTAAAAAGCTGATCAATGTACTGGCAGAGCTGGCAAAGTTTGCGGATCAGTACAAGGCACTGCCGACACTGGCATTCACCCATTTCCAGCCAGCACAGCCCACAACGGTCGGCAAGCGTGCAACGCTGTGGATGCAGGAGTTTTTCTTTGATCTTGAGGATCTCGACTATGTACTTGGCAGCTTAAAGCTGCTCGGCTCGAAGGGAACGACCGGAACACAGGCGAGCTTTAAGGAGTTGTTTGACGGCAACGATGAGCTTATCGACAAGATCGATCCGATGATCGCAAAAAAAATGGGCTTTGAGAGCTGTTATCCGGTGTCCGGACAGACCTATTCCCGCAAAGTGGATACGAGAGTTGTAAATGTGCTCGCAGGCATCGCAGCCAGCGCACACAAATTTTCAAATGACATCCGTCTGTTACAGCATTTAAAGGAGATTGAGGAGCCGTTTGAGAAAAATCAGATCGGATCTTCGGCAATGGCATACAAGCGCAACCCGATGCGCAGTGAGCGTATTGCATCGTTGGCACGCTATGTGATGATTGATACATTAAATCCGGCGATTACTTCTGCTACACAGTGGTTTGAGCGCACACTTGATGATTCCGCAAACAAGCGTCTGAGCATCCCAGAGGGATTTTTAGCGGTCGACGGTATTTTAGATCTGTGTCTGAATGTCGTAGACGGACTGGTTGTGTATGACAAGGTTATCACAAAGCGCCTGATGAGCGAACTGCCGTTTATGGCTACGGAAAATATTATGATGGATGCTGTGAAGAAGGGTGGAGACCGTCAGGAACTGCATGAGAAGATCCGCCAGCTCTCTATGGAGGCAGGAAAGCATGTCAAGGCAGAGGGCAAAGACAACGATCTACTCGAGCTGATTGCCGCAGACACCTCATTTGGACTGACGCTGGAGGAACTGCAGGCGAACATGGATCCTGCAAAGTATACCGGACGCGCGGAGTATCAGGTGAAGCAGTTCTTAAAGAATGTGATCCGGCCGGTTCTGGACGCGAATCAGGACTTACTTGGAATGACAGCAGAGATCAATGTTTAGGAGGAAATCTATGAAGATAACGTCTGCGACAGATACAAACAGCATTGTGACGACGGCGGCAGATACCGATGAGACAGTCACAGGGACAGGCTTTGCCTCTGCACTGTCCGACGAACTGGACAAGACACAGCCGCTCGAACAGATTTTTCAAAAGGCAGCACAGACCTACGGGGTGGATGAATCGCTGTTAAAGGCGATGGCAAAGGCGGAATCCGGCTTTGATCCAAATGCGACGAGTAAGAGCGGGGCAATGGGTATCATGCAGCTCATGCCTGCGACCGCAAAGGGGCTGGGTGTCACGGATGCATATGATCCAGAACAGAATATTATGGGTGGGGCGAAGTATATTGCTTCACTGCTTGAGAAATATGACGGAAATGTCTCCTATGCGCTGGCTGCCTACAATGCGGGCAGCGGAAATGTGGACAAATACGGCGGGATTCCTCCGTTTGAGGAGACACAAAATTACGTGACAAAGATTCTCGGCTATCTGCAGGACGGCGGTGTGGAGATCCCGGATGAATGGGCGCGTGTGGCAGTCGATGATACGCAGTCGGATGCGTCTGTGACCGATGCGCTCCGTGAGCTGTTTACGAGAGAGGACTACGAGGCATTTTTACAACTGTTTTTAGAGCGGCTGATGCTGCGCATGGATGAGAAAAAAGAGGATGTGTCCGTGCAGACCGCGCAGGAGGATACCACAGACCAGACGAGCGATGCCTATATCGCATACCGCAATTTCGGAAATACGAATCGTATGGCGGTCTATTTGAAGCCTGTGGAAGAGGCATAAAATTATGTATAAAAATATTCAAAATTTTGGTTGACAAGCATTCGCTGTTATAGTATATTATTATTCGTTGAGTGCTTCAACAGGCTGCCGTGGCTCAGGCGGTAGAGCGTCGCATTGGTAGTGCGGAGGTCACGGGTCCGATTCCCGTCGGCAGCTTTCATAAGGAACAGCAAAGATAATCAGAGTGTATGCTCTGATTATTTTTGTATGCTTGGAAATTTTTTCGAATTTCCAAGCATACAAAATGTTAATTTGATTGTAATTATTTTCCTAAAATGATATGATAAATAAATAACAAAGCCAACAGGCACAAATAAGGAGGATATTTTTATGAAGAACATGAAAAAGCGCGTAATGGCAGCATTTCTGACGGCGGCTATGGTGATCGCAACATTTGCACCTGCAAGCGCAGCAACACTGAATGCCAATCAGTATCTGAACAAGATGACAAAGGCGGCAAACAAGGCAGCATCCTATGAGATGACAACCAATGTTGTACAGAAGGCAACGATGGAAGGTCAGGCAGTAGACACAAAAGCAGTTTCCAAGCAGACTGTATTTACAAATCCGATCAAGTCAAAGTCTGTGACAACAACGACGATTTCCGGAGCAGGACTTAACAGCAAGTCAAAGACGACAGTTTATGTAAAGCAGAATGCAAAGGGTAAGATCTATGCGTATACTTCTACAGACGGCTCTAAATATGAGAAGATGAACATGACCGGTATGGTAGATGATATGAGTGGTTTGGATATCAAGAGCTATTCCAATGCAAAGATCGTGAAAAAGAATGTGAAAGTAAATAAGATCAAAACGGTTCAGATCTCTGCTGAGATCAAAGGTTCTGATCTCGGAGAGGTACTCGCAGCAGCAGGTCTGGGCAGCGCGGAGGACGGAGAGGATGCAATCGACTACTCCACACTGGCATCTGTGAAAGTGACGATCTGGGTAGATAAGAAAACCTATCTGCCGGTAAAGGTATCTACTGATATGACAGAGTTCTTAAACAGCTATATGACAGTTTTATATCAGTCATTAGGTATGGACGATATGAGTGTGGACTACTCAGAGGCAACCTCTACTGCAACTTATACAAAGTTCAATCATGCAAAGAACTTTACGTTCCCGAAAGCATGTAAATAGGAATTTATTCTGAGGAGTAACAAATGAGCTATAGTTATGTTTGTGATCTGACGGTCGCTGTGCTCAGCGTCATGGTGTTGTTTATGATCAACATGGTATATGTTCCGAGAAATCGCAGACTGCTTTATGTCAAGCTAGCATTGTACAATCTGATCTATGCATGTATACTCAGCATCTTTTTCTATGAGTACCTGTTGCCGAGAGTGGGTCTTGTCAATGATTTATGGGTGTATCTGATACACAATGCGCAGCAGATCAGTCTGATCACAGAATTGTTACTCTTCATTTTTTATGTATTTAACCTTGTCGGTTATAAAAACAGGAAAGCATATGTAATGCTCGGTGTGGCAGTGCTGCTGTTTTATGCTTTAGAGCTTACGTCGATCAAGACGCGGATAGGCTTTTATATTGAAGGCAATATGATTCATAACGGCAGCATAACCAGCCTGTATCTGCTCTGGTATGTCATGGCGATGCCGGTTCTGGCAGTGACGATCATACGGAAAAACCGGATCATTATCAGCCGGATCTATCGGGCGGTATCCGTTGCGTTTGGATTATGTCTGGGAATCACTGTGCTGCAGTACCTGTGCCATACGGATACCTATACGACGCTTACCTATTTTATACCGATACTGATCATCGTATTTTTGTTTCACAGCAACAGCTACAATTCTACCTACGGGGCACTTGACCGTGAGGCACTCAGAGGCAGGGCAGAGGAACTGATCAGACGGCACAATTCGTTTTATTTTGTGTATGTCCGGATCAATCACTTTACGAGCATTGAAACGGAGCAGTGTATTTTGGAGGATTTCAAGAGCTTTGCGGAAAAGACCGATTATACCGATTATCTGTTTCGCTATGATGATGAAACGTTTATCCTGCTTTACCGTTCCGGCGAATGTATGGACATGCTGGCGGGGCTGTTTGAGGAGTTACATACGCGTTATCAGTTGGGACACCGCGTGCTGGCGATCCCATCCAATGATGCCTGCCACAGCCTGCGCGACTATATCGAGTTGTGCAGATATCTCCGGGGAAAGCATGAGGAGAGTTATTTACGGGTCGGCGATCAGGAGATCGCAGACTTTAAAAAATATCTGATTGTCAAAAATCAGTTGTCAGATATTGCGGAGCAGATGGATCTGGAGGATGAGCGGGTGTTAGTGTACTGTCAGCCGATCTATGATGTGCGAAGACAGGCATTTACAACAGCCGAATCACTGATGCGTCTGGAATTGCCGGAGCTTGGTCTGATCTATCCGGATATGTTTATTCCGGTTGCGGAGCAGACCGGTCATATCCATGCGCTGACGATGATCATACTGAATAAGGTATGCCGTTATCTGTCCGTGCATGAACAGCCGGATCGGATCTCGGTGAATTTCTCGATGTATGAGATCACAAAATCCGGATTTTATGATGATATTATGCGCATTCTGTCGGGCTATCAGTTTGACAGATCGAGAATCGCGTTTGAGATCACAGAGAGTCTGGATGCAGAGCATCTGGATGATATACGGGTGATTTTACAGGAGTTCAGGAATATCGGTATCAAGATCTATCTCGATGATTTCGGCACCGGTTATTCCAATCTGGAGCATATTACGAACCTGCCGATCGATGTGGTCAAGTTTGACAAGTCACTGGTTGACTCTTCGGGTTACAGTGAGCGTTCAAAATATCTGGTGGAGGGTATGTCCAACATGTTCCATTCAATCGGATATCAGCTTCTGTATGAGGGCATTGAGACCGCACCCGATCAGGAGCGCTGTATCGGCATGCAGGCACAGTATCTGCAGGGCTATCGGTATTCAAAACCGATACCGATCGAGCAGTTGGCTGATTTTATCAAAAACCCGCCAAAAGAGAGTGTAGAGGTGAAAAACGCGTGAGTAAAAAAGAGTCGGTAACGACTCTTTTTTTTAACATTCTTGACAATTTTTTTGGACAATGATACGATACAAAATGAATACACGATGAGAGAGGTGATCACATGGACGGTTCTGATAGTCATGGGCATAAACAGAGGAACGATAGGCATCAGATGCCGTATGCGATCATTGATTTCACAGCATGATGTCCATCGTTCGTTTCATTTGAAAGAAAGCATTTGAAGGAAAACGATGGTTTTTTTATGCCCTTTTTTCGGATACTACTATTGGAAGAAAGGAGAAAATCGTGGAAGAAGAATTATTCATACCCGAGCGCCCGGATTATGAGGCGGAGCTGTTAGGGATTTTAAACTCGGATGCCAAGCCTTCGGAATTGCGTGAACAACTGGATGATTATCACGAGAATGATATCGCATCCCTTCTGCAGCATCTGGACAAGGACGCGCGCAAGCGTCTGTTTATGCTGCTGAGTGCGGAGCGCATTTCGGAAGTCTTTTCTTATGTGGAAGAGGACGAGATCAAAGGCTATATGCAGGAGATCAGCCCCGAAAAGCTGGCTGAGATCATGGCATCCATGGATGCGGATGAGATCAGTGACATTCTGGATGAGCTGGATGCAGACGAGCGCCTGCAGGTAGAGGCGCTGCTTGATATCGAGACAAAGAAGGATGTCGAGCGTATCGCGTCCTATGATGAGGATCAGATCGGTAGCTATATGTCTACCAATTATATTCTGATCAGCCGTGACCTGACGATCAGGGAGGCGATGAAGTCGCTTGTGGAGCAGGCAGCGGATCATGATAATATTTCGACGATGTACGTCGTAAACCGTGATGGTACATTTTATGGAGCGATGAGTCTGAATGACCTGATCATTGCCCGCGAGCATGATGAGTTGGAGGATCTGATCGCGACCTCGTTCCCGTATGTATATGCAAAGGAAGATATCGGCGATTGTATTGATGAATTGAAGGATTATTCGGAGGATACGATCCCTGTTCTGGATAATGATAACCGCGTCATCGGCGTTGTGACTGCCCATGATATCATCGAGATGGTCGATGAGGAGATGGGAGAGGACTACGCGATGTTCGCTGGTCTGACTGCGGAGGAAGATCTGAACGAATCACTCCTGCAGTCGATGAAAAAGCGTGTGCCGTGGCTGATTATTTTATTTGTCATGGGGCTTGGTGTATCGACGATCACAGGCTTGTTTGAGCATGTCATGGCGGAGCTGACGCTCATCGTCACGTTCCAGTCGCTGACGCTTGGCATGTCCGGTAATGTAGGTACACAGTCGTTGGCGGTGACGCTGCGCGTGCTGATGGATGAAAATTTGGAAGGAAAACAAAAGCTGTATCTGGTCTGGAAGGAAATGCGTGTCGGCATGGCAAACGGACTGCTTCTGGGCAGTATCGCATTTCTATTTATCGGCGGTTATCTGATGCTTGCGAAGGGACAGCCGGCACTGACCGCATTCCCGATTTCGGGCTGTATCGGACTCGCCCTGCTCGTAGCGATGACGATTTCGAGTATGACAGGTACGGTGATTCCGCTGTTTTTCAATAAGATCAAGGTAGATCCCGCAGTTGCATCCGGACCGCTGATCTCCACGGTCAACGATCTCGTGGCGGTTGTGACCTATTACGGTCTGGCGTGGATTTTATTGCTCAATGTATTGAAGATCGTCATTGTATGAGAGGATGGAAAGAGGATAGCAGAACCATGATACAGAAAATGGTACAAAATATGATACAAAAAATGCTGCAAAAAAGGGCGGCAAAGCAGGCAGGTGTGCTCCTGCTGTTTCTCATGATACTTTTTGCGGTGCCGCGTGTTGTATCCGCAGCACAGGTGGAGGCGGAAACCGGACAAAATGAGCAGGTGGACAAGCTGGCATTTACGCGGTCTGTTAAAAAGCTGACAGCCGGAAAAACCTATCAGTTTAAGACGAATGCGTCTGGGACAGTGACATGGTCGGCTGGCAATAAAAAAATCGCATCCGTAAATAAAAACGGGCTGGTGCGTGCAAAACGCTACGGAAAAACCCGTATCTATGCGTCAGTCGGAGAGAAAAAAATATCCGTGCGGCTGCAGGTGTCAGGCAAAAAGATCGTCGGGCTTGATCCGGGGCATCAGTCGCGCGGCGACAGCAGTACCGAACCAAACGGACCGGGATCGACGACCTACAAGGCAAAGGTGGCTGGCGGAACGCGGGGAACGGCGACCGGCAGACCGGAATATGAACTGACGCTTGAAGTGGCAAAAAAACTGAAAAAAGAGCTGTGGAACCGTGGCTATCAGGTCGTTATGACACGGACAAAAAATGAGGTCAATATTTCAAATAAACAGCGGGCGCTGCTGATCAATGAGAGCGGTGCGGACATCTGTGTCCGGATACATGCGGACGGAGGAGTTTCCTCCGCGCGGGGAGCGACGGCGCTTTGTCCGTCTGCGGCTAACCGCTATATCAGCAGGCTGTATAACAAGAGCAAACAGCTCTCGGAGTGTGTGCTCACATCGTATTGTGCCGCTACGGGTCTGCGCAGCCGTGGGATTTCGTACCGCGATGACCTGACCGGAACAAACTGGAGTACCGTACCGACGACACTGCTCGAGCTTGGCTTTATGACAAACAGCACGGAGGACCGCTATCTGTCATCGGCAGGCGGACAGAAGAAGATGGTGCAGGGAATGGCAGACGGAATCGATGCCTATTTTTCAAAATAGGTGTTTGATAATTATAGAAAAGACACAGAATTTTAACCGGAAAAGAGGACAAACACATGAAAAAAGAACCATTTGTAACAAAAGAACAGTTGGATGCAATCGTAAAGGAGTATCCGACACCGTTCCATCTGTATGATGAGAAGGGCATCCGTGCAAATGCACAGGCGGTCAGGGACGCTTTTTCCTGGAATAAGGGGTATAAAGAATATTTTGCGGTA
>CALBJL010000049.1 GCA_937893485.1 uncultured bacterium | reverse complement strand
AGCAATGTCTCCGAAATGGAGATGCATTTATCTGCGAAACATAGAATCCACGCCTCACGGCTGCCCGGCATCCGCGTGATCGTGAGTGGCCACATATGCGACCGGATCATTTGCTGAATCCGTTGATCCACATGAAAATAATGCACCGCATTCTCACAGGATGTAACCGGGTGATGATAACCATGCAGTCTGTGTGACTTGCCATTTACATGCCAGTCATACAGATAAAAGTCATGCAAATATGCGCCCAGCACCAGCGCCCTCTCATCCGCTCCCAGATGTAGCCTGCGGTTCAGCCAGAAGCACATCGCTGTCACCCGCTCTGCATGATCGTAGGTCGTGATCGCCCCATGCTGAATATAGCGGCGCATCTCTTGTATTTTCTCGTGGGTGCGGTATTGATTCAGGATTTGATTCAGTCGTTTCTGTTCCTCGACTGTTAATTGCATCATTATTTTCACACTTTCTTTCCTGCGATTTTCATTTAAAATCTAACAATCTCATCATGTACGTTTCCATTATAATTTCTAAATACTTGAAATTCAATGGAAGATTTAACTACAACAATTCTAATATTTCCTCAAAAAATCGACCATGCACTGTATGGATTCGTCACTCTCCTTTAAAAAAGGGAAAAACACGCTAAACGCATGGGTCAGTTGTGGATTTTTGCAAAAATTTTGCAGGCGGTAAGGCACCTGATTGTCTGCGAGCGCCTGCTTAAAGCGCAGGGTATAACGCTGCAAATGGTCCTTTTTACTCGTGACCAGATAACACGGAGGCAGAGAACCGACGACTGCCGGATGCTCCGGATTCACGTAAGGCGCAAAGGCTCCCTTTTTATAGTTTCTGCCATAGAGGTATTTCGGCAGGAATAAGCCGATCTGATCAAAGCCTGTCGTATAAAACATTCCGCTGATAAGACCGAGTGCGCGAAGCGGCAGCTGCGACGGCGTAATCTGTGCAGCATCCGCCAGCTCCCGGTTGTTTTGCATTGCGGCAAAATACGTCAAGAGGCAGGCACCACCGCTGTCTGCGACTGCATAGACATGCTCCGCATCCCCCTGATCGCGTGACAGGCGCTCCCTGATCGCTTCCATCGCCAGTGAAAGATCAGAAATCTGATCGAAAATTGTACAATCCGGCACCAGCCGGTACTCAAGACTGTATACCAGAAATCCCTGTTCACTCAATTTGGCACAATAAAACCGGTTAAATTCCTTGCTGCCAAGCACCAGACCACCGCCGTGAATATTTACGATCACCGGCAAAATCTCCTGCTCCCTTCCCTTCGGACGAAAGATGTCCATGCGATGGGCATCGCACGCATCCTCACTGTAACGGATATCCTTTGTCTCACAGACATCCTCCGGAAATGTCAGCTCCTTATCCCGCGCGGCAGTGGAACGCTCAAAATCTGCGCGCTGTTTGTAAAAAATTTTCTTCATCATTGCTTTTTATCTCCCAGCCTTTCCAACCCGTAATTGACCTTTTCCGTTTTTTATACTTTAATCCGATATTAGAATCCCTGCAATATTATAGCGGAAAAAAGTGTGATAGGCAACTGATGCTTCACCCTCATCTTTTGCCTATTATTTATGATATTCTTTATATCTCCTATAAAAAGTCGACGCACTGATGCCCAACCGCTCTGCTGCCGCTTTGCTGGTCAGCGTTCCTGCCTCATACGCCTCAAAAATCTCCTGCATTTCCAGTGGATCGAGTTTAATTCGAGATCTTCCGGTATATTTTCCCTGTTTTACAGACTTTCCAATTCCATCCCTGCGCCTGTCGTCCATATACTTTTTTTCACATGTATATAATGCCAGAAACAATTCATAATAGGATCTACGGTTACTGTCTGAGATGGTAAATGCATCCGTATGAATCTCTCCACCTGCACAAATCACTTCCAGCACCTTCCGGCTGATTACTGAGCTGCGATTTCCAAGCTCTGCGATAGACGAAATACAAACAATTTTCCTTTTTTCGGCTCTGCATACATAAAATCCGTCCCCTGGATATCGCGTGTCGGTACGAATCAGCCACTCCAGACGATTGAGATATTCCATATTGCATGCCTTTAGCAGCTCCCATAGATCCTCGCGATTCTCCCCTGGAGTCCGCTCACTGATAAAAACCGGAACCATATTTTCACGCACATAGACCTCTTTTTTCAAACTCAGATCCAATCCGGGAATCCCCTGATAAATCTTCACATTTAACAACTCTATCACACTATAATCCGGTCGAAACTCATAGCAATAGCTTTCATCCTCACGCTCAATATATCGTATATCCGCAACATGATAGGTAAAACCATATTCATCATCCAGACAAATGCTGCCATCTGTTATCACTTCTCTCATTGAATTATCCTCTCTGAATCAATCTATCATATGACGCTTTTATAATTTTTTCATAGCGTGCCTGTATCATATGCATATAAAACATTTTTTGTGTGTCGGAAATAAGTGGTGTATCTTCAATCAGTTTCTGTATATTTCCCATTCCAATCCTCTGATATACATTGCGCAAGGCTTCATTACACTCTGGAAACTCCATACTGTATATCACCTCATAATAGGAACTTTTTTTCCCATTCAGCTTCACCTGTGATGTCGGAAATGCAAATATCCTTTTATCAGTTTCCTCTTGAGACTTCATAATATGCTTCATCTCATTTTCATCGACCAGTGCAGGATACAACGAAGATCCATTATCAAACACCGGAGCCAGGGAATAACAATTATTTTCCTTGATAAACCCCCAGTTAGATCCATGTCGGTCAAAATTCCCAAGCAACGCATCTATGACATATATTTCCCAAAACGCAGAAATCGTTTCTTTTACATTGGTCAACTTTGAATTATCACGCAACATCTGCATAATATCTTTATAATCATATTGATATACTTCCTTATCTTGATCTAATGTACTTTCCCCAACTTCATTAAACGGAACAAACTGTTTGCCGGATACATTAAAATCTTTACATGCAACTACCTGTTCCTGATTCCAATAACCCAGAAACGTCTTGTGTGCAGAAAATCCACACAATTCAAAAATATGCGACCCTAAATACTCCGAAATATGATTATTTCGTCTGCCAAAGGCTGTCTGCTTCTGGAACTTCAACATATAGTCCTCTCCATTCAGCACGATTCCCAGTTTACGTTCAGACCCTCCATAATATTTTCCGCTTAACTTACAATTTGAGAAATCAACCGCCTGCATTCGCCCATCTCCTTTGAACTGCTGCCATATTTACACAAAATAAACTGATTTGAGTATAAAAAGATATTGCATCTGTGTCAATAGAATTTCATTTTTATTTTGAAAAAGGCAGTCACCCACCACGGATGACTGCCCTTGCGTTCCTCTATCTAAGTTGTTCCGATCAATGCTCATACCATCCAAGCACACCGGGATGCAGGTTGATATTGATCTGCTTGATCTCCTGATACTCCTCCAGTCCGTGTACACCGAGTTCTCTGCCGATGCCGCTCATTTTGTAGCCGCCCCACGGAGCCTCATTGAATGCCGGATTGTAGCAGTTGATCCACGTGATGCCCGCACGGATCTCCTTGATGACACGCAGTGCGCGTGCTCCATCGCTGGTAGATACACCTCCTGCCAGACCATACGGTGTATCGTTTGCCATGTCGATCGCTTCTTTCTCTGTTTTGAACGTCTGCACGGTTACGACCGGTCCGAAGATCTCCTCTTTCACGATCGTCATATCGGATGTACAGTTGTCAAATACCGTCGGGCGCAGGAAATATCCCTTTGCACATTCGCCCTCGGTATAGCGCTCGCCGCCGCAGGCGAGTGTCGCACCTTCTGCCTTTCCTTTTTCAATGTATGCCAATACCTTGTTCATATGGCTCTCGCTGACCATCGCTCCCATATCAGGATTATCCAGCGGATTGCCGATCGTAATCGCATTCGCACGCTCTACGAGACGTTTTACAAATGCATCGTGGATGCTCTCCTCGACGAGAATCCGGCTGCCGGCAGAGCAGATTTCACCCTGATTCAGGAAAATTCCGACCATTGCCCACTCGACAGCTCCCTCCAGATCCGCGTCTGCAAAGATGACATTCGGTGACTTTCCACCAAGCTCCAGACCAATCTTTTTGACGTTGGTCGCTGCCTGACGCATAATCGACTGACCGACCTCGGTACTGCCGGTAAAAGTAATCATATCTACATCCGGATTGGCAGCAAGCTCATCACCGATGACTCCGCCGGGTCCCATAACGAGGTTTACAGAGCCTTTTGGCATGCCGCATTCCTCAAAAATCTCAAATAAACGGATGCAGGATAATACACAGACAGTCGCAGGCTTAAATACGACGCTGTTTCCTGCTGCCAGTGACGGTGCCAGCTTCCAGACCCCCATGAGCAGCGGATAGTTCCACGGTGTAATCTCTGCACACACACCAACCGGCTCATGTACGGTATAGCTGTACATCTCGCCAAATCCGGTATTGACCTCATAGTAGCCGCCATGCGGAGTCTTGATCAGGCTCGCATAGTAACGGAAACAATGTACCGCATCATCCACATCACAGGCTGCCTCGCGTAACGGCTTACCCATATCAATGACATCAAGTCTGGCGAACTCGTCTGCATGTTCCTCGATCTTATCTGCGATCTTTAAAAGCATATCTCCGCGTGCCTGCGAATCCATGTCACGCCACTCTCTCGTCTCATAGAACGAGCGCTTTGCGGCTGCAACTGCGGCGCGTACATCCGCGATCCCTGCCTCTGCGACCTCTGCGATCACTTCACCGTTGGACGGATTGATCGATGTAAAGGTCTTTCCCCCGCAGCCGTCTACCCATGCGCCATCTATAAATAATTTCTTTTTGATCATAAGCTCTGTCTCCTTTTTTGATTATTTTTCCATCAATCTGCCATACATGGAAGGTCTGCGGTCGCGATACACACCCCACTGCCTGCGCTTGACATCAATCGCATCCAGATCAAATGTATGCGTAAGTACCATTTCTGACTCTCTGTCTGCCTCCTCCACGATCTCTCCGGTCTCATCGGCGATAAAGGAAGATCCATAGAAAGTCATCTCGGAATCATCCTGTTTCTCGTAACCAATGCGGTTTGACGCGATCACCGGCATAATATTGGCTGCCGCATGACCCTGCATCGCATGCTGCCAATGCGGTTTAGAATCAATATCAAGTGTCGGTTCCGAACCGATCGCCGTCGGGTACAACAGGATTTCCGCACCCATCAGTGCGAGACAGCGAGCGGTCTCAGGAAACCACTGATCCCAGCAGATGCCGATACCGATCTTGCCGTATTTTGTATCCCACACCTTAAATCCGGTATCTCCGGGTGAAAAATAGAATTTTTCGGCATAAGGCGCTCCATCCGGAATATGGGTCTTACGGTAAATACCGAGCAGCGTACCGTCCGCATCAATGACTGCGATGCTGTTGTACATCATATTTCCGGCACGCTCGAAAAAGCTGATCGGCAGCACGACTGATAACTCCTTTGCGACCTTCTTGAAATGGGCAACTGCGGGATTTTTATCCACCGGCATTGACAGTTCCATATACGCAAAATCATGCTTCTGGCAAAAATACGGTGTCTCGAACAGCTCCTGCAGTAAAATGATATTTGCTCCTTTGGCTGCTGCCTCGCGCACCAATTTGTCTGCCTTTTTTAATGTGTCCTCTCTATCCCAGCTACAAGCCATCTGCGTCGCAGCTACTGTTACGTTTCTCATAATGATTCCTCCTGTTATTTAAACCATTGCCCGTTTTCCGGTCATATGTATAATTTTCATCTCATAAACATTTAGAATATCCCATTCCCTGTCGATTTCGGCATCAATTCCATCCGCATATCCACTGCAAAACCGCATACCGATCTGGCGGATAACCGCCCGCTTTTTTTCATCATCGACAACCGGGTGGATCTCACCGAAAGCGATCACACTGCGGTAGTCGGTCGTGTATTTTTCCGGTATGAGTGTATCGGCTCCGATCACACTCATGGAAGCCTTTGGCTCTCTGGCGATCGCATCACATTTATGCCCTTGCAGGGCGCCGTGAAAATAAATACAGCCATCCACATATATATAATTGACCGGAACGGAATACGGATATCCGTCGTCACCCGCAAGCGCGAGTGTGCCGGTTCCTTTCATGCGCAGAATCGTCTCTGTCTCCTCTTTCGACAACTGCTGCTTGGTCAGTCTCATTTCCCGAAACATATCTATCACCTGCCTTTATTCACCATATACCACACTACCCTCAAAATAATTCACTGCTACCTTTGTATCACGAATCTTTTCCGGTGGTATCTCAAATAAATTTTGCGTTAAAACAATGATGTTTGCCTGCTTGCCGGGCTCAATCGTACCCATCTGATCCTGTGCGTGATAAACGCGCGCAGCTCCGTCTGTGTATGCCTTCAGGATCACAGGCAGCGGCAGTTTTTCGGTTGCCGCATTGCAGCCGGTCGGCTGTCCCTCATCATTGCACCGCGTCAGCGCCGCATAGATCGTCACAAACGGATTGATCGTCACAACCGGATAATCTGTGCCGAGTGCGATCTGTCCACCGTGATCGTAGATCGTGCGGATCGGAAACTCGAGCCTGCAGCGCTCCTCACCGAGCCGCCATACTTTTCCGCCGTTGGACAGCGTCACATGATACGGCTGCATGGAGGGAATCACGCCCAGCTTTGCAAAACGGTCGATGTCATCCGGATGGATATTCTCTATATGCTCAATCGTATTCTGGTGTACAGATGTATCCCAGCCGCTTTCCTTCTGTGCCTGTTCATACAGATCGAGTGCCATACGCACCGAACCGTCTGCGATACAGTGCAGGCGTACCTGAATGCCCGCCTTGTTCGCAGCCGTGATCTCCTCCTGCATACGTGCTGCCGGATGAAGCGGCAATCCCTCGCCGCAGGTCTCCGGACGGTCGGTATACGGCTCTAATAACAGTCCGGTGTAAGTCTCCGTCACGCCGTCAATGAAGCCCTTTACTCCGTTGATATGTACATGTGCGGAGTCAATCTCCTTTTTCAGTTCAAAATACGGTGTAAAATCCGTGTAATCAAACAGCTTTGTATAGATAAATGTGTGTGCATACAGCCCTTTTTTCTCATCCAGCGCTACCAGCTGTCTGTAACGGGTGCGTGTGTCATCAGTGTAATCATCCGCAAACATCTCGCTGACTCCTGCAATACCATACGATGCCAGTTCCTCCTGAAATCCCTGATGGATGCCTGCCATCTCAGTTGCGGAAAATTCCATATATTTTTGCATTGCCGGTTCATAGGCTGCCGGTTCGATAAACAATCCAGACAGCGATCCGTCAGGAAAATGGCACACCTCACCGTTTTCCACCGCAAAACCAGGCGTATATCCGGTTTCTTCCATCGCCTTTGTATTCAGCCACATACTGTGTGAATCCGCACACAGCATATAAACCGGGCGATCCGGGATCAACGCATCGAGACTGCGGCGATCCGGCAGCGGCGCATCATTCCACGCTCCGACAAACCAGCCGACACCACGGATGCGTCTCTGGTTCGGATGCTCGGCGGCATAATCTGCGATCATCTTCGCACATTCCTCCTGTGAGGTACATTCGCCTAACGTATCACACACATAATCGCTGGCATCAATCGCACCGGAAAACATATGCGTGTGCGCATCAATAAACGAGGGCATGACCATCTGCTCTCCGTAATCTCTGCATTCCACACCTGCGTAGGCAGCTTTGTCGTAATCCCACGGCAAAACAGCTTTGATCTGTGAGCCATCCACCAATATAGACGCGGGCTGCGGATGATCCGCGAGCCCGGTAAACACGTTTTTACTTCTGATCAAAAAACTCATTGGCTAATCCCCCTTTTAATAATAGAGACCGCGGCCCATGTAAAAATATATCTACATGATGATTCCACAGACCAGATAAGCCGCGATCGTAAGTACACTCGCAATCAGCACATATGGCAGCTGCGTCATGGTATGCTCCATGTTGTCGATACATGCTCCTGTCGAAGCAAGCACGGTCGCATCACCGTAAAAGCATGCATGGCTTCCGAATGCGCCACCGGATACAACTGCACTCATGACAAGCACCGGGTTTGCGCCAACTGCTGCTGCCAACGGGAATACGATTGGTGTAACGACTGCACACATGCCCCAGAACGAACCGGTTGTAAATCCGAGTGCAGCCACCAGAATAAAGGTGATCATCGGGAATGTCGCTCCACTCAAAAGTGGTGTCATCGTCTCGATGATATAATCTGCCAGTCCCATATCAGAGGTCAACGTCTGCACGCCAAACGCTACCACTAACAGGATCGCAACAGGAGTCATATCTGCATAGCCCTTTGCCACGATATTAAAAAAGTTATCGAATGTAACGATTTTTCGCGGTACATAGAGGATAAAGCATGCGAGAATTGCCAGCACAACCGCAACCAGCACATCACTGGTAGCAATTGCAACACCTACGAGCACACCCATCGGAATAATGAAATCCCAGATATTTCCTTCTTCCTCATAACCTTCGTGCTCTTCATGGTTGTATTTTCTGCTGGCATCAGAGTAAACCTTTCCGGTCTCAGCGACACGCTGATAAGCCTTTTTCATTGCTCCAATCTTCGGCATAATACCGAGCGAAAACAGCAGTACGATAATCAGTGTGATAATCGGGTAAAAGCAGAACGGAATCGCATGGATATATGCGTCAATACCGGAGGTGTACCCCGCACCGGTTATAAAATCCTGCTCATAAAACAGACTCGCATAGAATACTGCCCATGTAGAAAACGGAAGCAGCACGCAGACCGGAGCTGCCGTGGAATCCAGCATATATGCCAGCGTCTCACGCGGAATCTTTTTCTTGTCAAACACACCCTTCATACATACACCGATCGACAATACATTTAAGTAGTCATCGACAAAGATCAGTATGCCGAGCACAAACGTTGTGAGCAGCGTCTTGCGCTCTGTGTTACACAGCTTCTCTACCAGCTTGGAAAATCCAAAGCTTCCCTTTGCCTCCTGCAAAAGTGCAATCAGGCTGCCGAACAGTCCGCAGATAATGATAATCCACACATTATCCGCCAGCGCTGTCTGCATCACCGAACACCACTCTGTGATAAAACTGCCCTTATACAGTACCAGCGCCGCGAGCAGCGATCCTGCAATCAAAAACTCCACACATTTTTTTGTATAGATTGCTCCTACGATAATAAACAGAATAATAAAGATCGCTATCAAACCAGTATTCATGTCTATCTCTCCTCTCGTTTTCCGGCAATATTGCCGTTTCTTCTCCGGTTCTACTCTCCGCCAAACTTGCGTCTCACGGCATCTGCCAGAAACTCCGCAGTGCCTTCCACTCCAAACAGGCTGCTGTCGATGAGGATATCCTTATGCCGCTTATCATCCGGCAGGAATCCTGCATACTGCATATGGTAGGAATCACGTGCTTCGTCCACGCTCTTGATCATGCGTCTTGCCTCTGATTCTTCCATTTGAAGATCCTCGATGCAGTGGCGGAGCCGTGCCTCATAGGATGCATAGATATAAATATGCATACTGTTTTCCACTTCACTCAGAATAAAGTCAGAGCAGCGCCCTACGATAATGCAGTTATCCTTTTCTGCCAGAAACTTGATGATATTTTCCTGTGCCTCAAAAATATCATCCTGCGTCGAACTCGTTCCTTTTCCGAGAGGAAACTGCATGCGGGAAAATGGATTTTTAATCTGCTTTGCAGCTTTTTCCTCCTCCTGATCTACAACCGATACCGGCAGCTTCAGTTTCTGTGCTGCCTGATCCACAATATCTCTGTCATAATATTCGACTCCGAGCAGCTCACTCATCCGCTTTGCGATCGGACGTCCCAGACTGCCGAACTGTCTGGTGATCGTAACTACATATTTGCTCATATGCTAATCCTCCATTTTTTGAATATTTCCTATGGATTAAAGGGGTATATTCCCAGTTCGGAAATATGCCCCTTTGCATTACTGTTTTTTATAAATTATATGTCTTTTTCGTATCTGCCAGTGCCTCATCCATACGGCTGATGACATCTCTGATATCCTGATCGGAAATGACTGCGGTCGGCTCGAAGCGGATCGTCTTTGCATTAACCAGTGTACCGGCGGTCATGACTTTTCTTGCAAACAGACCCTTGGAAGTCTCATAACCCAGCTCGCAGGAGCGGAACTCTACTGCCAGCATCAGACCGGTTCCGCGAACCTCCTGAATAATCTCCGGATACTTGTCAGCCATAGACTGCAGACCTGCCTTCAATACCTCACCCTTCTTTGCGCAGACACCGGGGATATCATTCTCCAGCATATACCTGATCGTTGCGATCGCTGCTGCACAACAGAGCGGATTGCCGCCGAAGGTCGGAGATCCGAGCAGCCACGGGTTGTCGATCAGATCCTGTGTCCACATCTTCGGTCTGCAGATGATACCGGTGATCGGGAGGATACCACCACCAAATGCCTTACCGAATGTCATGATATCGGGAACGACGCCCTCTGCCTCGCAGCGCCACATCGTACCGGTACGACCCATACCGGTCTGGATCTCATCAAAGATCAATGCGACACCGGTCTCATCACAAATCTCACGAACCTCTGCCAGATAACCCTTCGGAGGAATGATAACGCCTGCCTCGCCCTGAATCGGCTCTAAGATCACGGCAGCGACCTTTTCGCCGACTGCCTGTAAGTTTTTAATCGCTTTTCTCACATCATCCGCATTGCCGTACTCTACGTGCTGTACCTGCTGTACCATCGGTGTGTAAGGCACACGGTATGTTCCTTTACCACCCATGGAAATCGCACCCATTGACTTTCCGTGGAAGGCTCCGACAGTAGATATATACCAGCGTCCGCCTGTTGCGATACGCGCTAACTTCAATGCCATCTCGACTGCCTCTGCACCGCCGTTTGTGAAGAAGCACTGCTGTAAATCACCCGGTGTGATGTCTGCAACTGCCTTTGCCAGATAGCCACGCAGCGGATCAAGCAGCTCCTGTGAATGTAATGCCTGATGATTCAGCTGTGCCTTTACGACATCCAGAATCTCTTTATTTCTGTGTCCACAGGTGAAAATACCAAAGCCACCCAGACAGTCAATAAATTTCTCATCATTTAATCCGCAGCAGTAAGCACCCTCATCGTACCACTCCAACACTGCTCCGTTTTCAGAATCAGAAGATACAGACTTACGATACTTTAACCAGCCGGGGCTGACATAATTATCGAAATAATTCAGCGTATCCGCTACCATCTCTTTTTTCTCTTCCGGTGTGATATCCTTGGTATCACGCTCAATCAAACCGATTACTTTATCTAAATCCTTAATTACCTGCTGTTTATCTGCCATAATGTCCACCTTATCCTTTCCTTTGTTTTTATCTAATCCCTTGAACAGTTTTGTTTGCCTCACCGGCTCCGCACCAGGCCTCTGTGTGAATGCAGGTGATTCTGATAACAAAAAAACGCACCTGAAACTATCTGTTTCAGATACGTCTTTGTATCCGCTCCCTTGAGCTGAGATTAGTATAGCATCCGCTGTATGTATTTTCCATTCCTAATTTTACTTAATTTCTAATTATTTTCCGTTATGTCTACTTGTTTTTAAGTAGTTTCTGCGTTATCATAACAGTATCAAACACATCTGTGTCGCGATGTATACACAAAGGAGGAGTTCTTTTATGGAAAAAAACCACTTTTTAGTCATCAATGACCTGATCTACGAGATGTACAACTGGCATTCCCTCGAAGATATTAAACATAATTTTTTCCAACGCCTGAAGATCATCATTCCGTTCAGCTACGCGAGCATTCTGCTGAAAGCGAACCGCGATCCGGATGATGTGACGCTGTGCAATCCGATCTGCTATCCCGACTATTTTACGGAGGCAGAGCAGAACTACATCGCCAACGATCCGGAATCCGACTACACGCTGTGGAATCTCTATGCCAAGGAATCCCAGCTCATGCGCTCCAGTGCGATCTTAGCCGACGCAACGCGCCTGAATTCCCCGCTGTATGTCAACTGCTACCACAAATATGATGTGTACGACGACATGCAGTTTACGATCGTATATGAAGGTCATCTGCTCGGTCTGCTCACGCTCTACCGCACGCGCGCGGACGGCTCCTTCGCCACGGATGACATGTTTTATATGCGTGCGCTCGGTGTCCATCTGAACGCCGTCATGCACCGGATTCTGACACCTGTTTCTGCCGCTCCGATGGCCAATACACAGCGTCTGACCGCCATGCAGAAGGAATACGGCCTGACTGCACGCGAGACAGAGCTGCTCGCCCATCTGTACCGTTTTGAATCGAATACAGAAATCGCGGACGCACTCGGCATCCGCGATAATACTCTGCAAAAACATCTTCAAAATCTGTTCCGGAAGCTGGGCGTTGCCTCCAAATGGGAGATCCTGCGGCTGTAACTGTCAATCACAACCGCCGGATCATCCATCCGCAACGGTCTACCACAATTCACGGTAGATCTTATACACACGCTCCCTGTCTAACGGCACAAAATTGTTCGCCATCAGTCTGCCCTGATTTTCCATTACGGAATCGGCAAACTCATCCAGCTGTGCCTCTGTGACACCATACTCATGCAGCGCTTTTTTCGGAATAAGCACATTGAGCAGCTTTTCGAGCTCCTCATAGACATATCTCACCGGACATTCGAGAATATCCGCCAGAAAACGGTTCAACACCGCGATCTCTCCGTCTGTTTTCAGCTCCATATAGTTTTTCATGACTCCGGTAAACATCGCATAATTTGATTCACCGTGTGCCACATGATACGTCGCACCGAGCGGATAGCTGAGTGCGTGTACTGCTGCACAGCCCGCATTGCCGAATGCGATTCCGGCATAGTTGGATGCCAGCATAAAATCGTTAAGCAACGGCTTTCTCGCCTCCATACCCTGATCGCGGATCACCTTGTAGCCGTTCAGGATCATTTCGATCGCACGGTATCCGAACATCCTCGTATATGTATTACCCTTCGGTGAGAGCGTCGATTCAATCGCATGGATCAATGCATCAATCGAACTGGTCGCAAACACATAATCCGGCAGATCCTCTAGCAGCTGAGGGATCAATACTGCCTGATCCGCATACAATGCCTCATGTGCCAACCCCTTTTTCGTCCCTCTGCTTTTTAACGCGAGAATAGAGATATTTGTCACTTCCGAACCTGTTCCACAGGTCGTCGGAACAAGAATCAGCTTCTTATCCTTTTCCACCGGAATTTTTCCGTCATACAGATCAAGAATCGGTGATGTCTGTTTGAGCGCATACAGCTTCGCCAAGTCGAGAATAGAGCCTCCTCCGATCGCTATGATGCGTTTTGGAGCAGTCTGCCCATTCGTATAAATAGCCTTATAAATCGCCTCTGCCATTTCGTCTGTAGGCTCTCCAGATCCAAATGTTTCCCGATAGATCACCTGACATCCCAGATCCAGCGACGCAAAATACTTCTCGTACACATGTCGGTTTGTAAATAGTAAATCTCCTTTTCCGAGAGAAAAGCCCTCTGCGAACTCCTTTGCGGTGTCAAACTTATGTATCGTTGGTTTTATCATTAACTGCTGCATGTTTTTACTCCTCTTCCATGCACTTTACAAGTGCTTTTTCCATGATCTCTAAACCGGCTTCCAACTGCTCATCCGTCATCACAAGCGGTCCGAGGAAACGGACGACATTGCCGTAAGTACCTGCATTCTCGACTAACAGACCGTTTTTCGCACATTCCTGTATGAGCGCTGCTGTCAGCGGTGCATCCGGCTCCTTGCCCTCCTGATCCTTGACAAGCTCCAGTCCGATCATTCCGCCCAGACCACGGACATCGCCGATACAACGGTATTTCTTCTGCCACTCATGATAGCGGTCGGTGACTTTTTTACCGATTTCCAGTGAACGGTCAGCCAGATGGTCGCGCTCCATGATCTCGATCGTCTTTAATGCTGCTGCACATGCGAGTGCATTACCGCAGAATGTACCTCCAATCGTTCCCTTTGCAGGCGCCTCCATGATCTCCTCTCTGGCAATAATCGCTGACAGCGGAACACCGGCTGCAATCGACTTTGCGGTTGCTATAATATCCGGCTGCACACCGGCTTCTTTCCAGTAATCAGTTGCAAACATACGTCCGGTACGGCAGAATCCGCTCTGTACCTCATCCGCGACCAGCAGAATGCCGTTGTCATCGCAGATTTTACGGACTGCCTTCACCCACTCAATCGGTGCCGGAATAAATCCACCCTCGCCCTGCAGCGGCTCTACGACGATCGCTGCGATCGTATCTGCCGGTGCACACTGCTCAAACACTGCCTGAATGGATGACAGATAGTAGTCACACGCCTTTTCCTGCGGCATTCCTTCGGGATTGCGGTAATAATACGGGAACTGCGCACGGTATACACCATCGGGGAACGGTCCCATGCCGATGGCATATGCTTTCTTCGATGTCATGGACATTGTGAGCAGGGTTCGTCCGTGGAATGCGCCGGAAAATACAATAATATGATTGCGCTTGGTAAATGCTTTTGCTACTTTTACTGCATTCTCATCCGCCTCTGCACCGCTGTTCGCAAAAAATGCCTTTTTCTTATCGCCTTTCACCGGAGCGATCTGCGACAGCTTCTCCGCCAGAGCGACATAACCCTCATGTGTCACGATATTAAACATGCCGTGAAAATATTTATCTGCCTGTTCTTTGACTGCCTCTACGACCTCCGGCTGAGAATAACCGATATTCAGCACGCCGACTCCGCCGATCCAGTCCAAAAATTTATTTCCATCCACATCCTCGATCATTGCGCCCTCGCCGCGTGCGATTGCTACGGGATAAACGCAGCCGATCGCGGTCGGTGTCGCAGCCTTTCTGCGGTCAATAAGTGCTTTCGCTTTCGGTCCTGGTAAAGTTTCTGTAATGATTTTGGGTAAGTCAGTTCTTAACATGATGTTCTCCTCCTTTAGGTATAGATCTGTTTTTATAACGTAAAAAAGGACAACGACGTACGACCCAGTACGCCATTGTCCCTGTTCGATACTCATTATAACACCTTTCACGCAACCGTAAAGATGTCTGCGCAAATACCGAAGAATATTAAGTTTTCGTGTCTATACCGATGATTTTCCTGCAAATGTACGATACTCAATGACAGCCCTTACATTTGCTGCAATCACCACCGCACGATGATTTGCCACTTTTTTTGTCCTTTACAATACTGCGGATAATGAGGGCTACGACTGCGCCCAGCACTACTAATACAATTACTGTTCCCATTGTATATACCCTCCTTTAACTATAATTTCAAAAACTGCCCAGAGATCGTTCGCCATATTGCTCTGACTCTGGACAGTTCTATGATTTACTGATTAGTTTGCCTTTGCAAATGCGCTGACCTTATGCTCAGTCTCCTTCGGAGCGGGACGGAACAACAAATATAAGAATCCGATCACAAATACGATCGCTACGACCGTTCCGATGCCGAATGCACCTGTTGTAAATACAGTTCCGATCTGATAGATACACATTGCTACGATATAAGCTAAGATACATTGATATCCGATTGCGATCCAGAACCACTTGGTGTTGTTCATCTCACGCTTGATCGCACCCATTGCTGCGAAGCAGGGAGCACACAACAGGTTGAATACCATGAATCCAAATGCTGCAATCGGAGTCATTGCCTGTGCCAGATTACCCCAGATCTCAGATCCATCCTCTGCAACCTCTGCAAATCCGTACAGCATACCGAATGTAGCTACGACGTTCTCCTTTGCGATCAGACCTGTAACGGCTGCAACTGCCATCTTCCAGCCCTCGCCTGCCTGTGTCCAGCCAAGCGGTGCGAAGATCCAGCCGATTGCGCTACCGATCTTTGCAAGGATACTATCGTTTAACTGCTCAGCCTCAAGCATTGTGAAGCTACCGTCTACCCATCCGAAGCTCATTAAGAACCACAGAACGATCGTTGATAACAGAATGATTGTACCAGCCTTCTTGATGAATGACCATCCGCGCTCCCACATAGAACGAAGAACGTTTCCTACGGTCGGCCAGTGGTAAGCAGGCAGCTCCATAACGAACGGAGCCGGCTCGCCTGCGAACAGTTTTGTTTTCTTTAAGATGATACCTGAGCATACGATGGCTACAATACCGATCAACCATGCACTCCATGCTACCCATCCGGAATTATTAAAGAACGCACCTGCGATCATGGCGATGATCGGCAGCTTTGCTCCACAAGGGATAAAGGTTGTTGTCATAATTGTCATCTTACGGTCACGGTCATTCTCAATTGTTCTGGAAGCCATGACACCGGGGACTCCACATCCGGAAGCGATCAGCATCGGGATAAAGGACTTTCCTGATAAACCAAATTTACGGAAAATACGATCCATGATGAACGCGATACGTGCCATATATCCACATCCCTCTAAGAATGCGAGGAACAGGAAGAGTACGAGCATCTGCGGTACGAATCCGAGTACGGCTCCGACACCGGCTACGATACCGTCAAGGATCAGTCCCTGCAGCCAGTCTGCACATCCGATAGCATTCAGACCTGCCTCAATTGCAGGAGGAATGATCTCGCCGAATAATACATCATTTGTCCAATCAGTAACGAATGCTCCTACGGTTGTAACTGATACATAGTAAACAACAAACATAACCAGCGCGAATATCGGGAGCGCTAAAATACGATTTGTCACAACGCGGTCGATCTTATCTGAGATCGTCAGTTTCTCTTTGCTGCTTGCCTTAGTCATGCACTTCCCAATGATTGATGAAATGTACTGATAACGCTCGTTGGTGACGATACTCTCTGCATCATCATCCATAGCCTTCTCTAATTTTGCGATCTCAGCGGATACATCCGGCACGCTTGCCAGATTTGCTGAGATCTTCTCATCGCTCTCTAATAACTTGATTGCAAAGAAACGCTTCTCCTCCTCGGGTACTCCGCTGATCTTAGCTACAACTGAGTTGATTGCATCCTCAAGCTCTGCGCCATATGTAATAGGTGCGGGTGCTGCCGCCTTTGAAGTAGCCTGTGCAACCACCTTCTCTGCCGCCTTCTTTACACCGGTTCCCTTTAATGCAGAAATCTCTACAACCTCGCAGCCCAGCTGCTTTGACAGCTCCTCAAGATGGATCTTGTTTCCGCTCTTGGCGACTAAGTCTGACATGTTGACTGCGATAACAGTCGGGATACCCAGCTCTAACAGCTGAGTGGTCAGGTACAGGTTACGCTCCAGGTTTGTCCCGTCTACGATATTTAAGATCGCGTCAGGGCGCTCGGTAATCAGATAATTTCTTGCTACAACCTCCTCCAGTGTGTACGGAGACAGGGAGTAGATTCCCGGAAGGTCCATGATCACAACATCCTTGTGACCTTTCAGCTTTCCTTCCTTTTTCTCAACAGTTACGCCCGGCCAGTTTCCTACGAACTGGTTTGATCCGGTCAGCGCATTAAATAATGTAGTCTTGCCGCAGTTAGGGTTTCCGGCAAGTGCAATTTTTACTGCCATAATCGTGTCCTTTCTATAATAATAATAGTAATTTGTTATGTAACTTTTATTGCTTGCAGCTATCTTCCGTTAGCACAAACTAACGTGCGATCAAAAAAATATGCGCTACTGCACTTCAATCATCTCAGCATCTGCCTTACGAAGTGAGAGCTCATAACCTCTGACGGTAACCTCAATCGGGTCGCCCAGCGGTGCTACCTTGCGGACATATACATCCACGCCCTTGGTAATACCCATATCCATGATTCTTCTCTTGACTGCTCCCTCGCCGTTCAGCTTGGTAACGGTTACGTGAGCGCCGACTTTTGCATCTTTTAACGTACTCATACAATCCTCCTCTTAGACTAAGATCTTATTCGCCATATCTTTGCCGAGCGCGACGCGTGAGTCCTTTATATTTACGATCACATTACCGCCAACATCAGACACAACGGTCACCACACTGCCAACCACAAAACCAAGTTTCTCAAGAAATTTTCTGGTTTCCTCTTTTCCACCAACATGTTTGATGGTGTTTTCTTCGCCTTTTTTCGCCATTGTCAGGGGCATCATAGATCTCCTTTCTGTTTTGTAGTTTATCTTTTATCTATAAAAAGAACACAAAACTTGTTTTCTGCCGTTAGTATATGCTGTTTTTTGTTAGATGTCAATAACTTTTTATCGATAAATCAAACGAAATTTAGCCGTTCCTTATTTGTTTTTTTGTCTATATTATGCTATAATGATTGCAGTTATTAGGTTAAATAGGAGGATTGATCCATGGGTCTTGTAGTAAATGAGTCGGCAGAGAATTATCTGGAAACGATCTTGCTTCTGAGCAAGCGCCTTCCCGTTGTTCGTTCCGTTGATATTGCAAATGAATTAAATTATAAAAAATCCAGCGTCAGCATCGCTATGAAAAATCTGCGTGAAAAGGGACGCATCACCGTCACGGATGCAGGCTTTATCTACCTGACGGACGAAGGAAAACGAATCGCAGAGATGATCTATGAAAGACATGAATTTTTATCTGCTTTCCTGGAGAGTCTCGGCGTACCCGCCGACATTGCCGCCGAAGATGCATGTAAGATTGAGCATGTCATCAGTCAGGAGAGCTTTGAAGCCATGAAACGCAATGTGTCAACAGGAAAATAATACTTAATGATCCAATGAGCGCACGAAGCATCATGCTCCGCGCGCCCATTTTATTTTCTATCCTTATTATATATGCATTATATATGCTTGTATATTTCCCATTCTACTTCATAAAATACCGGATAAAAATCACACCGATCCCCAGAACGATCAACTCTAACACATAAATCATGCCTCTCTCCGCGACACCGGTCGAGCTGCTGCTCCCCGTGTCGGATGCATCAAAAGACTCTGCTAATTGCCTGATTGTATATCTGTTCCCATCCCCGCCATAGTAGCGGATGCTTCTTCCAAAAACATCTACCACGGTAGTATCATCCAGCCCGATCACCTTGAGAAGTGGTCTGCCATCATATTCACAGGAAAACAGGCACTTGGAATACGTCTCATCCATCATCTCCACGGAATCCGTCTGCAGACGATTTTCACCATCGCCTCCGTACAGCTCCAGACGGCTCACCTGCGGCAGTTCATTCGCACTATAGAGCAGTGCATATCTTTTTCCCTTTACGGCATACCTGTCTACGGAATATGCCTGATCCCCACCCGCAGTCACTATCGTTACCCCGGCTAACGGATCATTGGTATCCCATGTGTTTAATATGCGGTATTTTCCGAAAATCCCGCGTTCGAGATGCGCCAGCCCACTCGCCCCGGAGCTGCCAAGCTGTGAATACAGCACATACAGATGCCGCCCGATCGTCACACGCTCCAGCACATCCACCGACATCTCCTCATGAAAATGAAATGTGTTGATCGCCTGCTCCAGATCCTCCGTGGCAGCTACCGAAACGTCGAATTCATAGTGATAGAGTCCGACCATACACGCGATGGTCACAGCAATAGCAACCGCTGTTTTGATCCAGCGTCTGCGCAGCTCCCGATCTGCCTGTTTCAAAAAAGTAATAAAGATCTCAAACGCCTGCGCCACATCCGCTTTCGTAAACTGTTCCTCCTGACTGCGCGTTCCGTTCATAAGCTCTGCGATGTTAATATCCAGCTCCTCACACAGCATCGGCAGCATCGCGATGTCGGGCATATTTCTTCCGTTTTCCCAGCGCGAGACCGTTTTCTGTGTCACACCCAGCCGTTCCCCTAATTGTTCCTGCGTCAATCCTTTTTCTTTGCGAAGTTCACTGATAAACTTGCCGATCTGAACCTGATCCATGCCAAATCCTCCGTAAAAATAATATCATTAGTGTATCCATTTTACACCAAAAAGTACAGGACATGGAACGAGTATTTGCTTTTTTCACATTGTACTCCACGCGTGAAAGATGTATACTAACTGATAAATAATAAACATGAGGAACTGATTATGCGAAAGAAAGAACGCGCACTCGCGCTCATAGAATGCCTGAAAAAAGAATATCCCGACGCAGGATGCACACTGGACTACAACGAAGCATGGAAGCTGCTCGTCAGCGTCCGTCTCGCCGCACAGTGTACCGATGCCCGCGTGAATGTCGTCGTGCAGGGATTATATGAAAAATACCCCTCCGTGGAGGCACTTGCCGATGCGGATGTCGCAGATATTGAAGCAATTGTCAAACCCTGCGGACTCGGCCACAGCAAAGCGCGCGACATTAGCGCCTGTATGAAAATGCTGCGCGATGATTTCGGCAGCAGCGTACCGGACGACTTTGATGCGCTGCTCTCCCTGCCCGGAGTCGGCAGAAAGAGCGCGAATCTGATCATGGGCGATGTATTCGGAAAACCTGCGATCGTCACTGATACGCACTGCATCCGGCTTGTGAACCGTATGGGGCTCGTCGATGGAATCAAAGATCCGAAAAAGGTCGAAATGGAGCTTTGGAAACTCATTCCGCCGGAGGAAAGCAGCGATTTCTGTCACCGTCTGGTCTATCATGGCAGGGATGTCTGCACCGCGCGCACTTCACCGCACTGCGAGCGCTGCTGCTGCGCCGAAGTATGCAAAAAAGTCGGCGTATAAGCACGGCTACTATATATAAGGAAGAAAGGGAGGACTCACTATGTCACATGTATCTGAAATCATGCAGAAAAACTATGAACATCAGGCAGAAACGATTATTAAGGCTTTGGAAAAAAGAAATATGAGAGGCTATTACTGCGCAGACTGCGCCGCAGCCGTCGAACTGGCGAAAACACTGACTCCCGCCGGATCGACCGTATCATTTGGCGGCTCTATGACGCTGTCCGAAACCGGTATCATGGATATGCTGAAAAGCCGCACCGATATTACACTTTTAGACCGCAGTCAGGCAAAAGATGCCGCAGAGATCAAACAGATCTACCACGATGCCCTGAGCAGCGATGTCTATTTTATGAGTTCCAATGCCATCACGAAGGACGGCGAGCTGATCAATATTGACGGCAACGGCAACCGTGTCGCTGCCCTGATCTACGGACCGGAGCATGTTGTACTCGTTGTCGGCATGAACAAAATCGTATCCACGGTAGACGACGGCATCCGCAGAGTCCATGACATCGCGGCATCCGCAAACGGTGTGCGCCTCGGCAAATCCACGCCCTGCGCAGTGACCGGATTCTGCCATGACTGTCTCTCACCGGAGTGCATGTGCAGCCACACGGTCATCACACGCAGAAGCTATACCGCCGACCGTATTCACGTGATTCTGGTCGGTGATACGCTCGGATATTAAAATACGGTATTACGACAAAAGGAAACAGACCATAATCGCCTGTTTCCTTTTTATTGTCCTTAACTTTCCAAATGGTCTGCGATATTTTTTAACACTTTCTCGGTGAGCAGTTCATATGCCTGTGCAGTACAGCCCGCAGAAGCCTGTTCGCAGACTACATGTGCATCATCCATCAATGAAACGTCCCCAACCGCGCCTGCTGTATCGCAGATGAACCAGTTATTTCCATGTGACAGCCACTGCTTCAATGCCTCGATCTCGTGAGATGGTCCAATGGAGGTATTAAACAACAGCTTTCCGTCTCCAAGCTGCGCAAACTCTTTCCCGCCTAACAGGATCACATTTTTATTCAGACAGGTAAATACCACATCACAGTGCCGCAACAGCTCATCCAGTTCGCGGTAAATCAGCCCCGCCGCCTCTTTTTTCTGTTTTCTGGAACGGCTGTAATAGCTGACCTCCGCACCCATAAATTGCAATGCGTCCGCGATCATGCCACCCGATACGCCCAAGCCAATGATACCGGTTTTCAAACGTGTGATCTCCTGCGGCTGATCCTTCCACATCGGACGGTCATAGCCGTGCAGAAAACGCACTAGCTCGCACAAAACAAATTCTACGACGCCCCGGTCGCCATAATCACGGATGCCTCTCACATCGATGCCATGCGCTCTGGCATAGGCAATATCCACATTGGCACTCGCCTCGGAATACAGGCTGCAGCACATACCGACATATCTCACGTTCGGACACTGTGCCAGTGTCTCTCCGGTAATGCGTGAAGTATAGCACACGAGTACCGCGTCCGCATCGCCGATACGGCGCACGATCTCGGCATCGTCTGCCGGAATATCGTCGTAGAGAATGACCTCTTTTGCATATTTTTTCAGTCCAGCGATGCCGGCATCTACCAGATGCACCGGCTCAATCGCTACTAATTTTTCAAACATCATCGATTCCCCCCCCTTTAAAATACGATCGGAGATGCCAGATTTTGCAGCAATGCCACAATACTCCATCCGGCAATCGCACTCGTCGACGAATAAACATCTACAACCGCCTTCACACCGTCGATCTGAGCCGTGATCCGGTGATCGTCGCCGACAAATCTGGGAACACTCGTGATCTCTACATGCTCTGCGTCAGGCCCGACACTCGCAAGCGATGCCGCCACTGCCACATTGACCTTCGTCGGAAGCAATGCGATCGCCTCCTTTGCAGTGCCGGCAAACACCTTTGTCTCATCGGTATCCGTCATGAGCTGTTCAGTAAACAGCGGCGTATTCTGCAGGGATGCAGGCCCCTTATGTGTCTCAAAGGTCACGCGCGCCTGATCCATCAGCGATACGGTGCGCAATACATCAAAGCCGCCGATCGCGCCGGATGCGATATGTACCTTTGTGCCGTTTGCTTTTGCGGTCTGTGCGGTTTTTTCATAAAATGCCTGATCCGCAAACGCCCCGATCGAAAGCACCGCCAGACTCGCACCCGCAGATAAAATCTGCTCTGCGTAATCCTTTACTGCCGCCACAGAAGCAGCCTCCGCTACAATATCCGGCTGCTGCGCCAGCAATTCCTCTATCGTAAAGCAGGCTTTACACCCTGCTTTTTCTGCGAGCGCTTTTGTCTTGTCCTCACTCCTGCCGAGCACTCCTACCAGCTCATAGTCCGCAAGCAACCCTTTTTTCGCAGCCTCCACGACAATGCCTGCCAAAAATCCGTTTCCTAAAATTGCTAATCTCATTGTATTTATCCCCTTTGCTTCTGCATTTCGACTCACAACTATTAACTATTATACCCTGCAAAAATCAAATTGTACACCTCTAACACCTTTCTGTACTCCAATAAAAAACGCAAAAAAGGCATCCGATAAACTCGGATGCCTCAGCAGCGCTACCAGGGCTCGAACCTGGAAATGACGGAGTCAGAGTCCGTTGCCTTACCATTTGGCGATAGCGCTTCACAACAAAAATTATTATATACACTTGTATGTGATTTGTCAATAATTATTTTCAACATTTTTCACTTTTTCGCAAATGATTCGTTGCTGTCCATTCCTAGCTCGTTTTAGCAATAAATCATCTGCCAGATGCCTGCATACACAAGGGCAGTTCCAGCCCGTTTGTCTCGAGCAGCTCCCGATTCCGCAGAATCTCCTCTGTCGGTCCATCACATACGATCTCACCGTCCGACAATAAAATCGTGCGGGAGCATGTCTCCAGAATCATATCCAGATCATGCGAAGCGATGATTTTGGGCAGATCAAGCGTATTGAGAATATGAATAAGGTTTCTCCGGTTGCGCGGATCGAGCGCGATCGACGGCTCATCCATCAGCAGCGCCTCGGGCATCATCGACAGAATCGTTGCGATCGATACCAGCTTTTTCTCCCCACCGGAAAGCCTGTGGATCTGGCGGTCCCGCAAATGCCCGATTCCGGTGAGCGCCAGCGCCTGATCCACCCGCTGATCGATCTCCTCCGGTGACAGCCCATAATTTCTCGGTGCAAAGGCGATGTCCTCATACACCGTGGACATAAATAGCTGGCTGTCTGAATCCTGAAACACATAGCCCAGCTTCGCACGGATCTGCGGCAGATATTGTTTTTTCATGGAATATTCCCCGATCTGAATCGTTCCCGAATCCACCGGATTCAGCCCCACCAGCAGCTTGAGCAGCGTTGATTTTCCCGCACCGTTTGCCCCAATGAGCCCGACCGACTCCCGCTTACACACATCAAAAGACAGATGCTTTAAGATCTCTGTTCCCTGCTCATAGGAAAAAGAGACATCTTTCACATGAATACTGATCATTTTTATACTCCTGTTATGAACCGTCCTACCCATAAAATCACCGGCACCCTGCGCACGACTGCAAATACAGCGCACCAGATAACGAGATACACCAGATCCTGCGACCGCATGTGCATATGTGCACCCAGATAGCCAAAATCCCCGGTATAACCACGCAAGGTCATGCTTTCATATAACTCATTGGCACGGTCAATGCTGCGCAGCAGCAGTTGTCCGGTCAGCGAACCCCATACTTTGTAGTGCACACCCTTCTGGTTCGGCGCACGCAGGGCGTATGCCTGTGTGGTGCGGTTCACCTCTGCGAGCAGCAGCGTCAGGTAACGTCCGGTCAACAAAATCTGTGTCACAATGATACGCGGCAAATGCAGCAGCTGCAGCGCATAACAGATCTGTTCCAGTGTGGTTGTCGCGACGAGCAGATACGATGCCAGCACCGCAAATATGCCTTTCAGCATCAGCGTAAGCATGGAAATCACTCCGGCGCGCACGCAGACATTTCCGATCCAGACTGCTGTCCGGTCAAAAAAAGGATTTGCCAGCCCTACGACACAGACAAGCGGAAGCACGACGCGCAGCCGCCGCAGACATTTTCCAAATGATAATTCTGCCAGCAGAAATCCTGCAATCGGATAGACCGCCATCGCAAGCAGTCGGCTCAGATCGTACTTCGGAAACGACACCACAACCGCAATATAACTGACCGTCAATATAAATTTAACCAGTGGATGTATATGGTTCATCCACTGGTCTCTCGCTGCGAGTGTTTCCATCGCATTTATTTCATAAATCGCATTTCCCATCCGGCTCATGCTGTCTGTTTTCTCCTGAAAAATCGAAATACATAGCATGCCCCTACGCATACTGCCACGACAATCACACTTCCCACGATACCGGAGACAACTGTCCCTGCCGCTGTATCTGAGGACTGAAACGCATAATCCGGTAATACCGCTGTCGCATTCTGCACGGCTGCCGCAGCCTCATACGCTTCGCCGTCCGCCTGCAGCTCGGTCGTACCTGCCACCTGCTCCATCGACCATTCCAGCCCATCCGGATATTCAGATGCCACCAGCGACAACCCGCCGCCGATCACAACTGCCGCGATCGCCAGCACAGCCAGTGTCTTTCCAAAGGACAGCTTTCCACCCGCTGACACTGCCGCGTTTTTTCCATATAATAATTCCGGTCTTGCCTCATAGATAAATACAAGTACCGCCGCCGTGATCAGACCTTCCACCGCGCCAATCGCCAGATGGATCGGCTGCATCGTCGCCACAAACACACCAAACGGCAGCTCTGTGATCCCTGATGCAAGTGTCTCGAGCGTCACACTAAATGCTCCCATCTGCAAGGTCAACACACAGCCCAGCACCGATGCGGCTGCAATCCGGCGCTTGGAATAACCTTTTTTTGTCACAGCCTGCCAGATCAGCGCCCCGATAAAGCATCCGTAAAATGCCATATTCCACACATTACAGCCGAGTGCGAGCAATCCGCCGTCCGCAAAAAACAGGCATTGGATCAGCAGCACACCAATCATCGTCAAAAAGCCCGCATACGGACCGAGCAGTGATGATAACAGCATGCCTCCGCACAGATGTCCACTCGAGCCGGTTCCCGGAATCGTAAAATTGATCATCTGTGTGGCAAACACAAACGCTCCCATCACGCCCATAAGTGGTATTTTTTTCGGTTCGTTCTCCAACCTTACTTTTTTTACTGAATAAGCTGCCACTGCCGCCGAGCATACATACATCGTACCTGCCACTGCCGGCGTGACCAGCGCATCTGCCATGTGCATAAAAACTCCCTCCTAAAACTTGTTTTTACTGATCCTACTTTACCATAGAACAGAAAAAGCGCAAGCCCCATGGGGGGATCTTTATTGGCTAAGAGCCGGCTTTCTGATGTCCGTTAATTTTTCTCATTCACGGTCACAACCATCCTTAAAACTTTCGACTTGCCATTTTTCAGTCTGACAACTGCCTTAATGATTGTTTTTCCGGGTTTCAGACCCGTGATCCTGCCTTCTGAATCAACTTTCGCCACCTTCGGATTGACGGTCGAATAAGTCACATCATCGATATTGTACCAGCTTATCCCGTTGTCTATTTGAAACCATGTCTTTTTGCCCTCACTGATGCTGGTTGATTGTTTCGCGGATTTGACCGACCGCAGCAGTTTCTTCGTGAGCGCTTCTTCCTCGGCGGCTGTCACTATCTCATAGATTCCGTAGCCCAGCTCATTGTGATCCAGTTCAATACTTCCATCTGCCGCTACTTTGAACGGAGTTTTACTTACCACAATCTTTTCACCTGTTTCGGGATCTATCTCAATGACTTTCATTTTTTTATTTCTCAGCGACGTTTTTTTCAGCAGGGTATTTGCATTGACCGACACTTCCCGGATGACCCAGCCGTTTTTCGTGAGCATCTTTATTGTGGTATTTACATTCTTCGTACCTGCTGCATTCACGATCTCTGAAAGCGCTGCGCCTGTGATCTTCACATTGCCGAAGCCTCTGTCAAAGATTTCTGCAGCCGCTGAAGTGATCTTGCCTTTGGCATTCTTCGATACATTGACCACTATACTCATTCCGGTCTCTTCATTTCTGATCTCTGTCCTGATCTGTACGGAACCGTCCTCCGCCCATGTCTCGGTCGTGGTTACGATCGTGCCGTCCTCTCTGGTCTCGGTTCTGGTCGTAACATTGCTCTTGTTATCGTCCTGTGGCGGAGTGGTTTCAGATCCACTCTCGGTTGAACCGCCCGATGAACTGCTGCCGGAGCTGCTGCTACCGGAACTACTTCCACCAGAACTACTTCCACCGGAGCTGCTTCCGCCGGAAGATTCTTTTGTAAATGTCTTTTCGACCACAGCACTCATGATGTGACCATCTTGTATCGCAATCGCCTTGATCGCAGCCGTTGATGTGACTTGAATCGGGGCTGTATATTCAGCCGATTTCGCTGTCGGTGCTGTACCATCCGTTGTATAGTAAATGTTTTCCTTACCTGTAATCGTCACGGTGGTGGAATCCTTAAACTTCTCCTCACCGGAAATCACCGGAGCTTCGCTTGCTGGTCGAGTCGTGATCGCACCCTTTGTAGCCGGAGAAGCAGCCATCGTCTCTGTTTCAGCCTTTCTCACATACAACTCGACCGTTATATCAGCGCCAAACTCCTTCTTCTCAAGCTCAGCCATAGGTTTATACTCGGTCTCATCACCGATACGATACTCATATTTTACCTCATCAGTGTCCACCAGATTCATCACCCTGATAATATACGCCGTATATTCTTCGTTTACGCTTGCTAACAAATCAACCCCTTCTGGTGCCTCCTGCTGATCTTTATCCTGAGCCGCATCCTCCGCATACACTTTCTCCGGTGCCAGCAGTCCTCCCGGTACGCTTGCAGATGTCACTGCAGTTGCCACGGCAAGTGCCAGTGTCAGACATTTTTTAAATAATTTATGTTGTATCATTTTTTCATTCCCCCCTCCTTTTTTTCAGAGTACCATAGATTGCCGGAAAACACAACTTAAAGATTCCCCTTGCATTCGACCACTATTGCTCTTAGAATAGAGATAACAAATGATGATTTGGAGGTATTATATGAAATCTATACAGGACTGCTACACACTTAACAACGGCATGAAGCTGCCGTGTGTTGGTTTTGGGACTTACCAGACGATCAAAGACGACGGAAAAGCCGTAATTCTCGATGCAATCCGCGCCGGATACCGTTTTTTCGATGCCGCCTCTTTGTATGAGACGGAACGGGCACTCGGTGCAGCGATCAAGGAAAGCGGGCTGCCGCGCGAGGATTTTATCATTGAGACGAAGCTGTGGATCGATGAGATGGGATATGAAAACGCAAAAAAGGCTCTGACTGCCTCTTTAGAGCGCCTGCAAATGGACTATGTAGATCTGTATATGATCCACTGGCCGCGCCAGACCGGAGCGGATGATGAGAACTGGAAGGAGCTGGATCTGGAGACCTGGCGTGCACTGGAGGAGCTCGTCGATGAGGGAAAAGTACGTGCCCTCGGATGCAGTAATTTCCTGCCGCACCATCTGCAAAACCTGCTGGATCACTGCCGGATCAAACCCGTTGTCGACCAACTTGAGCTGCATCCGGGCTATTCACAGGAGGCGGCTGTCGCATTTTGCAAGGCAAACGACATCGTTCCGATGGCATGGAGTCCACTCGGTAGAGGCCGTGAAAACGCGCTCGCCGGAAATGCCATCCTCGACCGGCTGGCAAAGAAATATGACCGCTCGATCGCCCAGATCTGCCTGCGGTTTCTCCTGCAAAAAGGAATCCTTCCGATCCCGAAGGCTTCTTCCTATGAACATATGAAGGCTAACGCAGACATCTTTGATTTTGCACTATCCGAGGATGACCTGTGGATGCTCAGCTGCATGCCCCAGACGACATGGCTTGGCGAACATCCTGATTTTGCAATTCCGGATAAGAAAAGTAATCCGGATCAATAATCTGAGTCAAAAAAAGACCACCTGACATGCTCTGTGATATGTTCACAGTCTCATGCCCGGTGGTTTTCTTTTACCGATGATGTTATGCTTGTAGTGCCAGTTGTGCACTTACCCGCTTATATAACGGCAGGATAACTTCCTCCGTTTCTTCCAACTCAGCCGCTATAACGGAAAGCGGTTTTCCCCTTTTGATCTTTTTGGCTATTAAAGACACCTGCGTGGCAATTTCTCCATCAGAAAATATATCTGCTGACATTTTTGCTACTTTTTGTTCTGCCAGTTCTTCTGCCATTTGCACTGCCTTTTCTTCCGCCATCTGCACTGCCTTTTCTTCCGCCATCTGCACTGCCTTTTCTTCCGCCATCTGCACTGCCTTTTCTTCCGCCATCTGCTCTACTTTTTCTGCGACTATTTGCACCACTTTTTCTTCTGCCATCTCTCTTGCCTTCTGTTCCAACTGGTCTTTAAATAAATCATATAATGCCTGACACATACTGTCCGCCTCCTGAAATTTACTTCTGTTTGACCGTACGACAATTTCCATCACGGATTCATACAATCGATTTTGTCTATGTTCTTCATACTCATGGATGAGCTGCGCTGCTGTTTTCGATGTCCGAATCCGGTTGGTCAGACTGTGCAGCCACAGATTTTTCTCATCCGTCAACTCCGGTACAACTATGATCTGAATAGGTATCAGGTCGCCTGTCACATAATAGATGCCAGCTTCCTGTTTTTCAGTCAAACAGCCTCGCATTTCCTCCAGATGCCTGATTACTTTGCGGGGATAATGATAACACACAAATGTGAGCGTCAGTTCTCTAATCGGTATCTGATCTACCACCACTGTATCTGACTTGTAAAAACAGCCATACCCATAGACCTTGTAAAAATCGTCTGTATTCAGATGGTCATCCGGACTCTTATACTCGATAATGTTATATGTCCGGAAGATCCTGCCGATATTTTTCTGAATGTTGGTCTGTGGCTCTTTTTTGATCACCAGCACATCAATCTGCATCGGCTTTGTACTCAGCATATGTTCATTTTCAAATGTGAGCGCTCCGGCATAGGATTGTAATTCAATCTGAATTCCTGCATAAAATGCCTGATGCCACTGTAGCAGTTTTGCGTTCTTTTCTCCTGTTTCCCGCATGTGTCCCCCTTTTCAATTTCTAGGGTTCACCCGGATTCTTTTTCCAGAAAACCCTGCTTCGTAATTGTTTGGAATCCAAAAGCATTGATTTTCTGATAAAGCGGCTCAAAAACCGCATAGATATGTATAACTGATAATACAAGAATCCGTTTGATTCGGAGAAGAAAATATGCTTTTTATTAGAATAGCACACGTTTTTTCAAAACACAATGACGGCATAGTTGAATTTAAAAATGAGTGGAAGCGTTTCACAACTGCTTTCCACTCATTTATATTATCTTTCTCCGGAACACGCCCTTCACCTACTCCGATATATCACTCGGATCAATGATTACCTGTTCCTCGTCGTCCAGTCCGGTATGCGAATCACTCGGTTCTTCTGCCTCGCCGTCACCGTCACCCGGTATTGTAGGTATATCCGGTTTTAAGGGCTTGTCCTCTCTGCCGGTGTCTCCGGTAATGTCTACCGGCTCTGTATCCGGCACTTCATGAACCGGACACTTTTCTGTGCTCAGATTTGCAGGCAGTAAATACGGGGAATCCTCCGTGCCCGACGAACCGCCGCTGATATAAACGGCTTTTTTGAGCTGATCCTCTGGACAATACGGTCCTGCCGGTTTGCCGGATGCTCCACAGATCGTTACCATTACGTGTGTATCACACGATTCGGTCGGCTCTGTGCCTGCGGCAAAATATTCGGTCGTCACCTGTGAGCCGCGCGGATCATGGTCACACAGCCCTGAAACTGCCAGTTTTCCAGATTTCTTGCAGACCTGTGCGGTCACGATTCCTGCCGGTTTGTCAAAGTCTTTGTCCTCCAGCCCCTCATGCAGACGCTGCATCACGGCTCTCCAGATCAGCTTCGGATAGCTGGTCGTTCCACTCGCCTGCGGTGCATTGTCATCATAGCCGCCCCATACAACACAGCTGTAATACGGTGAAAAGCCCGCAAACAATGCATCTCTGTTTTTTGTCGTCGTACCACTCTTGCCCGCGAGCGTCATGCCCTCAAAATTACACAGCTTACCGGTTCCGGTCGTAATAACATCCTTCATCGCGTCGGTCAGCAGCCATGCAGTCGTCTCCTTGAGCACGCTCTTTGTCTGCGGTGTGTTGTCGATCAGGACATTTCCGTCATGGTCGAGAATCTTTGTATAAAAGCGCGGTTTGGTGTAGGTACCACCGTTTGCAATCGTCGCATACGCAGCGGTCAGCTCCAGATTCGTCACACCATCGGTCAGACCTCCGAGTGCCAATGACTGCACACGGTCACTGTCTTTTAACGTCGTAAACCCAAAATCCTGCAAATAAGAAAATCCATTGTCCACACCGATATCAGTCAGACACTTGACCGTTACGACATTGATTGAGTATGTGATCGCGGTGCGGAAGCTCGTAAATCCGCGGTAACGGCCGTCATAGTTGCGCAATGATGTGCCATTTGCATAAGTATATGGTGCATCATCCTCGACTGTCGCGAGTGTCATGCCCGCTCCGTCCAATGCCGGTGCATATGCTGCCAGCACCTTAAACGTCGATCCGGGCTGGCGGGTAGAATCCGTGGCACGGTTCAGTGTACGGTTTGCCACCTTATCACCACGACCTCCTACGATCGCTTTGACCTCTCCGGTACTCTGGTCGATGATCGTGAGCGCCGCCTGCGGCTGCAGCGTGTAATTTACATATTCACCGCCTTCGACAATCGTATCGCCGGGCTCCATGATCTCCTGCTTGTATGCCTCGATCGCTGCCACAGCGTCTTCCTCACTCGCAAAGTTGATCGAATAATCTTTATTTGCCGCCTGATAATATGCCAGCATCGTATGCTCATCATAGTTGGCAATGCTGCCATCTGATTTCTGGACACTCAAGCGATAGCTAAAGGATACCTTCGGCTGTGTCGGATAATTTTCCAGATTATTGACTTCTTCATCACAGATCTTCTGGATCTTCGGGTCCTGCGTGGACAGGATCGTCAAACCGCTGTTGTAGAGCGCGCGATAAGCCTCCGCCTTTGTATAACCCTTGATCGTCTGTAAATCCTCGAGCACCTGATTCGTCACTTCATCAACAAAATATGAATTGATCTGGCTGCTCTCCTCGGTCTTTTTGATATTGACCTTTTTAATGCGCTTGTATACCTTATCCGCAAGGGCTTCTTCCTTCTGCTCCAGCGTAATATAGCCCTGCTCCTCCATCTTGTTGAGGACTTCTTTCCGCCGCTCGGCATTCGCCTGCGGATGGCTGATCGGATTGAGCCCCTCGGGACTTTTGGTGATGCCCGCAATCACAGCACACTCGGACAACGTCAGTTCTGACACATCCTTGTTAAAATAACGCATCGCGGCAGCCTGTACACCTAAGGAATTCTGTCCAAGATTGACCGTATTCAGATAATTCTCCAGTATCCAGTCCTTGTTGTTCACCTTTTTTTCCAACTGAACCGCAAGATACTGCTCCTGCAGCTTTCGCACGACCTTTGCAAAGCCTTTGTCAGTTGTCCATGTCGTGAACACATTATTTTTCAATAGCTGCTGGGTGATCGTAGACGCACCCTGCGAAAAATGTCCGCCGGATAAAATGCCCTTGACTCCGGCACGGATGATTCCTTTGATATCAATGCCGTTATGCTCATAAAAACGCGCATCCTCAATCGCTACAAATGCATGCTGCAGATCCAGCGGTATCTCATCAATCGTGACGTAAACACGGTTGGCACCCGATGCAACCAGCGTCGCCGTCGTATTGCCCTCGGTGTCCAGTACGGTAGATAAATATCCCGTCGGTGTAACATCCATCGCATCGATCGTCGGTGAGGAATCAATGATCCCCTTGTAGATACCGAAGCCGGTAAATCCAACACTTACAACTAATGCAAATGCAGCCACGAGTATAAGTTTATAGCATAACACTTTGAACTTTCGTAAAACCTTGGGAGACTTGGCAGAGAGCTGTTTGACCTGCTTTTTTGCTCCCGCTTTTCCATAGTTCATAGCTTTCCTCCTGATTATCGAATTACTTCAGTATACCATTATTTTCTATACTTGTAAACTTTGGCATAACATGCTATACTCGTAGGCATGAAAAACGCAGGCTATAAGACCGTCTATCAGGGCGGTGTCGGAGAAATCGAAGAAAAAAAATCACGCTTTATCGCATCTGTGGAACCGGTGTCCTCCGAGGAGGAGGCGATCGCCTTTTTCAATAAGAAGAAAAAGGAATACTGGGATGCCAGACACAACTGTACGGCATTTACGATCGGTGCAAAGCACGAAAACACCCGCTGCAACGATGACGGAGAACCGTCCGGGACAGCCGGACGACCGATGCTGGATGTATTGCTGCGCGAGGACATCCACAACGTGGCAGTCGTCGTGACGCGCTATTTTGGCGGCACGCTGCTTGGCACCGGAGGGCTTGTCCGCGCTTACCAGAAGTCGGTACAGGAGGGGCTTGCCAACTCCGTGATTATCACGCGCCAGCAGGGTGCAAAACTAACGATCCGCACCGATTACACAAATCTTGGCAAGATCCAGTATCTGCTTGCCGGTGCGGGTATCACGGTTCTCGATACCGAATACACGGACGGCGTCTGTATCCATACGATGGTACCGAGTGAACAGCTCGCCGCGCTGCAAAACGACATCACACAGGGCACGAGCGGTCAGGCGCAGATGGAGCCGGGCGACGAGGTTGAATATGCGATTCTGGACGGACAGATATTGATTTTTTAGATTTTTTATAATGAATGATATGACAGCAGACAGGAAAAACCCCCGACTTTCGTCAGGGGTTTTCCTATACTCTAAAGGGGATTAGATAAATACTAATCTAACGATTAGCCATAACTAGTAAGTGAGGTACTATACCTCAAAGATCAGATCGCCATAAGACGGCATCGGCCATAAGTCTTTATCTACGATCATCTCCAGCTTGTCAACCGGTGCACGGAGCTCATCCATGGCTGCCTTTACGACATCTCTGTAGTAGGTTGCCTGCTCCTCGCCCTCTGCCAGCTCTGCACCCTTCTCGGTTACATCGGTCAGCTTGGCAAGTGCTGCCTTTACCTCTGAGAGATAATCAGAAGTCTCAGAAAGAAGCTCTGTCTGTACAGACACATCTGCGGCACCTGCTGCCTTGACAGCATTGATAGAGTTCGCCAGATTGGTTGTATATTTAATTACGGCAGGGACGATCTGCTTGCCTGCGATATCGATCATCGCCTTTGCCTCGATATTGATCGTCTTTGCATAGGTCTCATACTCGATCTCCACACGGGACTCCAGCTCAACCTTTGTAAATACGCCGAATTTCTCAAATAACGCAACAGCCTTGTCGGTTGCGTATGCCGGAATCGCATCTACCATAGACTTGATGTTCGGCAGTCCGCGTTTCTCAGCCTCAACGACCCACTCATCGGAATAACCGTTGCCGTTGAATACGATACGCTGATGCTCGGTCGCATACTTCTTGATCAGGTCATGTACCGCCTCATCGAAGTTATCCGCTTTCTCCAGTACATCACATGCCTCAGCGAATGCATCTGCCACGATCGTGTTCAATACAACGTTCGGCTGTGCGATGGAAGCCTGTGATCCTACCATACGGAACTCAAACTTGTTTCCGGTAAATGCGAACGGTGATGTACGGTTTCTGTCTGTCGCATCACGCATGAAATCAGGTAAAGTCTTAACACCGGTCTCGAGCTTTTCGCCCTTTAAGCTGTGTGTTGCGCTACCGGTGCTGATCAACTGTGTGAGCACATCCTCAAGCTGCTCTCCGAGGAAAATAGAGAGGATTGCGGGCGGTGCCTCGTTTGCTCCCAGTCTGTGATCGTTTCCGACATCTGCAGCAGATGCACGTAACAGATCTGCATGCTCATCGACTGCCTTTAAAATACAAGTCAGTACAAGTAAAAACTGAATATTTTCATGCGGTGTAGAACCGGGATCTAACAGGTTGATACCATCATCTGTGGTGATCGACCAGTTGTTATGCTTACCAGAACCGTTCACACCTGCAAACGGCTTCTCATGTAACAGACACTGCAGTCCGTGCCGTCCTGCAACCTTCTTTAAGGTCTCCATGATCAACTGGTTGTGGTCGGTCGCTACGTTACACTCTGCATAAATCGGAGCCAGCTCATGCTGTGCCGGAGCTACCTCGTTGTGCTGTGTCTTTGCAGATACGCCGAGCTTCCACAGCTCTTTATTGACATCCTTCATATATGCGCCGATGCGCTCACGGATCGCACCGAAGTAATGATCATCCATCTCCTGTCCCTTCGGAGGCATTGCTCCAAATAAGGTACGTCCGGTAAAGATCAGATCTTTTCTCTTTAAATATTTCTCACGGTCTACAATAAAGTATTCCTGCTCTGCACCAACGGAAGGTGTTACTCTCTTGGAAGTCGTATTACCGAATAAACGTAACAGACGAAGCGCCTGCGCATTGACTGCTTCCATAGACCGGAGCAACGGTGTCTTCTGATCCAGTGCCTCTCCTGTATAAGAACAGAACGCGGTCGGGATACACAGTGTAGCACCTGCTGCATCGTGGCGGACGAATGCGGGTGAAGTACAATCCCATGCGGTATATCCTCTCGCCTCAAAAGTAGCTCTCAGTCCACCGGAGGGGAATGAAGATGCATCCGGCTCTCCCTTGATCAGCTCTTTTCCTGAAAAGCTCATCAGCACTTTACCGTTCTCCATCGGAGCTGTAATAAATGAATCATGCTTCTCAGCAGTCACTCCTGTTAACGGCTGGAACCAGTGCGTATAATGTGTAGCGCCCTGCTCAATCGCCCATTCCTTCATCTCATGTGCCACTACATCCGCAGTTGCAAGATCCAGATCGTGTCCACCCTCGATGACCTCTCTCAGTCTCTTGTAAGTCTTTTTCGGAAGACGCTCCTGCATGACTGCATCGTTAAATACATTTTCACCAAAGATCTCTGATACGCTGAATTTTTCCGTTTCGCTCATAACGTTCATCCCTGCAACCCTTCAGTCCATCCTGACTGAATAGTCACTTATCCTTTCCCTTTTATAGTTTTTTGTGTTCCGGTTATACGGAAAAACTTATGCTTTTCTGTATAACTAAAAGCGAACGGGAGTGCACCTCTTATTGGAACACCCTCGTTCGCTTCTCTGCCAACTAAAATACTCCTATTTTTGTAAAAAAGCAATAGTAAATTTTAGTTTTTTAAAATTCTTAATTTTATTAAGCTTTTTCTACAGATCCGAAGAGCTCCATTTTCTCCTTTACAGTAGCCTTGATAGCCTCTGTTCCGGGAGCTAAGAGCTTACGGGGATCAAATCCCTTGCCCTCGAGATCCTTGCCTGCCTCGATATATTTACGTGTAGCATCTGCGAAGGATAACTGGCACTCCGTATTTACATTGATCTTAGACACACCAAGATCGATTGCTTTCTTGATCATGTCTGCCGGGATACCTGTACCACCGTGCAGTACGAGCGGCATAAGACCTGTCTTCTGCTGGATGGCATCCAGTGTCTCAAAGCTCAGACCTGCCCAGTTAGCCGGATATTTTCCGTGAATGTTTCCGATGCCGGCTGCCAGCATATCAACACCCAGATCAGCGACTGCCTTGCACTCGTTCGGATCAGCGCACTCGCCCATTCCGATGACACCGTCTTCCTCGCCACCGATAGATCCTACCTCAGCCTCGATAGACATGCCCATTGCGTGAGCAACGTTTACCAGCTCGGTTGTCTTTGCAATGTTCTCCTCAATCGGATAATGTGATCCGTCGAACATGATAGAAGTAAAGCCAGCCTTGATACACTTGTAGCATCCTTCGTAAGTACCGTGATCTAAGTGTAATGCAACCGGAACTGTGATTCCGAGTTCCTCGTGCATTGCCTTTACCATAGCGGCAACGGTCTTGAATCCGGTCATATACTTTCCTGCGCCCTCAGATACACCAAGGATAACCGGTGAGTTTAACTCCTGTGCAGTTAAAAGAATGGCCTTTGTCCACTCAAGGTTGTTGATGTTGAACTGTCCGACTGCATAATGTCCGGCTTTTGCTTTCTCTAACATTTCTTTTGCAGATACTAACATGTGAATTCCTCCATTTTCTGTATAGATTGTGAGTGTGTGGGGATCTCGCCCCATATCTTTGTTAAATATAACATGAACGCCTATAAATGTAAAGTGCAAGCGTCCGAATACGCCTTTTCTATGCCAGATCCGGCTCCAAAGGCACACGGATCGTCAGTGCGCGGTGCAGATTTTTCAGATGGATCTGCGTCTGGTCGCCGCCAAACTCGCCGTCCAGCGTCCACGGGATCGCCTGATACGGTGAAATCTGCAATTCCTTTGTCTTAAACGTATAGATCATATCCGATTCGGGGCGCAGCTTCGTAAGTGCCGCAATGATCTCGTTCCGCTCGACAATATTTTTCGGCTTCCGGACGAGCATCACCTCGAACAAACCGTCATTGAGCGCCACATTCTCGCCTGTCATACCCTTGATGCCGCCGACAGACAGGGAATTGGTGATCATGCCGTAAATAAATTCATCCTCGATACAGCCGCCCTCGTATTCGACGCGCATCCGGTAACTCGGATGGTTTCCAATACGTTTCACGCCTTCTAAGATATAGGCAGCGTGTCCAAGCACGTTTTTCAGCTCCTGGCTCGTCTGATAAGACACATCGGTAAACAGCCCGAAAGCCGCCACATAGATAAAATGCTTCTCCCCAAACAATCCGACATCACACGGAAAATCTTTTCCGCTGACAGCGACCTCCGCTGCCTTTTTCATGTTTTTCGGCAGATCCAGCGATGCCGCAAAATCATTCGTACTGCCTGCCGGGATATAGCCGAGCGCCACATTTTTCCCGCTATTCATCAATCCCGACACCGTCTCATCCAGTGTCCCGTCCCCGCCGCAGCAGACCACAAGATCATAATCACCTGCCCGCTCTGCAGCGACATTTATCGCATCGCCTGCTGCCTGCGTCGGATGCACGGTCACGCTGTAGCCAGCCTGCACCATCACCTCTAAAATGTCCGACAACTGCGATTTGACCTTACCGACTCCCGAATGGGGATTATAGATAAATAATAATCTCTGATTGCTCATATTGCTCATGATCCGATCACCTTCCTAATTTTTTTGCCAGCTCCGCGAGCTTGCGCAGCCGGTGATTGACGCCGGATTTTCCCACGGGCGGATCACAGAGTTCTCCGAGATCCTTGAGTGATGTATCCGGATATTCCAGCCGCAGCAGCGCCATCTCACGCAGCGACGGCGGCAGCTCATCCAGCCCGATCCTGCTCTGTATGTAGCGGATATCCTCCACCTGTCTGTATGCGGCACCGACAACCTTATTGATATTCGCTGTCTCGCAGTTGACAATACGGTTGACAGATCCACGCATTTCTTTTAATATGCGCACATTTTCGAGATTCATGAGTGCAACATAAGCACCCATGACATTCAGCGCATCCACGATCTGTGCGCCCTCTTTTAAATAGACAATATGATATTTTTTGCGCTGTACGATCTTGGCATCCAGTTCAAACGACACAAGCAGCTCCTGTAGTAGCTGCGCCTGCTGCGGCTGCTGACAGACGATCTCGAAATGATAGGACTTCTGTGGATCGCTGATCGAGCCGGAGGCTAAAAATGCTCCGCGCAGAAATGCACGTTTACAGCAGCTTCGCTTGAGCAGTTGTTCGCGGTGCTGTATCATCTGCTCACTGATCCGCGCGCGCAGTTCCTCCTGCGTCACTTCCCCGAACAGCCTCTTTGCCAGTGTCATCCGCTTTTCTGCCAGATGCGCATGATCCGGTGCCAGTGTCTCGAGCGCCGCCAGCTCTGCCAGCTGGCAATGCCGCTTGCTGTCGTTCTGCCTTGCCAGCTCCGCCTTTACCTCACTTGAAAATGACATCGTGTTCTCCTGTTATTTGCCACGATGGGCATCCTTTTCTATGTCTCTGTGTTCCACGCGCAGACCGTAGTCCTCCTGCTTACCCAGCCGTTCATACAAGCCCTGTGCCACCGTTACCGAGCGATGCTTGCCGCCGGTACAGCCGATCGCGATCACGAGCTGGTTTTTGCCCTCGGCAACATAGTTCGGTATCAGAAAACCGATCATGTCCTCCAGCTTTTCCATAAATACCGCGTACTGGTCGCCCTCCATGACATAGTTTTGTATCCGCTCGTCCAAGCCGGTCAACGGACGCAAGCCCTCGACATAATACGGATTGGGCAGAAAACGTACATCAAAAACGAGATCCGCGTCGGTCGGTATGCCGTATTTGAATCCGAACGAGAGAACTGTGATATACAGATTTTTATAGGTCTGGTTCTCCACAAACATTTTCTTTAGCTCTGCCTGCAGCTCCCGCGTGAGCAGCTGGCTCGTATCCAGAATATAGTCTGCGCGCCGTTTGATTGGCTGCAGACGCTCCCGCTCCCTGCTGATCGCCTGCTCGACTCTGCCGCCCTCGGCGAGCGGGTGGGTGCGGCGGGTCTCCTTGTACCGCTTGATGATAACCGAATCCTCACTCTCCAGAAACAGCATCTCGAAGCTCTTTCCGCGCTCCTGCAAACGGTCTAATACGGCGGTCAGGTCTCCGATATTCTGTCCGCTGCGAATATCGACATTGATCGCTACCTTATCCAGCTCGGGGTCGTTCTCTGACAGATCGACAAAGCTCTCTACGAGCGAAATCGGCAGATTACCGACACAATAATATCCCATGTCCTCTATCATTTTGAGTGCGGTACTCTTTCCCGAACCCGACATTCCGGTTAAAATCACACAACGCATACGATACCCCTCCCTGCTTTTTTATCTCTTTCCAAGTCTTATCTTTTGTGTTTTTATCTGTTGTCCATGCGGGCTGCGCCCCCATCAGAAGCCTAACAGCCGCACCTCCGGCTCCAGATCCACACCACTGTGTTCCCGCACCCGCAGCTGTACCTGATGCATAAGCTCCATAATGTCTGCTGCCGTTGCACTTCCACGGTTGATAACAAAGCCACAGTGTTTCTCGGACACCTGTGCATCTCCTACCCGAAAACCGCGCAATCCTGCATCCTCAATGAGTTTTCCCGCAAAATAGCCCTCCGGACGCTTGAACGTGCTGCCCGCACTCGGATATTCGAGCGGCTGTTTTTCAACACGTTTTTTCTTCAATTCTTCCATGCGCGCACGGATCGCTGCCTCGTCATCCATTTCCAGGTGCACGCGCACCTCCAGCACAAGTTCTCCCTCATCCATCATCCGGCTGTGCCGGTAGGACAGATCCAACTCCTGCGCCGGACGCACGAGTATCTCACCATCCAGAGTGAGCACACGCACTTCCGTTAAAATATCCTTCATTTCGCCGCCGTAGGCTCCCGCATTCATCACGACCGCTCCACCCATCGATCCAGGTATCCCTGCCGCAAATTCCATGCCGGCAAGCCCATGCTTTGCCGCTGTATTTGCCGCCTCTGAGAGCAGTGTGCCCGCCTGTACGAGCAGATCGGTCTCATCTGTGACCGTAATGCCTGCGGCTGCTCTGCCAATCTCCATCACGACTCCTCGCAGTCCCGTGTCAGCGATCAGCATATTACTGCCGTTTCCGATCACGGTAAGCGGCAAATCGTATCGTTTGCACAGTGCTACGACCTGCGGAATCTGTCCGAGCTCTGGTGTGACGAGATACTCCGCCGCACCGCCGACGCGAAACGTCGTATGGCGGCTGAGCGGTTCTTCCCTGCGGATCTGCTCCGGACGCAGCAGCTTTCCCAATTCCTGCTCAAATTGTTGTTTTTCCTGCATTATGCTTCCCTCAAAAATGCCATATAGCCTTTATAAGCCTCATACAGATCTACTTTGCTGATGATCTCCCACGGCGCATGCATATTCAGCACTGCGACACCGCTGTCGATGACTTCCATGCCGTAATTTGCCAGAATATAAGCGATCGTTCCGCCGCCGCCCTGATCTACCTTGCCCAGCTCCGATGTCTGGAATGCCACGCCGTTTTCATCAAAGATCCGGCGCAGTCTGGCGATATATTCCGCATTTGCGTCGTTTGATCCTGATTTTCCGCGTGATCCGGTATATTTATTAAATACGATACCTCTGCCAAAATATGCCGCATTTTTCTTTTCTGACACGGACGGATAGTTCGGGTCATACGCAGCGCTGACATCGGATGACAACATTCTCGAATGCTGCAATGCGCGGCGCAGGGCAAGATCTGTATAAGCGCCACAGCGGTCGAGCACTTCTGCAACCATATTTTCAAAAAATCGCGAATGCATGCCAGTCGCGCCGACGCTGCCGATCTCCTCTTTGTCCACGAGCAGGCAGACACTTGTGCGCTCCGGTGTTTCCATCTGTAAAATTGCCTCAAAGGAAGGATATGCACAGACACGGTCATCATGTCCGTAGCCCATGATCATGCTGCGGTCGAGTCCGTAATCTCTGGCTGCTCCCGCAGGTACGACCTCAATCTCTGCGGATAAGAAGTCCTCCTCCCCGATCCCGTACTGCTGCTTCAAAAGCTCTAAAATCTGCGCTTTTACACGCTCCTTTGCGCTCTTTTCCTCGTCTGTTTTATCTGCGGGCAGATTACCGATGAGCACATCGAGATTCTCGCCCTCTACGACCTTATTGCCCTTCTTTTCGAGCTGTTCTCCCGCCAGATGAATGAGCAGATCGCTCACGCCCACAACGGGATCTGATGCCTGCTCGCCGATGTTGATCTCTACGACCGTGCCGTCCTTTTTAGCGACAACTCCGTGCAGCGCCAGCGGCAGTGTGACCCACTGGTATTTTTTGACACCGCCGTAGTAGTGGGTGTCGAGCAGCACCATATCGTTGTCCTCGTACATCGGATTCTGCTTGAGGTCGAGTCGCGGCGAATCAATGTGTGCACCTAAAATGTTCATGCCCTCGCTGATCGGGGCGCTTCCGATCACAAACAGGGCGAGTGACTTGCCCATGTGATCTGCATAGACTTTGTCGCCTGGCTTTAAGGCAGTTCCCTTTGCGACTGCCTCCTCTAAGCTGATAAATCCGGCTTCCTTTGCCTGCTGCACGAATGTTTTGACGCATTCGCGTTCAGTTTTATTCTCTGACAAAAATACGCGGTAGTTCTCCGCAAAGTCGTAGACTTCCTGCTTTTTGTCTCCGGGATAGGCATCCCATGCGTTATTTCGTTCCATTTCTGTCATTCTCCTTAACTATTACATATTTATTCATATCAAAACTATTTTTAAATCCGGTCGCGGCTCCCATATACAGGGCTGTTACATCACTTTATCCGGCTAAGAGTTCGCGGCTCCCACAAGCAAAACCACGACACCGTATTGCCCGGCTGTGTGCACAACAGTATCCCGATCAGGCTGCTCCGATTGTTCCGCGGTGTCTCGCTGTCTCTTCAGCCTTGGCTCGATGTGTCCTTCGCACACATAGCCTGCGGCTTCCAGCTATGACATGAGAATCGTTATCCAGTCGCTCGCACTTCGCCGGACAAACGTCGCATCTGACGGGAACTGCTGCGCCCGCAGCCTTACTTTACAGAATGTTTGTCAGGCACATTCATAGCGCAGACTGGACAGGCGAACACTGTGACGCAATAGAAACGTAGCGGCGCGAGCAAGCGATGTCTGATTTTGCTGCCTTTGCGCGATGGAGATGAGACTCCAAATTGTGGAAGCCATTGCTGACACAATTTTGTTTTGCGGAGGCTCATCGGAATGGGTCGTGCAATGAAAGCAAAACAGACATGCTTGTGGGAGCCGCGCCCCCTTATAACATACTGTTGATACATCGACAACCACCTTTATTCGTCGTCATCCGAGCTGGACCCCTTGGCGATATTCGCCTGCACACGGCGATACAGCTCCTGCGCGGCATTATAGCCCATCTTCTTCTGTCTGTGGTTGACCGCGGCGGTCTCACAGATCACTGCCAGATTTCGTCCGGGACGGATCGGCAGCGAGTGGCAGACCACTTTGTTGCCTAAAAACTCGGTGTATTCCTGCTCCATGCCAAGACGGTCATACTCTTTATCCTTATGCCAGTCCTCAAGCTTAATCACAAGATCAATCTGCTGTTTATCCTTGACACACTCGACACCATACAGTGACTTTACATCAATGATACCGATGCCTCGCAGCTCAATAAAGTGTCTGGTGATCGCCGGAGACGTACCGATCAGCGTCCGGTCATCAATCCGCTTGATCTCTACCGCGTCATCAGTCACAAGGCGGTGTCCGCGTCGGATCAGCTCCAGCGCAGCCTCACTTTTTCCAATACCGCTCTCACCCATGATCAGCAGTCCCTCACCATATACATCTACCAGCACGCCGTGAATCGTGATACACGGTGCCAGCTCCTCATTCAACGTGCGGATCAGCTCTGCCGTCAGCGCAGAAGTCGCGCGCTCCGTTCCGAGAACTGCCACATTGTGCCTCGTCGCCGCATCCAGAAAATCCTCATCCGGCTGGAAACCCCGGCAAAAGACAACACACGGTATATCAAAGCTCATGAACTTATCATATGCCTCCCGCTTGCGCTCCTTTGCCACCTGCTGCAAATATGCAAACTCTACCATTCCGATAATCTGTACGCGCCCCTCTGCAAAATGCTCAAAATAGCCGTGCAACTGTAATGCGGGGCGGTTGATCTCGGTAATACATACCTTTTTCTGCTTGAGGTTTACCTGCTCCGTAAAGTTATTCAGATCTAATAATCTCGCCAATTTTGCGACTGATACCTCTTTTTTTGTCATTGTATGTTCCCCCTATACATGCTGAACCTATACCTATCTATTCCTATAATAATTTACAACATCCAAATCCGCAAGGTCATTTTTTCACGACTGCTCCTGCGCCCGGAAAAAGTCATAGACCGCCTGCGCCGACCGCTCATTCATGCTGTCTGCCGCCGCCAGTTCTTCCACCGAAGCGGCGCGGATCGCATCGAGCGACTGAAATGTGCGCATCAGTGCTTTTCTGCGCGCGGGCCCGATGCCCGGTATGTCATCCAGCACGGAATGCACCTGCTCCTTGCTGCGCAGCGAACGGTGATACTCGATCGCAAAGCGGTGTGCTTCATCCTGAATGCGCGTGATCAGCCGGAATGCCTCGCTGTGCCGGTCGATCGACACCTCCACATTGTTATAGTATAACCCGCGTGTGCGGTGATTATCATCCTTTACCATGCCGCAGACCGGGATATTCAGGTGCAGCTCATCAAGCACCTGCAACGCGATGTTCACCTGACCGCGTCCACCGTCCATCAATATCAGATCCGGAAACCGCGTGAAGCTGCCGTATTCATCCTCCAGCTCGCGTTCCCGCCGCTCCTTGCGCTCCTTTAAGCCGTGTTCAAAACGTCTTGTGAGCACCTCATGCATTGATGCGTAGTCATCCGGTCCGACAACGGTGCGCAGCTTGAACTTCCGGTAATCGCTGCGGCTCGGTCTGCCCTTCTCATAGACAACCATTGATCCGACAGATTCAAAACCGTTCGTATTCGAAATATCATAAGCCTCCAGCCGTTGTACCCGCTCACGTGGCAGCGACAGCAGATCCGCCAGCTCCTTGACTGCCCCGATCGTCCGCCCTTCCTCGCGCTTGATCTTTTCCCGATCCTGTGTCAGCACGATCATTGCGTTTTTCTCCGCCAGTTCGACCAGTTTTTCCTTGGTGCCGCGCTTAGGCACACGCAGATAGACTTTCTGACCCTTACGCTTACTGAGCCATTCTTCAATGACTTCACGGTCATCGATATCAGTCTGCAGCATGAGTTCCCGCGGGATATACGGTGTTCCGGCATAGAACTGTTTGATAAAAGAAGTCAATATCTGTGCCGGAGTGTCCTCATTCACGATTCTCAGATAAAAATGATCCCTGCCGATCATCCGTCCGTCGCGCACAAAAAAGATCTGTACGACTGCATCCCGGTCATCACACGCGAGCGCCAGAATATCACGATCCTCGCCGTCCGCATGTGTAATCTTCTGTTTCTGCGCAATCTGTTTCACGCTGCCGAGCAGATCCCGATATTCTGCGGCTTTCTCAAAATCCAGTTTCTCGGCAGCCGCCTCCATTTTCTCCTGCAGCATCCGCAGCACCGGCTGATAGCGCCCGTTCAGAAAATCCAGCACACCGTCGATCTGTTTGCGGTATTCCTCCTGTGACACATAGCCCTGGCACGGTGCCTGACACTGGTGGATATGGTAATTCAGGCAAGCCCGCTCCGCCCCGATATCGCGCGGCAGACACCGGTTACATGTCCGGATCTGATAGAGCTTGTGGATCAGTCCGATCGTATCCTTGACCGCGCCCGCACTCGTATACGGCCCGAAATAAGCCGATTTGTCTTTTTTTAGCTGACGCGAAAAAAGGACCCTGGGGAACATTTCCCCCAGCGTCACTTTTATATATGGATACGTCTTGTCGTCCGTAAGCATCGTATTATATTTTGGTCGGTGCTCCTTGATCAGATTACACTCAAGCACCAGTGCTTCCAGCTCGGAATCCGTCACGATATACTCAAAGCGGTCGATCTGCTGCACCATGCGGTCTTTTTTGATTCCTTCATGGTGGCTCGCCTGAAAATACTGCCGCACGCGGTGGCGCAGCGAGATTGCTTTTCCGACGTAAATGATCGCATCCTTTTTATCATGCATGATATAGACTCCGGGTTTGTTCGGAAGCTTCGCTAATTCCTCTGCAAAATCAAACGCCATTGTCCTCGTCCTTTTTCTCCGCATCCGGATCGGGCAGATCCTTCATTTCACGGAAAATCTTCATGAATTCTTTGCCGGTGATTGTCTCTTTCTCATACAAGTGATCGGAGATCCGGTCAAGAATCTCTCGGTTCTCTGCAAGCAGTCTGGTCGCCTCGTCATAGGCATCCTTGATCATCTTCTGTACGACCTTATCGATCTGTGCCGCAGTCTCCTCACCACAGTTTAGTACCGGACGGCCATCCAGATAATGATTTTCTACTGATTCGAGGCTCATCATGCCGAATTCCTCCGACATACCGTACTGTGTCACCATCGCACGCGCGATACGTGTTGCCATCTCAATATCGTTTGAAGCTCCGCTCGTCGCAGACTGGAATACCAGCTCCTCCGCCGCACGACCTGCCATATAGGTACGGATCTTCGCCAGCAATTCGTCCTTCGTCTGTAAGAACTTCTCCTCCTCCGGCGTCTGTAACGTATAGCCGAGCGCTCCCATTGTACGGGGAACAATCGTGATCTTTTGTACCGGTTCGGTATTTTTCTGCAAAGCGGCCACCATCGCATGACCAACCTCATGATATGAAACGATCTTGCGCTCCTGATCGCTCATCGTGCGATCCTTCTTCTCCTTGCCGCCGACAGCCACGATCTCAAACGCCTCAAACAGATCACTCTGGTTCACAAAGGCTCTGCCGTGTTTTACCGCGTTGATCGCTGCCTCGTTAATAATATTTGCCAGATCTGATCCGACCAGACCGGCAGATGCCAGTGCGATCGCATTCAGATCGACGGTCTCATCCATCTTGACATCCTTGGAGTGTACCTTCAAGGTCTCCAGACGACCCTTCTGATCCGGCTTGTCAACAATGATACGCCGGTCAAAACGACCCGGGCGCAGCAATGCCTTATCCAATACCTCCGGCCGGTTCGTCGCTGCCAGAATGAGCAGACCCTTGGAGGTATCAAAACCATCCATCTCCGCCAGCAGCTGGTTCAATGTCTGCTCGCGCTCGTCATTGCCGCCATATCTGGTATCACGGCTCTTTCCGATCGCGTCAATCTCATCAATAAAAATGATACAGGGTGCCTGTTTCTGCGCTTCCTTGAACAGATCACGCACACGCGAAGCACCGACTCCGACGAACATTTCCACAAAATCGGAACCCGCCAGTGAGAAGAACGGTACGCCAGCCTCTCCTGCGACTGCCTTTGCGAGCAGCGTCTTACCGGTTCCGGGAGGGCCTACAAGCAGGGCTCCCTTCGGCAGCTTTGCACCGATCTGCGTATATTTTCTCGGATTATGCAGAAAATCCACAACCTCCTGTAACGATTCCTTTGCCTCGTCCTGTCCGGCAACATCCTTAAACGTCACTCCGGTTTTTTTCTCGACATAGACCTTTGCCGTATTTTTGCCGACGCCCATCGGACCGCCGCCCATACGCTTCATGAGGAATCCCAGCAATGCCCACAGGATCACAATCGGGAGCAGGAAGCTCACAATATTGTAGATCCATCCTGCTGTGTTGTCAGGGATCTCACCCCTGATCTCTACACCAGCCTCTTTCAACGTCGGAATCAGATCATCATCACCGACATATCCTGTATAGTAAGTGACCGGTATAATCTCATTCTTATCCGGTTTCGGTGTGATATCGATCTGCTGGGAACCCAGACCCACACTCTCTACCTTGCCGTCCTCGACCATCTTCAGGAATTCCGTATACGAGATCTCCTGTGCAGTCATCTGCGTCTGCCACTTGCTGACCAGACTCATGAACAGCAGCGCCACAAGTGTGATGAGCACGAATACCATGACCATCTGGCCGTTCCGGTTGTTTCTCGGTCCACCGCCGCCGCGATTGTTGTTTCCTCCGTTTTGATTGTTATTGTTGTTATTCGGATTGTTACCTCCGCCTCCGAAATTACCATTTTCCATAGACCAATTACCAACTTTCTTTCTCTTGTCGTACTTTCTACCATTATAAGAGCAAACCTGTTTGATTTCAATATGTACTTTTCCGTTTTTTATAAACATTTTCTAAAGAAATAGTTTATTATATTAAGAGAAATCCTCTGCAACCCGCTGGAAATCTTCCGGCACGGGATGTATAATACTTTGATGTATAATATCGTAGCAAAATTAGAATTCTATTACCTATGGAGGAAGCTATCATGTCCGTAAAATATGTATTTGTCACTGGTGGCGTTGTTTCCGGTCTCGGAAAAGGAATCACTGCCGCTTCACTCGGCCGTCTGCTCAAGGCTCGCGGTTACACTGTAACGATGCAGAAATTTGATCCTTATATCAATATCGACCCCGGAACGATGAATCCCATTCAGCACGGCGAAGTGTTCGTCACCGATGACGGTACAGAGACAGACCTCGACCTCGGACACTATGAACGCTTCATTGATGAAAGTTTAACCAAAAATTCAAATGTTACTACCGGTAAAATTTACTGGTCTGTCCTGCAAAAGGAGCGGCGCGGCGACTACGGCGGCGGCACGGTGCAGGTGATCCCTCATATTACCAATGAGATCAAGAGCCGTTTTTACCGCAACTACACCTCCGGCGAGACACATATCGCGATCATTGAGGTGGGCGGCACGGTCGGCGATATCGAAAGCCAGCCGTTTTTAGAGTCTATCCGTCAGTTCCAGCATGAGGTCGGTCATGAAAATGCGATGCTGATCCATGTGACACTGATCCCCTATATCCGCGCTTCGGGCGAGCTGAAAACCAAGCCGACACAGGCTTCGGTCAAAGAGCTGCAGGGAATGGGCATCCAGCCGGATGTTATTGTCTGCCGCAGCGAACAGCCGCTCGATCAAGGATTAAAAGACAAAATTGCCCTGTTTTGTAACGTTCCCAGCAGCCATGTACTGCAAAATCTGGATGTGGAATATCTGTATGAAGCGCCGCTGGCAATGGAGCGGGAAAATCTGGCAAAGGTAGCTTGCGAGTGTCTCGAGCTCGACTGCCCCGAACCGGATCTGAAAGACTGGGAAGACATGGTAGATGCCCTGCGTCACCCGGATAAGGAAGTGACAGTCGCTCTTGTCGGAAAGTATACGCAGCTGCATGACGCATATATCTCTGTCGTAGAAGCACTCAAGCATGGCGGCATTGCGAGCCGTTGTACCGTAAATATCAAATGGGTCGATTCCGAGCTCGTAACGGATGAGACCGTCGACAGCCTGCTTTCGGATGTCAGCGGCATCCTTGTACCCGGCGGCTTCGGCACACGCGGCGTGGAAGGCATGATTACCGCCTGCCGGTATGCACGTGAACACGGGGTTCCCTATCTCGGTCTGTGTCTCGGCATGCAGGTCGCTATCATTGAATTTGCCCGCCATGTCTGCGGTCTGCACGATGCGCACAGTATCGAGTTAGACCCGCAGACGACCCACCCGGTCATCGCTTTAATGCCGGATCAGGACGAGGACGGCGATATTGGCGGTACACTGCGTCTCGGCTCTTACCCGTGTGAGCTGGATGAAGCCTCAAAGGCATACGCGCTTTATGGTAGCAAGACGATTCACGAGCGCCACCGCCACCGCTACGAGGTCAACAATGATTACCGCACGGTGCTCACAGAGAACGGCATGATGCTCTCCGGTCTGTCTCCAGACGGACATATCGTGGAAATGATCGAGGAGCCTGCACATCCGTGGTTTGTGGCGACACAGGCACACCCGGAGCTCAAATCCCGTCCGAACCGCCCGCATCCGCTGTTCCGCGGATTTGTGGAGGCAGCCATCAATTACCAGAAATAAAGATCAACGCAGCAACAAAGACCTTGGGTTCAATCGAGCCCAAGGTCCTTATTATTATAAAACTATTTTATTTCACAACCTTCTCTATTTTAGCCGTAAGCGTCAATTTTGTTCGGTCTGGTCGTTGCGATACTCCACCCATAATGGGTATCTTCAAAGCGTGAATCTGTCAATGCAGCAATGGCAGCCGCTGATACATAATACTTGCCATCGATCTTGTAGCAGGGGATTCCAACTACTTCGTCGTCCCACACAATACTGGTGGTGGGAACGGTCACTTTATGTTTTTTGCCGTTGCCTTTCTTCAAAGTCGCAGCCTTCCCCTTATACGGAGTCATACTGTTAATGATAATTGCATCGTGCGCCTTATCATATGTTACGTTAAAGGATTTATTTGTTCCGGACATCAGGTATGCAATATCATCCAGTTTATAGTAGTAATAGTAACCGTCTATCTTATAGGCTTCCAAGTATCCGCCACCACTATTTTTATTACAATAGATCCAAAGCTGTTTCGTCTCCGCAGTCACCTTTTTTGAATACTTATTGCCGGGGTAATAGTTAATTGTTTCATGCCCCAGATCCATGGTGTAGCATACTTTTCCATTATACAGTATTTTGTATATCGTCACCTTTTCCTTATAATCCGGGAAGTCTTCCGAATAATAGGTATATTTGTTGATTCCATACACGGTAGCACTGTCGCCATCACTCATGTGATAAGATCCATTGATGGCAGCAATTTTCTGCGCTGCTTTACCCTCATTCATATGATTTTTTTTCAGGATTTTCAAGCCCTCTGCCGTATACGCTGTGTTGCCCAACCCGGACCACGGTGCATTGAGGACGAGCGTTCCCTTCGCTTTTCCCAGTTTCTTGATGTCTGCGAGCGAATAATAATCTTCAAAGTCACCCAGACACTTTGTAGGGATATAGCACTTCTTTGAATTAAACCACACCTGTGAATAACCGTTGCCCGCGTTTTTCTTAACGACCTGAAGTTTGGCATCTTTTTTCACAGTTCCCTCTACAGCGGCAGATGCATTTGCCTGAGAGGTGATATCAACCGGATCACTGGCTGTGACAACCGCATTATACTGCATCGCAGGCTTGTTTTCGCCTGACATCCGCAGGTTTACATATTTGGCATTAACATAGTAAAGTCCCTGCTTATAATAAATCTGATAATGTCCATTGATCGGAGTCGTCTTTGTCACCTGAAACAGCTGGTTCGTCTCGATCAGTCCCGAAGCTACATAATTATCACTTGCCGGGGTTGTCTTTACATAAATATTACATGTTGCCGTTCCCGATGCTGTGATCTTCGGTATCTCTAACTGCTGATTTCTCGCATCGGTGATGTAAACGTACTTGCGCGGCATAAAATACACACCCGGTTTCCAGCTGGCGTACTGCTCCGTTCCGAGTCCGCCACAGGTACTTGAAAGTCCCTGACCGACATCAATTGCACCCGGGCTCCAGATAGCGACCCACTCTGCATTGTATGCAATGACTTGAAATTCACTCGTTTCTGCACAATAAAAAGCGAGATTTGCCTGACCTTCGGGATGGGTTCCCAGATAAGGATAAGCGGTCTGATTCAACTCCTCAATCCGCTTTTTATGGTAGTCGATCAGTGGTTGACCCGGATAGAAATACGCCTTTGCTACCGTGGTATGTACCACAGCCTTACCCCAGTAACTGCTCTGAAGGCTGGGCGGCATCTCGCGGGGTATCCATTCTTTCGGAACTTCGCGCCCATAGGTCGCAAACACTTTACCCTTTGTGTTTTCCTCACTGCCGTACAGATAGTTCGACAGGAAATCCATGTCTAACGGAAATGGATAAAGATCGGCATTCGGATCTTCTGTCAGATAAGCGACTGATGCAGCAAATGTGTCTGTAGGAATCAGCGTGATCAGCATAGCCATTATCAGAGCGAAGATTACGGATCTTTTTAACAGGTTTGTTCTTTTTTGACTCATATCTTTCATACCATACCTCCCTCTTGTCAAAAAATAATCTTCACCTTGTAGATCCTACAAGGTTTTGGTAAACTGATTATACACTGTACCTTAGGGGTCGAGTCAAGTAAATCGATCCCGTTACGGTGAACAATAACAGCATTTGATAAGGAACATTACTATGAAGAAATATGGTGAGAATTTGTTTCAAATGGGCGAGATTACGAAAATTCTCGGTGTGACCAGAAAGACCATTCTGGTCTACGAAAAGATGGGTCTGCTGACACCTGCTGTCAAAGATGAACAGAGCGGTTACCGGTATTACACAGCGGACAATATGACACAGATCCGCTCGATCCGGTCTCTGCAGGCGCTCGGTCTGTCACTTGCGGAAATCGCAAGCTACTACTATGATACCGAAAATATGGATCTCTATCTTGAGCGTCTGATGAATCTGCGCGCCGCGTTAGACCGCAATATCCAGATGCTTCAGGCACGCTCTACGAAGGAGGGGGATCTGCGGATACACCGGATACAGCTTCCGCAGCAGATATGCTTCTGCCGCAGGTATCAGTGCACGGATACCGGGGATGCCGCAGCCAGGCTGCGCGACACATACATTGCAGCCGCGAAAACAGGCATGATGTCTATGATCGCCCGGATGTTTACAGTCCGTATGGGAAACGGGCTTGATGATCTGGATCTCATGTGCTGCATTCCTGTCAAGGAAGAATTCGCCGGCGCAGAGCGGCAGGAATTTGCCGAGACACCTGCCTTATGTATCTATTACCGCGGAGCATATGAGGGACTTGGGACTGCGATTTCTGCTTTAAATGAATATGTCCGGCTGAACCATGTAGAAACAGCCGGACACTATCGCTGTATTTATTTAGAAGGACCACCGAACCGTGGCGGGAATAGCAGTGATTATATTACACAGGTTGCCATACCGGTCAAAAACGATTTGTTTTAGATACAGCCATCTATATCTGATTTACCTTTTTCAACAGCGGATTGCGTATGTACTGTACGATCAGCGGGATCACCATAAAACACCATGTAATCGGCTCGGCTACGATGATACCCCAGTAGCCGAACGGCTCCACGAGCAGATTCACGAGAATAATCTTGCCGATGCACTCTACACTGCTCGATATGATCGGTGTCACATAATCGCCGATACCCTGCATCGTATTACGCAGCACAACGATGACCGCTGTCACCCAGTACAGCAGGGTGTCAAATTTCAGATAAGACCATGCCGCAGCAACAACTGTCTCACTCTTAGTGCCTGTCACCAGACGGATCAGAACCGGTGCAATCGTATAGCTGCACACCAGCACGACCCCGCACCAGATCAGTACGATGGTCAGCGCTGCGCGCACACCCTCCTTGACGCGGTCAATGCGTCCCGCACCAAAATTCTGTCCGGAATACGTCGCCATCGTCGTTCCGATCACACCGAACGCCAGCATAAACAGCTCTGTCAGCTTGCGCGCCGCCGTATGTGCGACAATAATGTCATTTCCAAGCGTGTTGATACCGGTCTGCAACGCGACCGTACCGATATTCACGAGACATCCCATAAATCCCATCGACAATCCACAACTGAGCAGATTGCGTACCAGATCGCGCGAAAATCCGAAGTTCTCACGCTGCACGTGCAGAATCTCATATCTTTTATAAATAAACACGAGACACAGCACGGTAGCAAACAGCTGTGACACAACCGTTGCTGCCGCAGCGCCGCACACACCCATATCGAGCACGCAGATACAGAACAGATCGCCAAAAATATTTAACACGACAGAAATCGCCAGAAAAATGAGCGGTGTTACGGAATCACCGATCGCACGCAGCAGCGCCGCGCACAGATTATACAGCATCGATACCGTCATTCCGGCAAAAATCACTACAATATATTCGTAGGACAGTGCATAAATATCACTTCCGACATGCAGCACGCTGAAAATCTGCGGCAAAAATACAATGCTGACCAGAGTCAGCGCTGCACTGACTCCCAATGACAGCACACTCGCCGCCGCTACCGAGCGCTTCAGTCCCTGTTTGTCCCCTGCGCCGAAAAAACGTGCCACGATCACGGCAAAGCCATTTGTCAGTCCCTGCAAAAATCCGATCACGAGCGTACTCAGCGAGGTCGTCGCCCCGACAGCCGCCAGCGCAGTATCTCCCAAGACGGAGCCTACCACACGGGTATCCACCAGACTATAAGTCAACTGTAGTACATTTCCTATCAAAATGGGCATCATAAACAGAAGGATCTGTTTCATCGGATTGCCCTTGGTTAAATCTCTCATTCCTATTACTAACCTCTATCACCTGAACGTTTCCCAAACGCTGCTTATCCTCTGTCACATATAGAATGCAATATGGATCAGCACTGCCATCACACAGCCGGTCACACATCCCATCAATACCTGCATCGGCGTATGTCCGACAAATTCTTTCAGACGTTCCTCCGGCAGACTGGGATTGTCCTTCGAAAACAGACGCACCATTTCATTGAGCAGCTTTGCCTGCTTTCCGGTCTCCAGACGCACGCCCATCGCGTCACGCATCGTGATCAGTGCCACAATCACACAGACCGCAAACGGAAAGGACTCCACGCCATACACGATCCCTGCCGTTACTGCCATACAGCTCACCGTAGACGAATGTGCGGAAGGCATGCCGCCATCCCCCCAGAAACGACTGATATCCAGTTTATGATTGATAATTGCATAGAGCAGTGTCTTGCAAAACTGAGCCGCAAACCATCCGGCAATTCCACCCATCAGAACCTGATTGCTGAGCAGCTTCGAAAAAAATAATTCTATTGTCATTGAGACCGTCCTTTTTGTTTTCTTTCATCCTGTTACCGTTTTTTATTCTAGCACAGAGCCTGCACTGATACAAGGTATGAAAGGTTAGAATTGTTTAAGATTTATTTTAGATTTCTTTTATGTTTCGGACACAATTTGGTCACATTTGCTCGATATACTATGTCTATCAACAGAGATGTTGATAGCAACAATTCCCTATATAGATGTAACATTTTCATAACTAAACTCCTCGAAAAAACGATCGCGAACGCGGTCGTTTTTTCATATATTTTTTTCCCATTTTTCCAAAAGTATGCTACACTATATCTAAATATCTAATTACGAGGGATTTACTATGCCCAAATCTTATGGTCAAAAACTGAAAATCCTGTATCTGGCACAGTTTCTGTCTGAGCGCACGGACGAACAGCATCCGGTGTCAACGGCTGAGATCATTGCCTATTTAGAGACACAGGGCATCCATGCGGAGCGCAAAAGCATCTATGATGATATCCATGCGCTTCAGAAGTTTGGGCTTGATATTATCGCAACGCGCGACAATCCCAGAGGCTATTACCTCGCCGGCAGACGATTTGAACTGGCAGAGCTGAAGCTCCTTGTAGACGCGGTGCAGGCATCCAAATTTGTGACTGCCAGGAAATCCCGCGCGCTGATTACCAAGCTGGAAACACTCACGAGCCACATGGAAGCCAGCCAGCTCCACCGTCAGGTGGTCGTTGCCCAGCGCGGCAAATCAAATAATGAGCAGATTTACTATAATGTCGACACGATCTACGCTGCAATGGCATCGGACAACCAGATCCGGTTCCTCTACTGCGAATGGTCTGCATCGAAGCAGCTCGTTCCGCGCAAATCAGGCGCCTTCTATGAGGTCAGCCCCTGGCTTATGACCTGGGAGGATGAGAATTATTATCTGATTGCCTATGATGATGAAGCAGCGATTTTAAAATACTATCGCGTTGATAAAATGCTGCGCCTCAGCGTCTGTGAACAGCCCCGTATGGGAAAAGACGCATTTGAGGCATTAGATATCGCCGGATTTGCCAAAAAGACGTTTGGCATGTTTGCCGGTGAAGAAACTGTCGTTACACTCCGTTGTGACCATTCACTCGCAGGGGTTATGATCGACCGTTTCGGAACAGATGTCCCTATGCGCGCCGTATCTGACCGCGAATTGCAGGTGCGTGTCAGCGTCGCCGTCAGCCGTCAGTTTTTTGGCTGGCTGTCCGGTCTCGGCAGCCGCGTGCGGATGATCTCTCCTGCCACGATATGTACACAATATCGAGAGTATTTGCAGGATATTCTATCTCTATATGAAAATTGTGAGGAGGATGTACCATGAAACAACCCGAAGAACTGAGCAATTACAAACTGTGCACGATGTGTGGACGGGCACTGCCGATCAGCTATGAAAAAGATCACTGCCCCACATGCGAGGATGATGTACTCTTTAAGGAGATCCGCGAATATATCCGTACACATGACGTCACAGAGTTTGAATTGGCAGAGATTTTTCATATTCCGCAGAATAAGGTGCGCAAATGGATCAAGGAAGGTCGCATCGAATATGTGACCGGCGAGAATAAAATGATGAATACCCGTTGTCAACGGTGTGGTGTACCCGTTTCTTTTGGCACACTGTGTCCCAACTGCATGCGCACGATGAACGGCGGCAAAGAAGTCGCCTATATCTCTGCTTCCAAAAAAGCCGATTCTAACCGCATGCGCTATCTGTCGAATGATGACTCTAAAAATTAAATTTTCTATTTACATAACAAGAGTGGTTTCCAACCGGAAACCACTCTTGTTGTTATTTTACATTATGTTGTCAGATATTTGTCAATGTCTTTCCGACTGAGATCGTATAGGTCATCGTGATCTTCCGGTCTCCTGCGATCTGGTAAGTACCTACCACAGTAACGGATCTGATATTAACCTGATCGCCCGCTTTGACTGCCACCTTGGAACCGGGCTCTGTCTCGCCGGTCACTGCACACTCGGTAATCGTACCATTCTCAGGAATCAGACAGTTCTGCGCAAGCTCTAACGCTGTCGCACAGCTCTTGGATGCGGTGACACGCTCGATCGTAATCTCCGGCTGATCCTGTGTATCTGTCAGTGTGAGCGTCGATGACAGTGTCATATAGCCTTTATCTGCCTGTGAATAATACTGCAGGGTAATCGTATACGTTCCGGTCGGTGCCTTGCGGCCTACATCGGATGTAATATCCAGTGTCTTTAACGACAGGCGGGTGGATGCGCCGAGTGTCTGCTTGGAAGCCGTTCCCGGTACCGTCAGATCCGCGCTGTAATACTCGCTGCCCTTTGTCACGGTTGCAGATGTAAACATCGCATAGTTTGTAAATACACCGCCTCTGTACTGTGCCAGACGCACATTTACATAACGGCTGCCGCTGACATCCGTCGTGAGTGACAGGTCATCGCTGTGCTTATCCATCTCAATCGCATAAGTCGTCGCTGCATTGGAAGGCACACTGCCGGGGCTGACGATAACTACAGAGAATGCCGCAGACACCTTTTCCGTGCCGGAGGTCAATGTCAGCGTATAATTATAAGTGCCGACTACCGCATTGGATGCGTTGATGACAATGCGGTCATTCGCTGCATCGTAGCTTGCCACACTCGTATTGATGAGGCTGGTCGTCGTATTCGTCACGCTCGCGGTCTCTCCGGTCAGTGCAAAACGCTCGTTGTACTGATCGAGTGCGGTCACATCGATATACTGGCGATATTCTGAGTTATATACATTAGAAATCGTCACGCTGTCCGCGCTCAGATTGATGGAAGCCAGCTTCGGTGCTTCTGCCACTGTAACGTCATAGCTGTAGGCATACTCCTCGCCCGCATATACCGCTGTCACGATGATATTTACCTGTCCGCTGCGGATCGGGGTCACTTTGCCATCTTTTGTGATGATCAGTGCATCGGGGTCTGAGGACTCGTATTTGACAGATGTATATTTGATCTCGCTCTTATCGGTATCCAGCGCACGGAAATGTGCATAATACGTCTTTCCAATCGCCACGCGGCGGTTATCCTTGTAGCTGGCTGCCGTATAATCGGGAGCCGTCGCCGCTGTTGTCATCGTAAAATTCGTGTCGGTAGATGTCGTTGCCGCCTCACAGGTAATGACACCGACAGCACTCAGAACCAGTCCCGCCTCCGTCTTGCTCGTATACTTTACGGTCACGGTTGCGGTCTTGCCAACGGTCGTCATATACAGCTTTTTATTGTCTGTGATGTATCCGTTTGTCACCTCTGCATCGTAGTCGAGCGTGCCGGGGTATGCTGCCGCCACGTTTACACCGTTCTCGTCATACAATGCATATTCGATCGCGGATTCCTTGTCAACAGTCACCTTCTGGGTGAGAATCTCCAGTTTTACCGGAATGCCCACGCTCGCCTGAAATGCCTTGGAGGTCAGACCATCGCTGACCGTATAAGTGGTAGCATCACGCAGGTTTGTGAGCAGTGTAAGCGTTGCAATCTCGCCGTTTTCGGAAAATGTCATGCTCTTTACGACAGCCGGTGCTCCCGCTGCATTTGTAACCGAAAAATCATCCTTTGCGACTTTGTCATGCATATCGCCGGAATAATTGACCTCAATCTTATTGGCATCCGTCTGTTTCACGGATACGATATAGTCAGCTACTTCCACGGTCACAGACGCAGATTTCACCTCACTGGTACCGATCTTCGCACTCAGCTTGATCGTATAAACACCTGTTTTCATCGGTTTGAATGTGCCGTCGCTGCTCATATAAGAGGTATAATCCTGCTGATCCTCACCTGTGACGATCCACGTATTCGTACAGGTCGCATTTGCCGGAGTCAGCGTGTAGCCGAACTGGTAGCTGCCACCGACATACAGCACATCATCTGCCGCATCGGGTAATGTCAGCTCCACCTTTGACGGTTTGATCTTGATTCTGGAGCTGGTTGTCGTCTTATATAAAAACGATGTTCCGGAATAGACCTCTGCCTGCAAGGTCACCTTTTTATTCTTTGCAGCCATCGCGCCGCCTGTTTTTATGGTCAGCGTGTTGCTCGCGTTCTTGCCGGTCGCTTTGGTGCTCGCCTTTTTCCACTTGACATATGATTTTCCGGGACCTGTCACCGTCCATTTGACTGTCTGTCCCTTCTTCAGATTCGTAAGTGTATACGTGTACTTTCCTTTGGTGCTGCCATTCTGGTACAGATTGGCATATACCTTTTTAAATTTGGGAACTGCTGTCGCTGCCTTTGCGGGCACAGCCGGTATCGCAGTGAACACCAGTGCAAACACGCACAGCGCTGCCAGCAGTTTTTTGACCTTCTGATACATTGTTTGTTCCTCCTTCTTTACAAGCAGTTCAGAGCCATTCGCAAAACCGCTGTTTCACAGCTCTCTGAACTGCTTATATTCTACCACACTCAAGAGGGCAACCGCAAGGGCTGCCCTCTGAATGATGTCTTATTTTGCGGAATCGTCTGTTACCTGTTCCTTTTGTTGTTCCTGCTCTTTTTTCTGCTGTCTTTTCTGCGCCTTTTTTTCTCTCCGTTTCTCCTGCCATTTCTCATGCCTCTTGAGCACTTTGCGCACGATCCACACGATCACGACAATAATCACTGCCCACAACAGTATTGTCGGAAGATTGACGATCAGCCAGATCGAGAAGCTCCGCAGTCCCTGACCGATGGAGTAGAACGTATCTGACAATCCCTGACTGATCTCCTCGCCGTAGCTGAGCTTATCTGCGACCTTTGTCTCACGCTCTACCTCACTGATATCGAGATACAGTGTCGCATAGTCTATCCGGTTATCATATACGCGAAGCTGTGACTCGTAGCTCTCTAACTGATAACGCACATCCGTCAACTGTGCCTGCAAGGTCAGCACATCCTCCAGCTTTGTCGCACGCTCTAACAGATCCATCAATGTCTCCTGCTCGATCTTGAGCGACTTGATATGGCTCTGCAGATCTACATAGCTGAGTGTTACATTCTCGGTAGAACATCCCGAATAGGTGACATTGGAATTTTCCTTGACCATTGACAAAAACTGATCCATCTTGTCTGCCGGAATACGGATGACCATATTGGCATATCTGGTTATATTCAGGTTTGCATTGCCGTTCGTCTCAGAGCTCTCCAGATAACCGCCGTACTCATTGATCCGCTTCTGCACGGTATCCATGAATGTATCAAACTGCTTTGTCTCAACCGAGTAATTATAAGTATAAATGATCTTCTCACTCGTCTGTGCCGCCTTTGAGGTGCCGGGATCTGTTCCACCCGTCATGCCGTCGTCCGCTGCATCCGCTGTTTCTGCTACCTCCTCGTATGCGGCATCATCTACCGCATCCTCCTTGACATCATAGCCCATATCAGCCGCACCGGATCCATTCATTTGTGGTGCCTCCGCCGCTGCCGAATCCGCAGAGGCATATTTGCTTGCCGCACCGCAGCCTGCCAGACTAAATGCCACGACCAGTGTCAGCAGTGTCACCAGCACGATCTGCTTTTTATTTCTGATTTTCCCGTTTCCCATTGTCTTTCTCATAATACTTCCCCCTTTCATCACACACGAACGTCAGTGTTCCTCTTTGCTTTTCCTGTTTTCCACTTTAATCTGTTTCCACACTTAACTGCAATACCTGCCGGTACTGGTTGACCTGACGCACGAGCCGGTATGTTCCCGATGCTGTCATGTTCAGATCAGATAAAAAATAGCTGTCTCCCTGCTGCTCGATACCATTAAACAGACTGATCTGGCGATCCGGATTGTGATACACCCGTGTCCATGTGCCGTCCGTCTGTTCATAATAGACATCACAGACATCACTCACACGAAGCTGTCTGTTACCCTCCGTTAGCTCTGCTTTCACGGTTGTGTCCAGAATGATCGAACCGTCATCGCACATCTGCCCGTAAGACCAGCTTACCCATTCATCCGCTTTTGCGCTCTCAGCCAATAGCTGCTCCTGCCAGTCGGGGGCTGTTGCCTTTTCCTCCCACGCACCGCTTTGCCATGCACGGTCTGCGTTCCCGCTGTCATCCGCGTTGTCTGACGCTGCATCATCCCACGCCTCGTCTGCCGCATCGTCCGCCGCGTCATCCCACGCCTCGTCTGCCGCATCGTCCGCCGCGTCATCCCACGCCTGTTCTGCTGTTGCATCTGCTGTCCCGTCCATTTCTGATGACTCTGCATACCCCTGTTCCGGAGCTGCCGAATCCCCTGCTCCCATACGGAACAGTCCACCCGTCGCTGCGACTGCTGCCAGACCGACCACGCACACAAACGCTGCTGCCCATGCACCATACCTCCGCCAGCTCTTTGCGGGATACGCGGTCACTTTACCGGATTCCGCCGTTTCTGTTCCATGTGCCGCCTGCTTTTCCAGCCTGCGCATCCCGCGCTCAAAAGATCTGGAAAACTGATGCTCCTGCTTGAGCTGCTCCTGTGAGGGAACCTGCTCCAGATCCCGGTTCATTGCATCTGCCAGTGCCTCGGCAAGCAGCCGCTCGCCATTCATATTCAGACTCATAGATTACCTCCCTGATACTGCTGAAGCACTTGCTTTAATTTGTTTCTCGCCCGGTAAGTCCGCACATTCACCGTCTTTTCTGCCAGCCCGAGCACCTTTGCGGTCTCCTTTTCCGACAATTCATGCAGATAACGGCATTCTAAGACTACCCGGTAATTTTCATCCAGACTGCGGATCGCGTCTACAAGCTGCTCGTAAGCCTCCAGCTTCAGATATGTATCCAGCGTATCGTCCGCTCCGGTGGCATCTCCCAGCGCATCCTCATATTCGGTAAACTCTGCCTTGCGCTCCCTGCGCAGCAGATCAATCGCCCTGCTCTTTGTGATCGTCACAAGAAACCGCTTTGCCTGCGGACTGTCCGGTTTCTCTATCTGATCCAGATGCTTTGTCAGCGTCAAAAATGCCTCCTGCACGGCATCCTCAGCCAGATCCTTATCTTTTAAGATGTCTTTTGCCACATACCACATCAGATAGCGGTATTTTTCATACAGAAATGCAAACTTGCTCTGCTCTTCCTCTGTATCCAGCATGGATAAAAATAATAACATGTTGCTGTCTCCTCTGCGCGCCTGCCACGGTCGTCACCGCGGCTTTTCTGAGGTACTTACATCTAACCAAACGCAGCCTGTCAGGTATACACTACACTTTTAACGTAAAATTTTGAAAAGATTTTTATCTTTTATAAAATTGCTCATTTCGTAGCACACGAGTATCTCGTCCCAGTCCTGTGCGGCGAGCTCGGATACGGATTCATTATAATAGCGCAGATCGATCATCGTAATCTGTGCATAGCCGTCGATCAGATACGGCACCATACTGTTCGCGTAAGAATCCTTGAGTATGAGCAGGTGGCGGTCTGTCTGCGCATCGGGATTCGTGATCGTCAGTGATCCGTAGTTGCCGCCGAAATAGACTGCATACTGATCCTTCACTTCCAGCTTGCTCAGATCATAGATCCCGCTTAACTGCAGCATTTCATGCGTGCCGTTTGTGCTGAGTGCATCTGCGGGTGCACCGCTTGTCTCGATGCTGATGCCCTGCGGCAGATTCATTGGCAGATCGATCTTCTCCGGTCTTGCTCCCGGCAGTCCGGCTACCTTGGAATAGAGCGTGCCAAAAAAACTGGTACTCTTTGTCTGCACATCATAGCGCTCCTGCGGCACGGGCGTGATTCCATGCGCCTGCAAATAGAGCGATGCCCCTACATAGGCACCGTTTGTCGTCCAGTGGTGATCGGTCTTGAAATACAGTGGACGGACGCTGTCATGCGCGGCGCGCACGATCTCATCCCTGATCGCGAGCCAACGCACCGAATCCGCCTCACACAGCTCCTCACCCAGCGTATCATACGGCAGAGGATCATAGAGCACCGCCCGTTTGGGCAACTGATCTGTCAGAATCGTCCCCGGTGTCGGCACGAGCATAACAGATACCTCTGTATCCGCATTTTGCCGCAATGCTGTGACAAATCCGATATTTTTTCTGTAATTCTGCTCCGAGAGATCGCTGTCTACGACTTTTTCAAATAAATAGCCGTTCTCGCCGATATAAACGCCGTTGATTTCCCTGTGATACAGCAGATACTGACTCGTTGTGGCAGTCTTCATCCACAGGTCGCGCGCCGGAAACTGGTCGTTCGCCGCGTTTGTCAGATCCGTTTGCACTTCACCGGAAAAGATGCCGTCTACACTGATCTGCGGGCGGGTTGTCAGATACCGGTTTTCCTGTGCGGAATATGTCTGCTGCGGCAAAGCAAAGATACAGATGCCGCCCACCGCAAGGGCGCCGATTACGAGAGAGATATATAACCGCCCCGCTTTCTGACCGTCTTTTTGTATATTCATGTTCCTTTTTTCTTTTTTTCTCATTCTTTCCTTCAACCTCCCAGCCCTGCGTTCTGCTTTTGCATTTCCTCGGGTAATAGGTAATTGTGAAACTATTTATATGGTGTTTCAAGGCATGCGGGCACTATATCCTGCATTTGCAGCTCCCGCAAGCATGTCTGTTTTGCTTTCATTGCACGAACCATTCCGA